>JBGPJC010000010.1:0-51678 GCA_041485165.1 Terriglobia bacterium | reverse complement strand
TGACGATCAGCGATAGCGCAAAAAGCAGCGGCACGTTCGCGCGCACGCGCCGCGACCACAGCAACTGCGGGATGGCGATATTGCACAGGATCAGCGACCAGTAGGCCGGGGCATAGGGCCCGGTCATGCGGTTCACGAGCGCGTATTTGTCGTACATGTCTCCGGCGTAGAAGGCGGAAAAGGTCTCCATCATGTAGCCATAGGCCACGATCAGGCCGGTGGCCAGCATCACCTTGGCCATATTGTCCAGGTGCCGCATGGTGATGAAGTCTTCCAGCTTGTAGAAACGCCGAATGGGAATGGCCAGCGTCATGACCATGGCGAAGCCCGAGTAGATGGCGCCGGCGACAAAGTAGGGCGGGAAAATGGTGGTATGCCAGCCGGGGACCATGGCCACGGCGAAATCGAGGCTCACCACGGTGTGCACGGAGACTACCAGCGGCGTGGCCAGGCCAGCGAGCAGCAGCGAGGCGGTCTCGTAGCGGTGCCAGTGAACTGCCGACCCGCGCCAGCCCATGGCCAGCACACCATAGATGACTTGTGCGGCGCGGTTCTTGGCGCGGTCGCGCAGCGTGGCCAGGTCGGGGATCAGCCCCACGAACCAGAACATCAGTGAGACCGTGGCGTAAGTGGAGACGGCGAAAACGTCCCACACCAGCGGGCTGCGGAACTGCGGCCAGGTGCCCATGGTGTCGGGGTAGGGAGTCATCCAGTAAAACAGCCAGGGCCGCCCCATGTGCAGCAGCGGGAAAGTCCCCGCGCAGGCCACTGCGAACAGCGTCATGGCCTCGGCAAAGCGGTTGATCGAAGTGCGCCAGGTCTGGCGCAGGAGCAGCAGGATGGCGGAGATCAGCGTTCCGGCGTGGCCGATGCCGATCCACCACACGAAATTGACGATGGCAAAGCCCCACCCGACGGGAATATTGATGCCCCAGATGCCGGTGCCGATGGTCAGCAGATAGGAAACCGCCAGCAGGAAAAGCATCAGCAGCGTAAACCCGATGGCAAAACCGAACAGCCAGCCGCGGGTGGTGCGTCTGGTCAGAACAATGGCGCTGATTTTCTCGGTGACCGAGGCGTAACTGTGGCCCGGCTCGATGATCGGCGGAGTCTGGGCGGCAGACATGGACGCTAGATGACTCCTGGATGACAGGGCGCTACGGTCCGGCTGTGAAGCAGGCCCTCAGTGCCCGGGGAGCTGCAAGGGCGCTGGCCTGCTTCTCGGAGGCGAAGTGAGCTTCTTTGCACGGCGTAGGATAAGACCACCGGGACAGGGACGCAAGTTTAAACAGAGTCCACAAGAGATGGTCATCGCTTTCGTTTTTTTCACCAGGGATGAATGCTTCGGCAGAAAGCCACAAAACGGCGGCCTTAGCCATGGAAGGCATTCCTGCCAACGATGCGCAACTATTCATCGGAGAATTCTCAGCGTCGGGCGGACGAGCGGGAACTGGCGCAGATACCTGTGCGAATTGGCGCATGCCGCTGGTCCTGCGAGATCGTTGGCCGTGTAACCCTTTGCCGGCCCATGGCTTGCGCGCAGCGGAAGTGGCCATCTCCGTGCTTTACATGGAAGCGGGGAGTCACGACCTCGAGTGAGACACATCTCGATTACCCCACCAAGTTGGAAGTTACTTCAGGAGCTCTCACTTCGAACACCGGCACGAGATCAAAGAAAGAAGGAGACACACCCATGATAGAGAAAGGTTTGGCGATAAAAAGGGCCGAGGAGCCAGTGTTCCTGAAGCCCTTCGAATTCGAGAGATTGTCCGACAGGATGGAGGAAATTTTCGATTCGATCACCCGGCGCGCGTATGAAATCTTTGAGAGCAACGGCCGTGTGTTCGGCCTTGACCTGAACAATTGGCTTCGGGCCGAGGGGGAAATACTCCAGCCCGTTCACGTGGACATCTGCGAGTCCAACGACGCGTTTACAATCCACGCTGAGGTTCCCGGTTTTAACGAGAAGGAGCTCGAAGTAAAGGTCGAACCTCGCCGACTCACCATCACCGGCAAACGGGAAACCAGCAAGGAGAGCAAGACAGCGAAAAGCATCCTTTCAGAGCGCCGCGCGGATCAGGTGCTCCGCGTGGTCTGCTTGCCCGCAGAAGTGGATACCGACAAGGTGAAAGCCACCCTGAAAAATGGTGTGCTCGAGATCGAAACGGCAAAGGCGGCGCAGGCCAAGACCGTGAAGATCGAACTCAAAGCCGCCTAGACGACTCGGGGGCGAACGTTTCTCTTGCGGCCGGTCGAAATGGCTGAAAAGGAGAGACTCGCTTTGAGCGCAGCGAAAACAACGAACCCACACAGACCCGGGCGAGCAGGTCTATTGGAGAAGCCCGGAACGCCGGGAACAAAATGGCGTATCCGGGCCGATGGTCCGTTCAACGGGTCACGACCGTGCCCTGGCCATGATTCACGCCGGCGTACGCCGGGCATGGCCAGGCACGGTCTATCCAACGCGGCTCGGCGGAAGTGGTGAAATGCGAGTACTTGTCGCCATAGACGGTTCGTCTTCTTCCCGGGCGGTGGTGGAACAAGTGGCATCACGACCCTGGCCGGAAGGCACGGAATTTTGCGTACTTACGGTTGTGGACGTTTTCATCTCCGAGCAGGTACTGACGTGGGTCTCGGGGGCAACGAAGGCCGCACAGGACTTGGTGCGGAGCGCGGCGGAGCAACTCCGCAAGACGGGAAGAGAGGTCACCACTTCCGTCCTCGAAGGCCATCCCGCGAGCATCATCGTGGACGCAGCCGAGCAAGGGAATGCTGATCTCGTCGTGGTTGGCTCGCGGGGACTCGGACGAATCAGCCGGTTCTGGCTGGGGAGCACGGCGAGTGCCGTGGTGCGAAATGCCCGGTGCTCGGTCGAAATCGTCCGAGCCGGTGCGGAAGAAGCGCAGGGGGGCATCCCGCACGGCTTGCGCGTCCTGCTGGCTACGGACGGATCGGAATGTTCGACGGTAGCGGTAAAGTCGGCTGCCCAGATGCCCTGGCCGGTGGGCACAGAGGTTCGGGTGGTGTGCGTGCCCGAGCTCGTCGTACCGGGGAACGAGTCAAACTACGTCAATGTCGAACTTTGGGAGACGCTGCGCGAGGGTTCGATCACCCGGGCGAAAGAAGCCGTGGCCTCTGCCGTGAAGACTCTGAGAGAGGCACGCTTGAACGCGGATGGCACCGTGCTCATGGCTATTGATAGCCCGAAGACGCAGATCCTGGACGAGGCCAAGAAGTGGGGCGCGCAGTTGATTGTAGTTGGTTCGCATGGCCGGCGCGGTCTGGACCGATACTTAATGGGTAGCGTCTCTGAGGCCGTAGCGATGCATGCGCAGAGTTCGGTGGCAGTGATTCGGGGGCGGCAAAATGGAAAGGAAAAGGAGAAACGCAATGAAGGTTAAGGAGATTATGGTCGGAAGACCGGTTACGTGTAGTCCAGATACCAACCTGGGGGCAGCCGTGGAGTTGCTGTGGAATCGCAACTGCGGATTCCTCCCCATCGTTGGAAGTGACGGAAAGTTGAACGGCATAGTGACGGATCGGGACATCTGCATCGCCCTCGGAACGCAGAATCGCCTGCCGGGAGAGATCTGCGTCGGTGAAGTGGCCACGGGGGAAATCTTTTCTTGCGCACTGGAAGACGATATCCATACCGCCTTGGGAACAATGCGCAAAGAAAGAGTCCGGCGCTTGCCGGTGGTTGACGGCGACGGAGTGCTCCAGGGCATCTTGTCCATGGACGACGTCGTGTTCCATGTGGGTGCCGGCAGGGGAAGGGCTGAACTTTCCTACGAAGAGGTGGTGAGCACGTTCAAGGCGATCTCCACGCCTTTGGCCCCACTAAGCATTTCGGCGAAGAGCGCGGCGGCCTGAGCGCCGCGTTCCCCAGCCGAACATGCTGGAACAGCTCAAGGATCGCGAACAGGCCGGCCGGCTTCTCGCCGAAAAGCTAATTGCGTACAAAGACCGCGCGGATGTCCTGGTGCTCGCCCTGCCGCGCGGGGGAGTTTCCGTAGGGTACGAAATTGCCCGGGCCCTGGATGCTCCTCTGGACGTTTTTGTGGTGCGCAAACTCGGCGTCCCTGGTTACCGAGAGTTGGCTCTGGGCGCCATTGCCAGCGGTGGCGTGCGCGTACTCAACGAGGACGTGGTCGAGGCGCTGAATATCTCCCCAGCCAATATTGAACAAATCGCGGCGGAGGAGCAGAAAGAGCTGGAGCGGCGCGAACGCGCCTACCGAAGCGACCGGCCTGCACCCAGTGTTCAGGGGCGCACGGTGATCCTCGTGGACGACGGGATCGCCACCGGCTCGACGTTGCGTGCGGCGATTGAGGCGATCAGGAGTCTGCGGCCTGCGCGCCTGGTGGTCGCGGCCGGCGTTGCTCCTATGTCTACATTCCTCGAGTTGAGATCCCAAGTCGATGAGATCGTCTGTCTCATCACGCCATACAGCTTCGCTGCCATCGGCCTTCTATACGAAAGATTTACGCAAGTCTCCGACGAGGAGGTGACCGACCTTCTCGAACGGGCCGCGCGGAGAAAGACACCGAGTGCAGTGTGACGCCGTAAATCCATTTGCAGGGAGTGCAACTTGCGCAGTGAGAAGGGAGGTCTCATGCAAGCACAGGAGGACACGGTCGAGGTCCTCTGTGGAGACGTAGCGCTTTCGGGCGATCTCAAGATACCTGGAGAGACCGGCGCGATTATCCTTTTCGCTCACGGTTCAGGCAGTTCGCGTCACAGCCCTCGAAATCGCCTTGTGGCGCAGATGCTGAACCGGGCCGGCCTGGCCACTCTCCTCTTTGATCTTCTGACTGTGGATGAGGAACAAATCGACCGAGTGACGTGGAGCCTGCGGTTCGATATCGATCTTCTCGCCAAAAGGCTGACCGGCGCCACGGATTGGGTTGCCAATTACGCCCCCACCCAGACAATGAAGATGGGCTATTTCGGCGCGAGCACCGGGGCCGCCGCCGCCCTGATGGCCGCGGCAGCGCGCCCCGAAAAGGTTTCAGCGGTCGTATCGCGAGGCGGGCGGCCGGATTTGGCCGGGGTATCGCTCGGGTGGGTAGAAGCTCCCACCCTCCTCATCGTGGGTGAGCTGGACAAACCGGTAATTGAACTCAACCGCCATGCCTTTGACCGTCTCCATTCGGAAAAGAGACTGGAGATTGTCCCGGGAGCGACACACCTGTTCGAAGAGCCGGGAACGCTGGAGAATGTGGCCCACCTTGCGGCAGACTGGTTTCGCAGATACCTTCTGCCGGTGGCTAGCCACGGATTGCTTTCGAAAGAGGGGACATGAGTGACCAAGCTGCCGGGGTCCGAACGCCGCCGAGAAGCGAACAGAACGAGAGCCCTGAAGGAGAGCAGCCATGACCCTCGCCGTCCAGGTGAAACAGAGCGAACCGGTTTCCGAGCTGAACAAAAAGGAATTTGTAATCCTTCTGGAACACGAAAAGACACCCTCGATTTCCATTTACATGCCAATTCATTCTTCGGCAAAGGATTCCCGCGAAGACGTGATTCGCCTGAGAAACCTTCTGCGCACAGCCGAAGCGGAGTTGCTCGCCCGGGGGATCAGCGCCGCCGATGTCCGGGCGCTTCTACGGCCGGCAGAAAAGCTCACCGCCGTGAAAAACCTTCCTTCCAAGGGAAAGGGGTTCGCGGTTTTCGCCGCGGAGAATTTTTTCCGGGCATTTGACCTGCCGGTGAATCCCCTGGAGCACGTTATCATCGGCAATCGTTTTCAGGTAAGGCCACTGCTGCCGCTGGTCAGCGGCGAGGACCGTTTTTATGTTCTCGCCGTGAGCCAGGGGCATATTCGATTGTTGCAAGGCACGCGCTACGCTGCGAATGAGATACAGTTGCACCGCGTTCCCGCCAATCTGCGCGAGACATTTGGCCAGGAGAGCTTTGAACGGCAATTGCAGTTTCACACCGCCTCGCGAGCCGACGGCGGGAACAGACCGATCTCGCACGGCAGCAATGCGGAGATCAAAGACAGAATCGTTCGCTTCCTTCGCCGGGTAGACACGAGCGTGATGAACGCGATTCGAGATCATGCCGCTCCACTGGTGCTGGCAGGCGTGAATTACCTCCTTCCCCTCTACCGCGAAGTGAATTCTTATCCGGCTCTGGTGGAAGAGGTGATCACGGGGAATCCGGATCGCTCCAGCCCCGAGGAATTGCGCGCCGCGGGCTGGGAGATCATGCAGCGCCAAGCCGACCGCAAGACACGCGCCGCCCTGGATAATTACAAAGAGCTGGCCGGGTCGGCACAAGCCTCGAGCAATCTGCGAGAGGTTCTGGCCGGCGCGCAGCAAGGCCGCATTCTCTCTCTCTTCCTTGCGGAAGGGGCCGAGCAGTGGGGTCTCTGCGAGCCGGGCCTTGGAGCCGTCCACCTTCACGGGGAGCGCGAGCCGGGGGACGAAGACTTGCTCAACCTCGCGGCGATTCACACCCTGCGGCATGGAGGCCATGTCTCGTCCGTCTCGCCAGCCGATTTGCCGGAGGGAGCAAACCTGGCGGCAGTGTTCCGCTTCTGATTGCGTCCCGCTTCCCAGGAATCCCGCTCGAATTTTTCCGAGGGCCGGGCTCCTCGCCCGCCGAAGTCTTTCTTGTGAGATGATTATGTGTACCCGCGCGTGCGTCCATGACGCTATTGACCCAGAAATGGCGCTTGAAGGCCGTCCTGCCCGTGGCAGCGCTGCTGCTGCTGGGCCTCGCGCTCTTCGAATCCGTAATGCTCCTGCTCGAGACACCCAGCCACCACTGGATTCTTCTGATTGCGGCGGGCGGGGCGGTGGCCATCTGCAGCGTGGTGCTGGCAATGCTGGCCGTGCTGATCCAGCGCCCCCTGGCTGAATTGAACGAAAAAATTGCGCGCCTCCGGGATGGAGACCTAAGCGCCGAGGTGGTCTTCGCCAGCCGGCGCGACGAGATCGGCGAGCTCGGCCGGCACTTCAACGAAATGGTTGCCCAGATCCGCCACAGCCGCCAGGAAATCGAACGACTGCACCGCGAACAGATGACCCGCGCGGAACATCTGGCCACTCTCGGCGAGCTGGCGACCGGTCTGGCCCATGAGATTCGCAATCCGCTGGCAGGCATTGCCGGCGCGATCGAAATAATCGTCCGCGAGCTGGCGCCGGAGAGCCCTCGCCGGGACGTGCTCGAGGAAGTTCGCCGGGAGGTCAAGCGCATCCAGAGAATTCTTTCCGACCTCCTGCTTTACGCGCGTCCCCAGCCTCCGCAACTGGTCCCCGCCGACCTGAACTTTACCGCCGAACAGGCCGTGCACATGGCGCGGGAACAGATCCGCAGCCGTCCGATTGAGATCCGCTTTTCCCCGCTGGCGGGCTTGGCGCCCGTGGTCCACGATCCGGCGCAGATCGAACAGGTGCTGCTGAACCTGCTGTTAAATGGAATCCAGGCCATCCCCGAAGGCGGGACAATAGATGTAAGACTCCTCACCGAGAATGGTTTCGCGCTGGTGCGCGTTGCCGACACCGGCCGCGGGATTTCCCCAGAAGACTTGCCGAGAATCTTCCGGCCCTTCTTCACCACGAAACAACGGGGAACCGGCTTGGGACTTTCTCTGGCCAAGGGGATCGTGGAAGATCACGGCGGCCGGATCGAAGTGGCCAGCGCACCGGGAGAGGAAACCAGATTCAGCGTCTGGCTTCCCATCTCGCCGGCTGGCGGCGGGACAGTGCCCGCGAGAAAGGCGTGATAAAGTAAGCGCGATGGCAGCAAACAAAATCCTGATTGTGGATGATGAAAAACTGGTGCGCTGGTCGCTCTGCGAGAAATGCAAAGAGGCCGGCCACGTGCCGCTGGAGGCCGAGAACGGCGCGGAGGCTTTGCGCATTGTCCATTCCGAATCTCCGGAAGTCATCCTGCTCGACCTGCACTTGCCGGATTTGAGCGGGCTGGAAGTGCTCGATCAACTCAAAACATCCGGCGCAAATAGCGTCGTGATCATGATGACCGCGGACCCCCAGATCAAGGAAATCAAGACTGCTCTCAAAATGGGCGCTTACGATTTCATCGGGAAGCCGATTAATTTTGATGAACTGTGCGTCACCATCGAGAACGCGCTGGAAGCCACGCACCTGCGCACCGAGGTCAAATCTCTTCGCAGCGAGGTTCGCCGCCGCGTCGGTTATCACGAGGTGATTGCCAAGTCGCGCAAAATGACGCAACTCATGTCATTTGTGGACAAGGTCGCGGCCAGCGAAGCCACCACCATTCTGATCCAGGGAGAGAGCGGAACCGGGAAGGACCTGGTCGCCAAAACGCTCCACTACCAGAGCTCGCGTGAGAACAATCCTTTCGTGGCCATCAATTGCTCCGCAATTCCGGAAAACTTGATGGAGGCGGAACTCTTTGGCCATGAAAGGGGAGCGTTCACCGACGCCAAGGCAATGAAGCGGGGACTGTTTGAAGTCGCCGACGGCGGAACCCTGTTTCTCGACGAGATTGGCGAGCTCTCACCCATCCTGCAGGCCAAACTCCTGCGCGTCCTGGAAGACCAAATCATCCGCCGAGTCGGCGGCGTCAAGGATATCCAGGTGGATGTCCGCGTAATCGCGGCCTCCAATCGGGATCTGGAAAGAGCGGTGCGCGAAGGGCACTTCCGCCAGGATCTATACTATCGCCTGGCAATTATCTCGATTTTCATCCCGCCCCTTCGCGACCGCAGTGAAGATATCCTGCCGCTGGTGGACTTCTTCATCGCGCACTACAACCGCAAGTTCCGCAAGTCGGTGCGAGGGATCAGCGACCATGCCCGGCGGGCGCTTCTCGCGCACGACTGGCCTGGAAACGTGCGCGAACTTAAGAACGCTCTGGAACGCGCCATGATTCTGGAAAGCGAGCCGATCTTACGAGCTGACTATCTGCCCATTTCCGTTGGCGCGCCGCTGGGCAGCCTGACGGCCTTTGAACAAGTTTCTTCTCCCTCAGCCACAGCAAGCCTTCCCAACGGGCGGCGCCTACCGGCGCTGTCAATTCCCGAGGCGGGCACCTCCCTCGAGGGGATCGAACATGCGCTGGTGGAACTTGCGCTGCGGCAGGCAAATGGCAATCAGACCCGGGCGGCACGGCTCCTGGACATCAGCCGCGACGCCCTACGCTACAAAATGAAGAAATTCGGTCTTATCCACGCCGGCGAAGAAGAGGCCGCCGCTTCGGCCGATTCATAGCCAAAAAGGGCTCCGGCTCACGGTACTCCAGGGGGCCCCGGCTGGTTTTTCGCCGGCTCGCGGCGAGAATTCACAAATCCGTGAGCGTGGTTGCTTCCCCATCAAGTCGCACCTGCGAGCTGGTACCTTTGACCGGATGGGCGAAAGCTTACGCGAAAAGACCCACCCGGGGCGCGCGAAATCCCGCTAGACTCCTGCCCCCGGGCAAGATTGTCTTGGAAGCTGGCGCCAAGCATAAGCAATTGCGGGAGTTGTGAGCACCCCGCCAGCTTCCCGATTGGCACGCGTCGTGCTCCCCTCTTGGTGGTAGCGGAAAAAAAGATCGAGGTCGGGCGGAGTGCGCCGAGGCCCAGGCTGCCGATCATGGCGAGAACAAAGCTCGCCATGAAGGCAGAAAAGGCCGGGTGCCGAACGCCAAAAGCAGAGAGGCAACGCTACCCGAGCCTCGATTCGAGTCAGGCAGCGGTTCGACTCGGGACATCAACAAGGCGTCGCGGTACGAGACGCCCGGGCCTGCGCACAGGCTCTTACCCGAAGTCAGCCGCTGCCTTTTTCTTTCTGCCGGACTCCAGCTCAATTTGAAGAACCCCTTCCTTACTATTCATGCGGGTCCTGGCGCACCGAGGTGCGCAAACTAGCGCAGCAAACTGGCCACCCGCCATTCGGCTTCCAATAAGCTCCATGTTTGCCGTGTCTTTCAAAGGCATCGGTGTGGAATATGCGGTGCAAGCTAATGAGCAGGAACGGTTGGCGACTGAATGCCTGATGCGGTAGGAGGGTAGAAATGAAAAGCTTAGACACGAAGACCCAAGTTCAGCTTCGGGACATTCTTTTCGCCACGGACTTTTCACCGAACTCACAGGTGGCCCTCGAGTATGCGGTAGCGGTCGCGCGTCGCTATGAATCACGTCTGTTCGTCGCCCACGTGATTACTCCCGACGCCGCCGGGCTGGCTCCGCCTCAGGATTCGCGCAAGGTCTCGCAATGGGTTCGCCAGGATGCCGAAGAGAAAATGGCCGGTGTTTTGATTTCGGGAGTCCTGAGGGATGTTCCGCATCAGGTGCTTCTCGCCGAGGGCGCTGTCTGGCCGGTGCTCTCGCGCATGATCGAAGAGAAGGACATCGATCTCGTCGTGGTGGGCACCCATGGCCGCACCGGCGTGGGAAAGCTGTTTCTGGGTTCGGCGGCCGAGGAAATTTTCAGACTCGCCAAGTGCCCGGTGATGACCGTGGGACCCCATGCCTCAGGCACGGCGCCCCGCGAGGTGGATTTTCGCCGAATCCTTTTTGCCACGGATTTCAGCCCGCATTCGTTGCACGCCGCCGGGTATGCGTTTGCTCTGGCGCAGGAATTCCAGGCGCGCCTCACGCTGGTGCACGTGGTTCGCGAAGCGATTGATCCCTCAACGGAAAGCATCTTTCAAACCCGAGAGGTATTTGAAGGCCGGCTGAAGAAAATCATCCCGCCCGAAGCGGAGCTCTGGTGCGAACTGGAGTTTGTGGTCGGCTTTGGCGATCCTGCGGAGACCATCCTGGACCAGATAAAGGCGCGGAACGCTGACCTCGTCGTTCTGGGCGTGCGCAGCGGCGACATGCTCACCGGCCATTGGCCCGCCGGCATTGCTTACAAAGTGGTTTGCCAGGCGCCATGCCCGGTCTTGACGATCAGAGGAGAACGCAGCGCTTAGCTTACAGAAGTGATGAAGGACTGAGCCGATTCACACGCCGCGCTCGCATCCGCGGCCGAACGGCTTTGTCCCGCTTATTGCCTCGCGTTCCACCCGTCCACGGAAATTTCGGGATTGGCGCCGTCAAGGTCCCGTGTCCGGTAGCTGGCAGTGATCACCCGTTTCTCCCCAGGAAGCAGAGAGATGTAATTATCGTCCCAGAAGACCGGGACGACTTCATCTCCACCCGCGCCTTTGGTGAGCCGCACGCGGACCATGAACGCCAGGTGATGGCTGGAGTTTTGCAGAGTTACGCGCAACTTGGCATCCTCAAGCTGGTTCTCTATTATCTTTTCCATCGTCAGTCGTACATCGGGCAACTTGCTCAGGTCGCGGAGATCTGCGTAGGCCGATTGGGGTGTGTAGGTAGCGTCCTCGCTTTTCGCCCAGTCCAAAAGATCCGGCTGGGTGGAGAGCCAGTAAAAATTGTCGCTCAACAAGTTGCCGGAAGCATCATGCAGTTGCAGCCGCAGGAAGTAGGTCCTGGTCAGCCCCGCGACTTTGGGCAATTCGAATGCCTTCGTGCTGCTGTCCGGAAGAACATCCAGAGTTATCTCGCGCGAGCCTTTCTCCGTGGCATCCAAATTGTACACTCGGGCAGTGACTTTCAATCCCGGCAGCGAACGGTATTCTCCGTTGATCACGAAGACCGAATTGTCGTCGTACGAGTACTGCACATGCACGCTCTCACATGCTTTCTTTGTGCCGAAGTACCCGCCGGCGGGCACCAGGTAGTAGTCGTACAAGTGCCAGATCAAAGATGGCCATGCATTGTTCAACATCCATTGAATGACGCCTGTGGCTTTGTACTTGTTGCGCGCATAGGCTTCAAACATGGCGCGCTCTCCCTCGTAAGCCATGGCTTGCGATTTGCGTTGATAGTCGGCCAGACTCTCGGGCTTGCCGTAGCGTTCGTTCAGTCCGTTGTTGAAGACATCCAAAGTCTTGAAGCGCGAGCCACCGGAATGGTAGTTCCACTGCTCATCAATGGGCCACAGGTGATCGGCAGGCAGAAAGCGCCGGAGACTCTCCAGCGGCGGGATCGACGGCCCGGGCCCGGTCTCGGCGTTGAAGCCCTCAGCTCCGCGGCCCTGCTTATTCGCCAGCCAGTAGTTTGGCGGAATGTAGTTGTAGGGACCTGTCATTTTCATGCCGGATGGTCCCGAGAATGACGAGGGAGTCTCTGACGCCGAGGAAACAGCGGGGTTCGGCCAGTGAGCCTCCTTCAGGATCGCCCGATACCTCTTCTCCACTCCGGGAGGAGGAGGAATGTCGCTGCCATAGAGAAAGGCGAAGACGCTCGCGTGGTTGCGGAGGCGCCGCGCCTGGTCCTCGAGCGAGGCGCCCGCGATCTTGTGCTGCTCAGGAGTCCAGTCGTCCCAGCGCTCCCACGCGTCGCAGCAACTCCACCCGGGCATCACCAGGATCCCCATGTGGTCGGTCATATTGAAAAACTCGTCCTGCTCGAGCTTGCCTTCCAGGCGGATGGTGTTCAAACCCATGTCGCGTGTGTAACGCAGTTCGGACTCGATGCGATCCGGAGACCAGCGCAGCATCATGTCGGAGGCCCAGCCTCCGCCGCGAATCAGGATCTTCCGGCCATTGATGCGGAAGAGAAGATGGCCCTTGGCGGTGAGCTCCGAGGTAACTTCACGCACTCCGACCTTTACTTGGATTCGGTCGGAGATTTGCCCATCCACGGTGAACGCCAGCTCCGCCGTGTACAGGTGGGGCTCACCCATCGCGCAGGGCCACCACAACCGCGGATTCTTCAATCTCAACTGTGGGAATTGTTCCGGTGTAAAGCGGATGGTCCTGGACTGCCGAGGACCCAACTCCACCGGTTGGCTGACCAGGATGTTCTCCACTTCGGCGCGAAGCATGCCCTGCAACGGATGATTCGAGGTGTTGTGCAGGCCGGCGCTGATGGTCAGCGCGGCGGCCTTCAGATCCGGAGCCAGCTTGAAACTCACGAACGGGTGGCGAAGGACAACATCATCGCTCGCCGACAAGTAGACCGGCTTCCACAATCCCATGTTCTTGTCCGGCGGCGCGGGATTCCAGTCCACCCAGGTGATGGCCAGATCGTTCTTGCCGGGTGCGAAAACCTCCACCGCCAGGGCGTTGGACTGGTCCGAGCGCACCAAGCTGCTCACGTTGAACTCAAAAACGCGGAATGTGCCGGCGACATCTTTGGCGTCGGCGATCTTCTTCCCGTTGAGCCAGATATTCGCCCGGTAGTTGATACCGTCAAAATGCAGCCAGATGGTCTTGCCCCGGTAACCTGCCGGCAGACGAAACTCGGTGCGGTACCACCACGGCGCGGCGAACGGGCTGTCGGGCGGCATGGGAAGATTGGAAAAATTTTCTCCAATCGGATACGTGGTTCCGGGGATGGAGCGCAGGTTCATGCCGAAATAGGGATCGGGATAGACCTTGGCGCTTACCAGCGCCGCTAAAACCGTCGAAGGCAAAGTCGCCGGGAACCAACCCTGGGGCTCAAAGCTGGTCGCGGAGATGGATTCTCCCGTCACCTTGACCTGGGAGGAGGATTGGATCCGCCACTCTGTCAGGTCAATCTTTGCGGGCAAGCCGGAATTATTCGCACTCTGCGCGCTCACGCTGCATGTGCTGGCGAGAATTGCAAGCAAGAGAGTATGGGAATGCGGGATGCTTATCGAAATCGAATAACTCCTCTTGAACCACAGTCGTTTTCATCAAGCGCCTACATTATGACCTGCTTCGCCAAGGTGCGCTCCAGTTCTTGAGCAGGAGGGACGAGAGAAGACTAAGCGGAGCAAGTCCCGCACTTCACAAAAAATCCGAAGAACGCAGCGGCAATGATCCTAGCGCCGAAACCGGTGAAAGGATCGGTGGCCTACGAAGAAGCGCGGCCCGTAGAAGAATGAAAACCCCGGCGCGTAGTAGTAGGGGTAGTAAGACGGTCCGTAGTAGCCGTAATAGTAGGAGTAAGGAGGCGGCGGAGTCCGAGGCGGTGGCGAGTTCTGCACGGGAGCCGGCTGGTCGTAATCGCTCGGGTCCACATAGCGAAAAGCCTGTGGCGCGCGCGCGGTAGAAATGGTGATCGGCGCCAGAATCCGGAAGGTCAATACGGACTCCGGATAGATCACCGTCGGGCGGCCGCGCGTCACCAGCACGCCAATCGTTGCCGCCACGACGCCGGCGCCGGCACCAATTGCCGCGCCCTGGCCTCCCCGCGCCGCCCCGCCTATCGCCGCACCCAGTATCGTCGTCCCCACAATTGCGCCTGCGTCCCGGCCCTCAGAAGTTGGACCGCGCCGGTTGATCAACTGCGCGTCGAGCGGCACCACCTGGCCATCCACCAGGGTCAGGTCCGTCAACTGGAGCGACAGCCGCGAAACACCCTCCACCCGTCCCGCTTTCCGCGCTTCCGCCACGCGCCCGCCGACGGTCTGCCCGCGCTGCGCCACAACCACGCCGTCCACCACCAGGGGCTTGGCCAGCGTGGCGGTGAAGGCATCGCCTGCCTGGTTGCGGTCCGATGACAGCGTTTGATTGACCCACACGGTGACAAAGGTGCCGGGCTTGACGGTCAGTTGTGATGGGACAATGTAGTTCGGCTGGGAGTTCGGCTGGGAGTTCGGCGGATCGTTCTGTTGATTGGGATCCGGCCCCTGGTTTTGGGGATCGTTCTGGCTCGACTGGTTGTTCGAATTTGACGAGGGCGGAATCCGGTTCGGCGTCGGGCCGCTGAATTGCCGCCATTCACCCTTGCGTGCTGGAGCCTTCTCTTGCGGAGGCTGCTGCGGTGGCTGGCCGGACGACTGATCCTGCGCAAACGCAGGACAAGAGGTGGCCAGCATAATCAGTGCAAGGTAGCAGGCGGTGCGCACAGGCTTGGTCGAAAAGCTGATCATTCCAGGCTCCTTCTCAGGGACAAGCATGACATTAGTGCACCTGCTTTGCCAAACCGCGCCTCGAATCTAAGCCGTTGAACAAAAAAGGCTTGGGTTCGGCTGTCGCCTCCTGCAAACCGCAATTCCTGGCCGAAATCCACCAACAGGGGTGGTGGATTTCAACCACTTAGAATACATTTGTGTCGGTCGTGTGGCGCGCCGGCCAGCGCGTCGCATCGGAGATGCCGTCTTGCGGGTGAGGTCGGTCCCATGAGCCAAACCAAAACAACGCGTCCCGTCTGGAAACCGACCGGAAGGGTCCGAGCGAGTGACCAGCCGTTCCAGTATCCGCTCGAACGCGAATTCGTGGAACCGGACTGGCGGCGCCTGCCGGGCTACAAGAACGTTTCAGCGGCCGAATGGGAGGCCGCGCTGTGGCAGCGGCGGCACTCGGTGAAGAACCTTGGCGAGCTGAAATCTGCACTGGGCGGGCTGCTTCCGGAAACCCTGGCCGCGAGCATTGAGCGGGACATGAAAGAGCGCGCCACCATGTCCATGCTCATACCGCCGCACATGCTCAACACCATGAACGATCGTGACCTGTGGAACGATCCGGTGCGTCGGTACATGCTACCGGCGTATGACGACCGGCACCCCGAGTGGCCCTCGCATCCGCGGGCCACCCGCGACAGCCTGCACGAGGCGGAAATGTGGGCCGTGGAAGGCCTCACCCACCGCTATCCCACCAAAGTGCTGGCGGAGGTGCTGGCCACGTGCCCTCAATACTGCGGGCATTGCACCCGCATGGATCTGGTGGGCAACGACGTGCCGCAGGTGACCAAGCTGAAGTTCCAGATTCCGCAGAAGGAGCGCTACGAACAGATCCTGGAATACCTGCGGTCAACAAATTCGGTGCGCGACGTCGTGGTGTCCGGCGGTGACCTGGCGAACATGCCGATCGTTCAACTGGAGGCATTCGTTTCCGCGCTCATGGACATCCCCACCATTCGCGATATCCGGCTGGCTTCGAAGGGGCTAATCGGCATCCCGCAGCATTTCCTCCAGGACGATGTGCTGCATGGCCTGGAGCGGCTGGCGCGCAAGGCGCGCGAGCGGGGTATCGACCTCGCGTTTCACACCCACGCCAACCATGCGCAGCAGGTCACACCCCTGGTCGGAAAAGCCGCCTGCAAGCTGCTGGAGATGGGCTTTCGCGACGTGCGGAATCAGGGCGTGCTGATGCGCGGCGTGAACTCGACGTCGCACGACCTGCTCGAGTTGTGCTTCATGCTTCTGGATTACGGCAGAATCATGCCGTACTACTTCTACCAGTGCGACATGATCCCGAATGCGGAACACTGGCGGCTGGCGCTGCACGAGGCCCAGCAACTCCAGCACGATCTCATGGGCTACCTGCCCGGGTTTGCCACGCCGCGGGTGATTTGCGACGTGCCGTTTGTGGGCAAGCGCTGGGTGCATCAACTGACGGATTACGACCGCGAAAAGGGCATTAGCTACTGGACGAAAAACTACCGCACGGGGATCGAGACGAACGATCCGCAAGCGCTCACCCGGCGCTACGAACACTACGATCCCATCTACACGCTGCCGGAATCCGGGCAGGAGTGGTGGCGCTGGCAATCAGCCGCCCGGCGGGTCTAGTCTGGATTTCTCACAAGAACAGGCTGCTGGTCAGTGTCCCCAGCACCGCCGCGCGGTCTTGCTGGTAGGGGCACGGCATGCCGTGCCCCTACACTCTGTTGTTTCCGCCGACAGAAGGGATCGCGAGTTTGGCCTCTTCCCGCCGGAAGGGAGGCGCCGTGCCCGCCGCGTCTCTTGAGAAATCCGGGCTAGGCTCGCAGATAGACTCAAGACATTTCAAACACGACCAAACGCAGTTATGGGCCTATTCCCAGAGTCCAACCGACACCACTCCCGACACCGGCGCTTCTCACGCGCACTTGGCGGAAGTCGCGGTGTTGCAGTAGACCATTTGACGCGATAGCCTTGCAACCCAGAAGCCTGGGTGGCGGAATGGCAGACGCTGGGGACTTAAAATCCCCTGTCCTTAACGGGACGTGTGGGTTCGACTCCCACCCCGGGCACCATACTTGCCGCGGCGCGCTCGGCGCTAGGCCCTCGGACCGCGCCGGCCGCAGCAGTTCAGGTCGCGGCCAGCTCTCCCAGGGTCTCTGCGAACCGGCGGATCTCCTCCACCGTGTTGTAGTGCACCAGCGAGGCGCGCACAGCGCCAGTCACATCAGCAAGGCCGAGCCTCTTCATCAGCCGCGGGGAATACATGTGGCCGTCGCGAATGCCGATGTCCGCAGCGGCGCAGTGCTCGGAGACCGTGGCTGGGGCCACTTTTCCGACGTTGAAGCACAGCGTTGGCGTGCGGTAGCGCACCTGCTCCGGGTTGCGCACTCCATAGACCGTCATCCCCGGAATGGCCGCGGCGGCGCGCAGCATTTCTTTCGAGAGAAGAGCCTCGTAGTCGCGGATGGCCTGGAGCGCGCGGACCAGGTTTTCGCGCCGCGAAGCAGTTTTAATGCCGGAAACTTTCTTGCCCAGGCCTTCCAGGTAGTCCACCGCCGCCTTCATCCCGGCAACGTTTTCGTAGACATAAGTGCCCACTTCCATCTTTGCCGGAGGCACGTTGGGGATGAAGTCTTCGCGGAAAGTCGGCAGCGCCTCGAGCGCTTCGCGCCTGCCCCACAGGAACCCCATGTGCGGCGCGAAAATCTTGTAGCCGCTGCACACCAGGTAGTCACAGCCGAAGGCCTGCACGTCAATCGGCCCGTGCGGCCCGAAGTGCACGCAATCGAGGAACACCTCGGCGCCGGCAGCGTGCGCGCGCTTGGCGACCGCGGCGACATCCACGGTCGAGCCGATGGCGTTTGACGCCACGGTGCAGGCTACCAGCCGGGTCTTCGGTGTCAGCAGCGCATCAAGGTCTTCGGGGTGCAGCCGGCCGTCCTCGCGCACCGGCCACCAGCGGAGGGCGGCGCCATCGCGCTCGAGCTCCAGCCAGGTGGCCACGTTGGCTTCGTGGTCGAGGTCAGTGACCACGATTTCGTTCCGCTCGCCGAGTGTGCGGCCGATAGCCAGGCTGACGGTGCGGATGAACGACGTGGCGTTCATTCCGAAAGCCACCTCGTTCGGGTCGCGCGCGTTGAGCAGGGCAGCTACGGCCTCGCGCGCGCCGGCGATGGCCGCGTCCACTTCGCGGCTGTGGCGGTATCGCCCGCCGCGCTGGACGTTGCGGGCCAGGAGGTGGTCGTAAACGGTATAGAGCACCTCGCGCGGCACCTGCGCGCCCGCGGCGTTATCGAAAAAGATGAAACCGTCACCCTGGTTGAGGGCCGGGAACTGTTCGCGGACCCAATCGATCGGAAATGGAGGCATAGGGCGAACATGATACACTCGCGGGCTTTCCCGAGTCAGCCGTAACCACCCTGCGCAATCCAAGGACTTGATGACCGAGAAAAGCATGGCGCCCGCCGACGGAGCGGAACCGACCGAAGGCCTGCAACGCCAATTGAACCAGCGGCAGCTCACCATGATGGCCATCGGCGGGGCCATCGGTGTGGGGCTGTTCCTGGGAAGCAGCCTGACCATTCAGCTCGCCGGCCCAGGCGTAATCCTCTCCTACCTGATCGGCGCCGTGGTGGCTACCATCATCGCCTTCGCGCTGGCGGAGATGGCCGTGGTGCACCCGGTGGCAGGCTCGTTCGGGATCTATGCCGAGCGCTACCTGAACCCCTGGGCGGGCTTCGCCATCCGCGCCACCTATGGCGCGGGGCAGATCATCGCCATCGGCGCAGAAGTGACCGCCGTGGCCATCTATTTCGCGTTCTGGTTCCCGACCGTGCCCCAATGGCTGTGGGTGGCTGGAGTGTCGCTGGGCCTGGTGAGTATCAATGCGCTGCAAGTGGGGCGCTTCGGGGAATTCGAATACTGGTTTGCGCTGATCAAAGTCGTCGCCATCCTGGCGTTCATCGGCGTGGGCGCTGCCCTGATCACCGGCCTGGGCCCCGCTCCCGCGGTGGGGCTGCGCAACCTGACCGCGCACGGCGGCTTTCTGCCGCACGGCTGGCGCGGAGTGTGGCTGGCGCTGACGCTGGCCATCACCAGCTACATGGGCGTGGAAGTTATTGCCGTAACCGCCGGTGAAGCTCAGAATCCGGAGACCTCGATCCCCCGCGCCATGCGCACCATCGTCTTCCGGCTGATTCTGTTCTACGTTTTGGCCATCACCGTGATGCTGGCCATGACGCCGTGGAACCAGAGCACCGGCAGCGGGATCGCCGGCAGCCCGTTTGTCCGCGCCTTTGCCACGGCCGGCATCCCCTTCGCCGCCTCGATTATGAATATGGTGGTGATCACCGCAGCGCTCTCCAGCTCGAACGCCGACCTCTACCTCGCCACGCGGATGCTGTTCTCGCTCTCCCGCGGGCGCTACGCCCCGGCTTGGCTGGGCGGGCTGAGCGCGAACGGTGTGCCGCGGCATGCTCTGTTCGTTTCGACGGCGGGGATGGCAATAGCCATTCTGCTGGCGGTGTACGCGCCGAAGAGCGCCTTCCTGTTGCTCTATGGGACCGCGGTGGCAGGGATGTTTTTTGTGTGGACGGTGATCCTGGTGACCCACCTGGCCTTCCGCCGTGCCCAGCCAAGCGAACGGATCGCGCGCCTGCCCTTGCGTCTTCCGCTGCACCCGTTGCCGTCGCTACTGGGGATTGTGGCCCTGGTGGCAATTGCCGGGACCACGCTGTTTGTAGACGGACTGCAGTACAGTTTGCCTGCGTACTCTGTTTTTCTCGCGCTGATTTCCGTGGCCTACGTGTTCATCCGCAGGTCGCGAGCATCGCACTAGGCCGTCTCACCCGCCGGTCAATTCCCGCACTGCCTCACGGAATACTTTCGTGTGCGCGTCAATGTCCTCTTCGCTGGTCGCCGGGGACATCAGCGCCATGTTGTGAAACGGTGTCAGCAGGATCCCGCGGTTCAGCGCGTAGAGATGCATGAACCGCTCCAGGGGGAAATCCGCCGCGGCAGCAGCCTCGGAGCCGTTGCGCGGGCGATTTGCGGTGAACAGGTATTCGGCGCGGCAGCCCAGGCGTGTCACGTGCCACGCCAGGCCAGCCTCCTCGATGGCCGCCGCCACGCCCGCGGCAAAACGCTCGGCGAGCGGGATCATGCGCTCGAATGCCGCAGCGGTCAGCACGTTCTCCAGCGTCGCTCGCATGGTGGCCAGCGCCAGAGCATTTCCCGCCAGGGTCCCGCCGATGCCGCCGGTGTCGCAGTCCTCCAGGGTCATGTGCTTCTCGATGCGCCGCGCGACTTCCGCGGTGAAGCCGTAGGTGGCTGCGGGCAGCCCGCTGGCCACCGGCTTGCCCAGGACGAATACATCGGGTTCGAGGTGGTGGGCGCGCGTAAAACCGCCCGGCCCTGCGCAGATGGTGTGCGTCTCGTCCAGAATCAGCAGGGTCCCGGTGCGGCGCGTCAGCTCGCGCAGCGCGGCGTGGTATCCGGGCTGGGGATGGATGATGCCGACGTTGGTCATGGCCGGCTCGGCCAGCACGCAGGCCACATCGCGCGGCGCGAGCGCCGCGGCCAGAGCGTCCGTGTCGTTGAACTCGATCACCTTGGTGGTCACCGCGGGATTGACCGGCGGGCCGATATTGCCGCGGCGCGGCCCGGCCACGCCGTCGTGCAGGGTGATGAATGTTTCGTCCACCGTGCCGTGGTAGCAGAAATTGAAAACCAGGATCCTGCTGCGCCCGGTGATTTCACGCGCCAGACGGATAGAAAAACGGTTGGCGTCGGTGGCCGTCAGCGCGAACTGCCAGAACGGCAGACCGAACCGCCGCGCCAGCTCCTCCCCAACCCACACCGCGTCCTCGGTGGGAAGCATCAGCGTAATTCCGCGGCCGGCCTGCTCGGCGATGGCGCGCGTGGCCGCCTCGGGTGAGTGGCCAGTCATGGCTCCGGTATCTCCCAGGCAGAGGTCCACGTAGCGATGTCCATCCACGTCGGTGAAGTGCGCGCCATGCGCCTCGCGGACGAAGACAGGAAATCCTCCCGCCCATTTGGCCATCCAGTTCATGGGCACGCCGCCCAGCAGGGAAGCGCGGGCGCGCTCGAAGAGCGCAGCGGACTTCGGCCGCTCGCGGGCAAAGTGCTCCTCCTCGCGCTGCATCAACTGTGCCAGACGCTCGCGGTCGATCGGTTTATCCGGACGATGCATTTCTTCCTGCCTCCTTGCCAGGTGCGCAGGGAGGAGGGCGAATCCTACCAGATACCCGCCCCTCCGAGGATGCCACAGCGGCCGCCGGCAGGCGCGGAGCGGAGGCGCATCCCCCAGCTCAGGGAATTCGAAGCCGTCCTTCATCCCAGCACATAGCTCCCACGACACCTAAGCCCTAACCAATGCAACGCTTTCCGGTCCCCGTGCATCTATGGAGGCATGCCAATTAAGACTCTGAGCGAAACCGGGCGTCTGGTGCCCACCCAGCCTACGGGTATCGAATATAAAGTCCGCCACGGCATCAACGTGGTGCTGGAGAAGCGGCAGCATGGCAAGGGCATGCGGCCAACTCAGTGGGTGAAGTGTGTCTTGCGTCCTGAACACGTCCAGCGAATTCCCGAAGGAAGCTACTTCCTCCATTCCGACGACGGCAGGATTCATCAATTGCGATCCATTGACGGCGTATGGCATTACCTCTCCGTGGCGGCGTAAATCGCTTGTCGTCGCTCGCCACTCGCCACTTCCGAATTCAACTCCTCACTTAGCGTCCAGGACACTCGCCGAGGTGGCTGAAAACCACCAACACCGCGCGAAAACCACCAGTATTTGAGAACTCCCTGGATTGAGGTCGTCCTGGAGAGCTCTTTAACTCACAGTATCTAAATGGTTTCCAAACAGGGCCCCGGCAGAGAAAGTTTGGCAATAGCCCTGCACTATCATTGGCTGGGATAGTAGATAGCTGACTCCCGATTTGGCGGGAGCTGGGTGATTCAGAAATATCTGGCCAGAGATAGCGAGAAGGTCAAAGACCGGCGGCGAGCGCAGTCGTCGAGTGGGGGAACGAAAATGACCAAATCCACCTCTTGGAAGATCGTGTTCACGATGGTCGCGTCCCTGGCAATCGTGTGTACGCCGGAGATTGCCTTCGCCCAGCGTGGCGGGGGCGGTCACGGTGGTGGTGGAGGCTCTCACGGCGGCGGCGGAGGCGGGGGAAGTTCTCGAGGCGGCAGTTCTGGGGGCGGCGGCTTCCACGGCGGAGGTGGCGGTTTTCGAGGCGGCAGCTCTGCTGGCGGCTTCCGAGGTGGCAGCAGCAGCTCTCGCGGTGGTCCGTCGGCGGGATTCTCCCGCGGCGGCTCGAACAGAGCAGGCGGTTTCTCCGGGGGTTCGCGAAATTTCTCCTCTCCAGCAAACCGTGGGTTCGGGCCGAATGGCGCGGGGCGCGGCTCCGTTAACAGCAGAATGGGCGGAGGCAGACCCGGCGCGGTAGCATCAAACGGAGCACGCCGCTCGGGAAATGCTGACGGCAATTGGCATTCGTTTGGCAGTCAGGGTGCCCGCGCAGGCATGAATACGGGCGCGCGAGCCAATCCTTCGGGATCCGCTGGGTTCCGGAATTCCGGCAGCACGAACGGGGCATTCTCTGCCCGCGGTTCGATGAACGCCGGGAACGGTTGGCGGTCATTTGGATCTGCCGGGAACGCCCGCAACGGGGCATCGGGGCAGGGACTGGCAGCAAATGCTCGCGGTTCGAGCTTCGCCGGCGGCTCCAATCGGTCTTTGAACAGTGGCGCATTGCTTCGGAACGGGTCAGCCCTGAGCCGCAGCTTCTCGGCCACTTCAACGCGTGCGGGAACTTTCGGAGGTTTTTCAGGCCGTTCGCTCTCGGCTGGTTCTCGCTTCGGGGTAAACAGTTCGTTTGTTGGCGGTTCGCGATTCGGCGCGACCGGCACGTTCCAGCGCGGGTCAGGTTTCGGAAGGAATAGATTCCGCTCCAGAGGTTTCAATAACTTCGGGCGTTTCGGATTTGGCTGGGGCGGCGGCTGGGGGAATAACTGGGGTTTCGGGTTCGGTTGGGGCGGGTATCCCTATTGGGGCGTGGATCCTTACTGGGACTGCTACCCCTACCCGTCGTGGGGCGGGCCGTGTTATGGCTCTTACGCCCCTGCGCCGTTTGGTTACAACGCCGTCTATCCTGGACAGTATCCGAACCAGGACCCGGCTAACTATTCCACCGACTCCGACAACCCAGCGTACTAGAATCCCGCGTCTTAATTAAACAGCACACCAGGCACCCAGTCGGAGCAGCGTGCCCCGCCCCACCGTTGTCATCCTGCTTGCCCGCCGCCTTGCCTTCTGGCGGGAGTCCGCCGCGGCGGACGAAGGATCTCTCTTCATCTTCGCAGCCTGCGCTCTCGCCGTTCTCCTCTATCTGAAGGTCGGTACGACGCACATTGCCGCGGACTCCGCCCTCGCCCGGGAGAGGAGCACCCTGCCGCAGACGCCCGTTATTTGTTCCAGCTGTAGGGGCACGGCGGACGCCATGCCCCGGCCCCGCGCCAGTTACCGCTTCTGCCCGAACAATGCTCGCGGTTTGACTCGGATCGACCCAGCAGGATTTAAGCAAAGAGACGCACGCCCCTTTCCTCGAAAGGATGGAGTGCCCGCACCCGGCAGGAAGCGAATGATGGGAAGGCTAGGGGACAGGTTCGAGGTGACAGGTTTCACGGGACAGGAAAGAAGGGGACTACCACAGCTAGCCAACATTCACGATCTGCCCAGGCTTGATCGAATCCAGCTGGATCAGGGTAGTCGCGATGTGTGCCAGCAGGTCTTTGAGGCGATTGGATTTGGCGCGGAAAACGACGACGGCAATCCTTCTGGGCTTCAGATTCTGCGCCTAGGTTATGCCCTGATCGACCGTCAGCAGAACATCGAAACTGGCTGCTTCGGCCGCCGTGGGAAGGTCGCCATTTTTGAATCCCGCCAGCCCGGCGTAACGCGCCGTCTGGCAGTCGTGACCGGGCAGAAAATTCCGCAGCCGCTCGTCAATGCATTCGTCGACCAGAATGCGCATTCAGGGCCGTGAGAGCAATCCTTGTTTTGCTTGTTCCAATGCAGCCAGAGCCATTTCGCGCGAGACAGTGGGAAATCCAGCGAGGAATTCTTCCAGTGTTTCGCCGCCTTCCAGGTAGTCGAACATGGTCTGGATGGGCACCCGCGTCCCGCGGAACACAGCGGTTCCGCCGAGGATATCGGGGTCTCTGGCGATGATTTGATTGCCTGGGTGCACGACATCACTCCTTCCCGTGCGTCTTGCAAACAAGTGTACCCTACCTATCAGAGTGCGTAAACAGAAGGGGACGAGGGACAGCCCAGGTGCCCCATCCCCCCGAAGCGTCGGGGAGGATGGGGATCTCGGCTCGTCCTCTGCCCAAGTTAGGGACTCGCAGGATTATCTCTCGCACCCGCATTTCATCCCCACAAATTGTAATCTTCGTCTGCTGACAACTGTCGTTTGTTCCCGTTGTAGGGGCACGGTCCCGCATTGCGGGACCGTGCCCAGGCCCCGCGCCAGTTACCGCTTCTGCCCGACCAGTGCTAGCGGTTTGACTCGAATCCGCCCAGCATGATTTAAGCAAAGAGAGGCACGCCCCCCACCCTCGGCCGGGCGAGGGGCACCCGGCCTACTTCCCGCCAGCTTTCTTCGCGGGCGCCTTTTTGGCTGTGGCTGGCGGAGCGCTCACAAAGTTGAGCTTGAATGTTCCAGTTCCGTAGATTTGCATGACCGTGTCGCCGTTGCATTGCGCGAAGTGGCGCATCCCACCAGGTATGCTGGCGAAGCTGTGCGTCGGTGCAGTCTTTAACGCTTTCGAATCCCACTTCCAGCCCATGCCGACTCCGAGTCCTCCTTGAAGCACTACCAGGTTCTCCGTGCCGGGATGCCAATGCGGCGCGATCTTGTACCCGTCGCTGCAGTGCGCGAGGATCGTGTAAGCACCTGGCTTCGCGGGATCGCCCGCCAGCACAGCCACCTCGAGCGTCCCCGATGTTTCAACCGAAGGTGTTCCCGAAACCAGCTCGGGTGGCAGCGGCCCATACTTCACCTCGTCGGGCACGACCAGTTTCATGGTTGGTTTGGCAGGGGGAACAGTATTAGGCGCCGACTCCTGCGCCATAGAAACGGAGCGAAGGACAACGAACGCCAAGAGCGCAATTCCGAACGTGAGCCTTCTCATGCGACCTCCTGTAGAGTGCGGTTAGGACGGCTGTCGAAGCTGCCCCTCTGATCGGAGAATCTTACTCGCAATCGATCAAGTAGAAAAGCAGAGGTCGTGAGTTGCCGCCGGGTGCCCCATCCTCCCCGAAACGTCAGGGAGGGTGGGGATCTCGGCTCGTCCTCTGCCCAAGTCAGGGGACTCGCAGGATTATCTCTCGCGCCCGCACTTCATCCCCACAAATTGTAATCTTCGTCTGCTGACACCTGTCATTTGTTCCCGCTGTAGGGGCACGGTCCCGCATTGCGGGACCGTGCCCACGCCGCGCGCCAGTTACTGCTTGTGCCCGAACAGTTCTAGCGGTTTGACTCCAAGCAACCCGTATGATTTAAGCAAAGAGAGGCACGATCCCCCACCCTTTCTTCGAAAGGATGGGGCACCAGGCGCTTTAGGTGCAGGAAGACGAAGTCGAAAACGAAGGGAGAAAGATTGAAAAACGGAATGAAAATCGCGTTGTTGTCGGTGGCAGCCATCGCCGCCACGTCCTCGGCCCTGTTCTTGCGACAGGGTGGCTTCGGTGGCGGACATGGTGATTTCGACATGGCGATCTTCATTCTTGGATTCCCGTGGGACTTGGTGCCTTGGCCGGAGTTCTTAACAATCAAACATGACTCCGTGCGGTTCATTGCCTTGCCCTGTGCTATGAATGTCCTATCAGTTTTGGTGCTCACATTTGTAATACGAAGTCTTCGGCGTAAGCGAGCGCTGCGAACGTCCGATGACGTGCAGTAGCCGGGTGCCCCATCTTTCCCGACACGGTCGGGGAAGGTGGGGTCTTCAATCCTGCTCATGCCTTAGATTACAGAAAAGCCACCTCGCCGGGGATCGATTCCGCGGGATTATACATGGATCAGAAAGCCTCACTCTTCCGAGCTCGAAGGATCGGCCACCCGCCGAGAGCGCGAAAGACTGCCCCGGCACGCGAAAGACTACGGAAGCCCAATCTTTAATAGGGCATCGATATTGTGGACTACCTAACGAGAGAGTAAGATACGCAGCGATTAACCGAGAGTCATAGCAGGAGAGACCGTAAATGACTAGTACAAAGAAAGACTCAACTATCGCGGCACTAGAAGCCGTACATAGTGCACTTAAGCCTCTAAAACCTGATGAGCGAGAAAAAGTACTGGTTTCTGTCAGAACACTACTTGATGTTTCAAAAAAGGTCGTTCCTGAAACGAAAATAGAAATTCCTGCCTCGTCTTCAGTCTCGGCAAGGTCGGCCAGCCGTCCTCTCGCTTTGGTTGAACTTGTTGGCGAGAAAAAACCTCGAAGTATGGCGCAATTCATTACGCTCTTTGCGTACTACCGAGAAAAATACCAGCACCAGACTAATTTTGAGCGCGACACCTTAAAAGATTACTTCGCGATGGCCAAAGAGAGACCCCCCCAGAATTATCACCGTGATTTCGTAGAGGCTGTGAAGAAGGGTTGGATTCAAGAAGATAAAGATAACTCGTATATTACATCGAAGGGCATAGAAGCTGTCGAGGCTGGATTCTCAGGCACCAGTCGTCCGTCTGCTAGGCGGAGTACTCGCCGTGCTCATAAAACGACAACTCGAAAGAGCTAGTGGAGCGATCTTAAATCCAGTGCGCCCATGCCCAACGAACAATTAAGTCTAACGCTAAAAAGGCACCGGGACGACCTCAAGGCAGCCAAGCTGGGCCTACGAAAAAAGTACAGAGATGCCTCACGACAGGTCACTTCAAAAAAAATAAAAAAGGGCATATCTACCCTCGCTGAATCTTGGATTGCTGGGCTTTCACAGCGGCGAGAAGTCATCAACAATGTATCTGAGGATTTCCTCGCCGACTTCGCCGTTCGGTTCCAAAGGCTATTGAGGTTCACCGAGCAGGCAACGATGCGTAGGCGCTATGATGCCGAGATAAAGGCGCTTCTAGCGAAATATACGACTGAAGTCATAGTTCCCATCCTGCAGGGAAGGAATGATCGACGGGCTGTCGCCGCCTCGACCCCTGCAACAGAAACCAAAAGTGCGGAGCCCGGGGAATCCTTTCGAGCAACGGCGTTTGTTGGTCATTCCTTCGATTCTGCCGACAAAATAGTTGTGTCCACTGTCACAGAGGTTCTCGAGGCGGTCGGAGTTCGCGTAGAAACTGGTACTAAGCCGAAAGCCGACCGCATTTCCGAGAAAGTCAAAAAGCTCATCGAGGCTCAGTATCTATTTATCGGAATTTTCACGCGCAGAGAAAAGCTTTCGGGAAGACAGGCATGGAACACAAGCGCTTGGGTAATCGACGAGAAGGCTTTTGCATTTGCAAGGAATAGGAAGCTCATTCTCTTGAAGGAAGAAGGCGTTGATAGCATTGGGGGCATCCAGGGGGACTACGAATACATCGAATTTTCTCGCGAGTGCCTCCAACAAGCGGCTGTTTCGCTTCTCCAAGTTTTCGACGTGAAAGTGAGCGGCTTGTCGCCGTAGTTGTACTTCATAAATTGTGGGAGCCGGGCGCCCCATCTTTCCCGACACGGTCGGGAAAGTTGCGGTCTTCAATCCTGCTAATGCCTTAGATTACAGTAAAGCCATCTCGCCGCGGATCGATTCCACGTAATTATACATGGACCAGAAAGCCTCGCTCTTTCGAGCCCGAAGGATTGCCCACCCGCCGGCACCCAAAACGTCAGCCCCGTTTCAAGGCCCGCGCCACCCGCCCGATCATGAAGTCGAGCGATTCCATCGTTTGGACCTCGTGGGGGAAAATATCGCAGGAGGGTATTCACGTCGTGCGTCGTTGCACCGAGCGGGAGTTCAGCTACTATGTGTTGAACTGGGGTCCCTCAGCCAAGTTCTTCTCCATTCTGCGATGTCCTGGAGCACCTGATCCGCGCTCCCATAGCGATCTTCATACCCAAATGCCATCATCTTGAAGACGATCTCTCGAAGACGATCACTCGCCTCCGGCGGCAACTTTTCGTCGCGAAAAGGAGACCCGAGATTCCATCCTGACGCGGGAAATCCCCTGATGGTTGGCTGTGTATGATTACGTATAGACGCCGCAAACTCTTCAACCTCCTCGGGGAGTGGCGTGTACTTTTTCCGCTGAATTATACCCGGGTGACGCCAATCATTCAGCAATTGGAAAAACACAATCCCCAAGCTGTAGATATCGTCTCCCGGTTTATTCTGGTGTTCGCTAGCTTGGGGGCTCATATACCAGCCGGTTCCAACCGCCCTAGAAGTCACCAAGGGATCGGTTGACGACTCAAAAGCTCGGCTCAAACCTAAATCAATGTGGCGCCATGTGGGCCCTGAATGCGAGAGCGTCAGACCAATATTCGAGGGCTTCACATCTCTATGCAAGAATCGCGGGCCCCCGGGGTGTCCGTGTAGGTCCCGCAGACCCTCGAGAAGATGCACGGCCATAGCGGCGAACTCGATCAGAGTTCTTGGCATCGCGTGCTTCGGACGGGTGGCCCTCTTGCTCTCATCAGTGTGATTACTCTCGTGGTCAGCCAACGTAAAATCGAGACACTCCATCACGATAACCGGCTGGATCCCGTCATAAAAGGAATCAAAAATCCGAACCAGGCGAGGGCTCTTTTCAATGTTCTTCGCGTGTTCAAGAGCACGTATTTCTTCGAGGCGAAAGTCCATAGGATCGAGTATGTGCTTCGCTGCCACGAAGCGTCCTTCCGTGAGATCCAGGTACTTGTTCACCACACCATTTGCGCCCTTGCCGAGTCTCTCCAGGAAGGCATACCTGCCATTTTGAAGCATTTTTCGGAAGCACCAACATTGTGAATCCTCCGGCACGGATGGATTCTTACCCGAATCATCAGCAGATGTGCGTTGACTGACTTTCGTTCGCAATAAACTATCCAACTCAACAATCTCGACCTTAGCATCAGAAGGGCACCAATGCATTGATCGAAGTTCGGCGTTTAGGTCGTCTTCGGCACGCTTTGGATCAAATCCATCTTGAGGCGTAATGAGCATCTCGATGACACCCACGTTTCGCGCTTTCTTACCCAGCATGGTCTCAGGGTCGTACTCCGCATACTCCAGCGCATCGATGGCGTCAATATTCGCGTTCGGCGCCAATTTGGAAAGAAGTGTGGATGTTACTGGTGCACCGACCGGCAAGTCATTGGTTTTAAATGACAGTAAATAGTTCGCATGTCCGAGGAGCGACAGATCTATTTCTACCGTCATGCGAGCGACCATCAGTTGCACGCGAACAATTCCCGGGATGTTCCGCCCGCCAGGTAAATTCGGAGGGCGTCCTTGGGTTTTGAGCCTAATCTTGCCGTATTCGCCGCGGAGAAGCGGAATGTCAAGAACATAGGATGAGGTAGTAATGCCGCCTTTCACGGCATCGGCGTACCCCGCAATCTGGTGGATTTCCTTTACTTCTCCGGAGATGTCAGCTTGCGCCGCAGCTTCTTCTAGGTGGGAACGAATGGCCTCCGCGTTGTCGAACATCTTTGAGATTTCTTCTATGCCGCCTTCGAACAGCACGTCTGCACGGTTAGACCCTCTCAGTCCCTGTGTCCGAATCGTTCCAAATTTAATTTTCCGTTGGGCACTGGCCCCGAGAAACTTTTTCAGAATTTCCGGCCTATTCGGAAACCTCATTCTGGTGCTGAACAGGAAGGTTCCAAGGTTGGGATTCAGGCCTTTAATCGATCGAAGTGTGATTTTCTGGGATTCAAACGACTCGAGACCGTGAGCTGATACCTCTGAACCGGGAAGGAGTTGCAATTGCGCGAGGATCTCCGACGGTACATAAATGTCGAGAAATTGATGATTCCCAACGTTGTCAAAGAATATGAACCCATATGAAGATTGAACTGGCTCATCCAACGGTTACCTCCGAATTTATCAAAGTTGTATGTGGCAGAAATAAGTTCATACACGAATTGGACAGGAAGTTCAACCCCAATGCCTTTGGTCGGGAACATAAGCCGGGTGCCCCATCTTTCCCGACACGGTCGGGGAAGGTGGGGTCTTCAATTCTCCTCATGCCTTAGATTATAGTAAAGTCACCTCGCCGGGGATCGATTCCGCGGGATTATACATGGATCAGAAAGCCTCACTCTTCCGAGCTCGAAGAATTGGCCACCCGCCAACTATCCCTTGTGAACAAGTAGGAGACTATAATGCCAAGGACAAGGAAACGTGAGTATCTCCCACTTGAACATCTGGCACTTTCCATTTTCTTGGATAACGCCCAGGATAGGTGTCCCATGGCAATGTTCACAGCATACTTCGACGACAGCGGTTCACCCGATCAGGGTGTTTGTCTTACGGTCGCAGGGTACGTTTCAACCGTAGAAAAATGGATTCGATTCGAGAAAGAATGGCGCGCAATCTTGTACGAGAACGACATAGAGTACTTCCACATGAAAGAGTACGCGCATAGCGTGGGTCAATTCAAGAAATGGAAAGGGAAAGAGGGCAAGCGTAAAATTTTTCTAAAGAGACTAGTGGCGTGCGTGAAGAAAACTGCTCACAAGAGCTTTTCGAGTGCCGCACTTCTGAAAGAGTACAACGAGATGGACGCTCTATACCCGCTGCATGAAGCAGCCGGATACCCGTTTGCGATGTGTGGCAGGAGTTGCGCTGCCAAAATAAACCGGTGGCGTCAGAGAAACAACATTGCTGAACCAATCGAGCTAATTTTTGAGTCGGGGACCAAACATGCCGCAGACCTATTCAGGGTGCTCAAGAGAGACGGACTGCCACTCCCTATTTTCAAAGACAAGAAGGAATTCGGAGCACTACAGGCAGCCGATTTCGTTGCATGGGAGCACACAAAAGCACTCACAGGGCTTCATTTGGGAACCATCAAAGGACTCAAGGACATTCGCAAAAGTTTGGCTGCACTGAATTCCATACCAAACGATTGGGGAGTACAGACACGCAACGATTTAGAGGTTTCGTGTCAAATGATAGGACTGCCTCTCAGAAGTACGCTTTCACAAGCGGGGATGGTGATAGACTTATAAGACTATGGCCGGGTGTGCTATCTTTCCCGACACGGTCAGGAAAGGTGGGGGCTGCAATCCTGCTCGTGCCTTAGATCAAAGTAAATTCACCTCGCCCCGGATCGATTCCACGTGATTGTACATGGACCAGAAAGCCTCGCGCTTCCGAGCACGAAGGATTGGCCACCCGCCATGGAGAAGAGACGCGGGTGACGGGTGACCCGCATGGCGTTAGCCGGATCGATCTAACCATGGGGCATCCGAAGAAGCATCATTACGTTCCGCAGTTCCTGCTCAGGAATTTCGTCGCGGCGGGCGGCACGCGCCTGTACGTATTCGACAAGCAGACTGACAGAGTCTTTCCTGCGAGCGTGGCTGATGTGGCAGCGGAGAATCGCCTCTACGAGTTCTCGTTGGGCGACGTAACGGCCACGATTGAGCCTTCTCTGGCTGACTTCGAATCGAAGGCCGCCGACGTGCTGCGAGACTTGCTCAGCAATGACAACCTTGCCGATCTGACGGTGTACCAGCGAGTCGTTCTGAGCGGCTTGGTGGCTCAGCTTCTCTTGCGCTCACCCCAGCAACGCGCAATGATGCGGCACATGAACGCAGAACTGCGTCAGCGGGTCGCGGCAATGGGAACGGACCCGGACCTCCTGCCCCAGCTAAAGGTGTTTAACGACAACGAAGAGAAACTCTATACTGCGCGCGTGCTGCCGGATCTGATGAAGCAGTTCATTCCGGTAATCGCCGAGAAGGCTTGGATACTGCACAGCGTTTCCAAAAACGAAACGCTGTACGTTTCCGACAACCCGGTGGCGATGCACAATGAAATGGATTTCGGGCTCTGCGGCAATCTCGGCCTTGCAGTCGAAGGTATCCAAGTGTTTCTACCCATCAGTTCCAAGCGATGTCTGGCTATGTATTGCCCCTCTCTCAGCAGCTCTCTCCAGAAAGCGTCCATCGAGTCTATAAATTCGCTGCAAGTGTGGAACGCGGAGCGCTATGTTTATTCAGGCGTTGACGATTTCGCGTTGGCTCGTGAAATGGTCGCGAATAACCCGAGGCTGCGCACTGGCCCGAGGCCGCAGATCGGCTAGCCGGGTGCCCCAGCTTTCCCGACACGGTCGGGAAAGCTGGGGTCTTCAATCCTGTTCATGCCGTAGATTACGGAAAAGGCGCCCTAATTCATTCCCTTTTTCCCTTGACATTTGATTACCAGTAAGGTATCATCAGTTAGGTGACGCATCGATGCCTCTCGCGATCTCGATCCTCCCCCTGCCACCATCCACTGTCCACCATTCACTATCCCCTGTTCATATCCCCTTTGGAATCCACTCTTACGAAACCCGTTCCCGCAACTCCTTTAGATTCCACTCTTACAAAACATCATGCAACTCATTCACACTGCGAGGTTTTAAGTCTTGTATTCGCCACTCTTACGAATTCCTTCTCGATAAGTCCTTTAGAATGCACTCTTACAAAAAAGGGGGGAGGGGGAGTACCCAGAAACAACAAGTCCTTTCAGATCCCAAATCTCAGGCGACCTTCCAGGCTATGTCCAAACTATTTTCTGATCGCTGTCCATCCATTTCTTTGGGCCCTCATCGCGCCAGGAATGTCGAGGAGAACGCGCATCCAACCAGAAAGCCGCCCCGCCAAGGATGCCGCCGCAGCCCCCGGCAGGAGTGCCGGGCGCAGGGGGCGGATGCTGTCATTTTGCTGACGCCGGCGGGTTCGTCCGCGTTACTTCCCGGCCCAGCCGAGGGATAATGGAGGCGACCTCCGGCGGACTTGCCACCAGACGCGCGTTCTCGCCGGGTGGGTATCATTCAGACCCTTACATTCGGGAGAGAAGCCAGCTTTGAGCCTTGCACTCGCGGACCTGCAGAATCCATCGAGAAAAGATGTTCTCGCCTTCGTGGACCGTATCTACCACCATCTCCGCTACTCGCTGGGCCGCAAGCGGGAAGAGGCCAAGGACGAGGATATTTTCCGCGCCGTGTCGCTGGCGGTGCGCCAGGACCTGATCGACCGCAAGATCGAAACGGCGGAGCGCACCGACCTGCGCGACCCCAAGCGGGTCTACTATCTCTCCATTGAATTCCTCCTGGGCCGGCTGCTGCGCGACAACCTGAGAAACCTGGGCCTCTACGAAATCTCCCGTCAGGCGGTGGCTGAATTCGGTATGGACCTCGAGGAGATTATCGAAATCGAGCCGGATGCGGGTCTCGGCAATGGCGGGTTGGGGCGCCTGGCGGCATGCTTCCTGGATTCCATCGCCACGCTGGGCATTCCCGCCTACGGTTACGGGATCCACTACGAATACGGTCTGTTCACACAGGAATTCTCCAGCGGAGAACAGAGGGAGCGGCCGGATAGCTGGCTGAAGATGGGCACACCCTGGCAGGTGGAGCGGCGGAACCGTATGTGTTTTGTGCCCGTCTACGGGCAAATGCATGACGGCCTGGACATCACCGGGCAACACAACCCCATGTGGCTGAACTGGAAGCTGATTACCAGCATTCCCCAGGACATCGCGGTGATCGGCTACGGCGGGAAGACCTGCAACACGCTGCGGCTGTTTGCCGCGCACGGTTCCGATGACTTCGACATGAACATCTTCAACTCCGGCGATTACATCAAGGCGGTGCAGGAAAAGATCGAAGCGGAAACCATCACCAAGGTGCTCTATCCCTCCGACGCCGTCGTCGCCGGGCGGGAGCTCCGCCTGTTGCAGGAGTATTTCCTGGTCTATTCGGCCATCCGCGACATCATGCGCCGCTTCGAGCGCCGTCATGACGACCACGGGCTGTTGCCGCAGTACGCCGCCATCCAGCTCAACGACACGCATCCCGCGCTGGCCGTAGCCGAGCTGATGCGTTACCTGGTGGACCAGCACTCCGTGCAGTGGGAGAAGGCCTGGACGATCACCCAGGGTGTCCTGGGTTACACCAACCACACTCTGCTGCCCGAGGCGCTGGAGAAATGGCCGGTGACGCTGCTCGAGCACGTGCTCCCGCGCCACCTGCAGATCATCTATGAGATCAACTTGCGTTTCCTCAAGGAAGTCTCCAGCCGTTATCCGGGGGACGCGGGAAAACTGCAGCGCATGTCGCTGGTCGATGAAAACGAGCCGAAGATGGTGCGCATGGCTCACCTGGCCATTGCCGGCAGCCATTCCGTGAATGGCGTCTCTGCGCTGCACTCCGAGCTGGTGAAAACCAAACTGGTGCCGGAATTCGCGGCGATGTGGCCGGAGCGGTTCAACAGCAAAACCAACGGGGTCACGCAGCGCCGCTGGTTGCTCTATTCCAACCCCAAACTCGCCGCGCTGATCACACACGCCATCGGTGAGGAATGGGTTCTGGACCTCAGCCATCTCCGCAAGCTGGCGCCCCTGGCCGATGATGCCGCCTTCCAGCAGGAATTCCTGCGCGTCAAGCGGGAAAACAAGCAGCGGCTGGCGGCCCTGATCAGCGACACTCTTCCAGTCACGGTCAGTCCGGATTCTCTCTTCGACGTGCAGGTGAAGCGCATCCATGAGTACAAGCGCCAGTTGCTTTTCGCCATGCACGTCATCTACCAATACCTGAGCCTGGTCGAAGACGGCCGCGCTCTGCCCACACCGCGCACCTGCGTGTTCGCAGGCAAAGCAGCGCCAGGCTACGCCATGGCCAAGCGCATCATCAAGCTGATCAACGGCGTGGCCCGCACGGTGAACCAGGACAAGCGCACCGCCGGGCAGTTGAGCGTCGCATTCCTTCCTGATTACCGCGTGACCCTGGCGGAGAAGATCATCCCCGCGGCGGATTTGAGCCAGCAGATCTCCACCGCCGGCACCGAGGCCTCCGGCACAGGAAACATGAAGCTGGCCATGAACGGTGCGGTGACCCTGGGCACGCTGGACGGCGCCAACATCGAAATCGTAGAAGAGGTGGGGCGGGAGAACATGTACATCTTCGGCCTTACCGCGCCGCAGATCGAAGAGATGCGCCTCAACAACTCCTACCACCCGCGCGAGCTGTACGAGAGCAACCCCGTCCTGCGCCGGGTGGTGGACGCCATTGGTAGCGATCGCTTTTGTCCTGCCGAGCCAGGCATCTTCCAACCGGTCTGCGATGCCTTGCTGGGCGGCGATCCCTATTTCCACCTGGCCGATTTCGATTCATATGCCGCGGCACACGCGCGGGCGGCGCAGGACTTTACCGATCGCCCAAGCTGGGCGCGCAAAGCGATCCTCAACGTGGCGGGGATGGGCAAGTTCTCCAGCGATAGGACGATTCGCGAATACGCGCGCGAGATTTGGGGGGTTGAGCCGCTGGCGGATTGAGCGCGGGGCGGGCGACCGGGGGTCAGATATATCCCAGGCCAGCCAGGCGGTCGCGGATGATCTTTTCCTTTTCCTCTTCAACCGGCCCGCCCTGCGGCGGCTCTTTCTTCATCCCCGCAACCAGCGAGCGTCCCTGCATGCTCGGTGGGATTTCGTAGCCGCCCAGGTCGAGCAACGTCGGAGCGATGTCCAGCAGCTTAGCGCCCTGATACTCCCCGTGCAGGGGGCAGTTCGGCGCGGCCAGCAAAAACATCCCGAACTGCGCGTGATTGCAGGCGTCCGGACCGGTGTCGTTCTCCTGGACGTGCAGCCTTTTGTGGCCCACGCTGCCGATGGAGCGCCAGGCCAGCCCGCCGAAGTGGACGATCAAGTCGGGAGCCACGTTGCGGACATGGTGATAGAGCTCCTGCGGCTTGAAGACCAGGGAGTTGAGCGGGCGCCCCTTGTCGTCTTCGAGTGCTTCGAACTTCGCTTTGATTTCGTCGCGGAAGCTTTCGTATGAGGCTTGGGGAATGATGCCGCGCGGCTCGCGGCCCTCGACGTTGAAGAATACGCGCGCGTAATATCCGCCTTCGCTCCATACTTTCGTTTTTTCCCAGTTGACCTTGAGCTTGGCGAACGGGGTGACCTCGCTGGGGAACTCGTCGAGGACCAGCAAGCCCTCCTTCGCCAGCCATTCATTCACCACGAATCCGCCATCGAGCTTGCGCGCACCGTGGTCGGAGACCAGCAGAACGATGGTGTTGCTGTCGAGCAGCTCGAGGACTTCGCCGATCTGCGAGTCCAGCCACTGGTAGTACTCGGGGATGACGTTTTCGTAAGGGTTGCCGGGGACGTGCTGCACGTGCTGCTTGTCCCAGGAGTCCCAGAAGCCGTGGTGGACGCGGTCCAGGCCAATGTCCACATACTGGAAATAGTCCCACTCCTTTTCGCGCAGCAGCCACTTCACCACGGTCCAGTGCTTGCGGCTCATTTCGAAGATCTGCTCGCGCAGCCAGGTTTTGTCGTCGGTGCGAAAGCCTTTGACGTCCACTGGGTATTCGCCCACCAACTCGTTCAGCTCTTGTTTGATCTCCGGCGGGTGGGTGAACTCGTCTTTCACCGTGTCGGGAGTGAGGAAGCAGCCGATGCTGATGCCGTGGATGCGCCGCGGGGGATAGCCGGGAGGCACGCCCATGACGATCGAGCGCTTGCCCTCGCGCGCCACCTGGTCCCACATGGCCAACTCGCGGATTGAGGCAGAATTGACGAAGCCCAGGCCGCTGTACGTGTAGTTGGTGCGGTTGCGGAAGCCGTAGACGCCCAGCGAGCCGGGGTCCTGGCTGGTGGACATGCACATCCACGCCGGCACGGTGATCGGCGGGATCACGCTCTCCAGCCGGCCCCACAGCCCGAGGTCCATCAGCCGGCGAATGTTCACCAGCTGTTCGTCCTGGAAGATGATTTCCGGGGCGCAGCAGTCGAGGCCAAGGATGCAGATTTTCATCGTGCTAGCTCCCCCGCTTTCGCCCGGCGTGCTCAAGAGGGCAGTAGAGATTTTCCTTCCATCGCGGGATGCGGCGCAACGCCGAAATAGTTCAGGAGTGTCGTAGCCAGGTCGCGGATGTCCGCGTCGCCGTGAGGCGAGGTGCGGTTCAGGAACAAGATCCCCGGCACGGCTTCCGGGTCGATGATGTGGTCGCCACTCCAGCGGCGGATGTTATCGTCAAAGAGTCGCTGCGGCATTCCGCCCAGCGCGGTCTGCCAAGAGACGCGAAACCCCGGGGCATAGTTCACGAGCAAGTCCGGCGCTTCCCTGGCGTACGGGCCTTGATAGAGCTGTTCGGCGCGGCGGACGCTGTGGATGGCCACCCGCTCGGTCTGCTTGTCCACCAGCCCGGTGAGCCCGGTTTCGATGGCGCCACGAACGCGCTCGGCGTCCTGGCCTTCTTCCAGAATGCCGTCACGCTCACGGCCTTTGCGGTTCAGATAGATTCCACCGAGTCCCAGAGCGTAGGCGCTGGTCTTTGACCAATCTACTTGCGCGAAGCCGTCGCCGAGGTCCTCGTCCGGTTTCTGACTGTTGCGCAAGGCGAGCAGCCCGTTCTGGCACAGCCAGGTGTTGATGTGCACTGCGCGGCGAAAGGTGTTGAAGCCGTGATCGGAGAGCACTACCAGCAGCGTCTGCTCGTCGGCAAATTCCGCGATGCGCGCCAGAAGGCCGTCGTACACGCGGTAGTGCTCTTCGATCTGGCGGCCCAGACGCGACGCCATATCGCGGTCATAGAAAGGATGGCCTGGGTCGCGGAAGCGCCAGAACATGTGCTGCACGCGGTCCGGGGTATCGAAGACCACGAAAAAGAGTCCCTGCTCGAGGCGGCGCAACTCGCGCAGGGTCATCTCCTCGCGCTCGGCAAGAACCAGGGCGCACTGCGCCAGGTACGCAGCTTCGTCCAGCCGGCCGTTGTTCAGGGCGGTATGGTCTTCGGCCATGCCCAGCGTGGAGAACAGGCCCATCTCGTCCGCCAGCCTGCGCGCGTAGCCGGATGGATGCGAGATCGGGAAAAGCGGCGCGGCGGGGTCGAAATTCACCGGCGAGACGTAAAACTCGATGTGCGGTGAAAGTTGGCGGACGTAGAAACGCACCAGCCCGGTTACCGACTGGAGCATCGAGAACTTGAACTTCACCCTCACCCAGGGGCTCCATTCTCCCCGCGCGACTTCGATCATGGCGGGCGTTCCCGAGGTGTGGAACCGCAGCTGTCCGGCTGCCCGGTCGGCTTCCACGCGGATATCGCAGGTAGTGTTCGCAGGCGGGCTGCTCCGCGTATTGCGCGGGCCGATCAATTGCGTGGCGAAGCCATCGCCGGAATCCAGATGCACGAGCTGTTCGTTTTCTTTGGCGCGCTCGGCGCGGTCTTGCGTATAGAAAGTTCCCGTGCCCTGGCTGCCGCGCAGGTCGGGCACGCCAACTCCTGCCAGCATGGCGCCATTGATTTCGTCGGGAGGAAAGGTCACCGGGCAGCGCAGCACAATGGCGGGAATCCCCGCGGCGTTGAGCAGCTTCCAGAACGGAACACCCTGGCGCTGGTTGACGACCCGCGGGGGAGAAAACGCGTTCTTTGGCCGCTCGAAGCGCGAAAGGGAGAAGTCGGGCAGGTAGGTATCCACGTCGCGCCGCACGAAGTCAAAGATACCGTGCCCGCCGGGATTTGTACCCGTGCAGAAAGATGACCAGGCCACCGGGGTCTGCGCCGGATAAGTGGTGGCCAGCCGGGAGTAATGGCCCAACTCGCGCAGCTTGGCGAAGTGCGGTAATTCGCCGCGCTCCATCATGTTCTCGACAATGGAAGGCTCCAGTCCATCCAGGCCGATGACGATGGCTTTCTTTTTTTTCACGCGCGAGGAGTCTCCGGGCAATAAAAAGCTACTTAGAGTCAGGCGTCTTGCGGGACTCCTCGGCATTGGGCTTTGCATCCGGGGAGTCGGGGGTGTCCTGAGGCGGCGCTAGCCTGAAAACTCTGCGGATGATCCCCAAAAGCTTATTCCAGAAGATGAGCAGGAAGCCCATGACGGTGGCCAAAATCGTGGCCACGGGCATCATCTGATCGGGGCCGACATACAAGCCTGCCAGTTTCAGGTCCACCGTGATCTCTCCTTTCCTCGAGCCGTCAGCGAGGATGACATAACTCCATGATATTCCAACTTCGGCCCCGTGGGAACGGGGAGAATCCTGATGTTCCCCTCCAGCCAAATCGAATGAGCCTGGGTGCTGGAAAATGATTGTGCACACCGCACCACAGCCCCGGCCAGGGCCTTGCGCTCGTCCGGAAATTGCATCATCCTGTCTTGGATTTTGCCGCGCTCCAAGCGGGGCCGGCGCGGATGGCCGGTGAAACCGGGGAGAGAAACCATATCGTGACGCGCTACCTGATCACCGGCGGGGCGGGATTTATCGGTGTGAATGCCGCGGCGCATTTCGCCCGGCGGGGCGCCGAAGTCACCGTGCTCGACAATCTCTCCCGGCGCGGCACGCCGGAAAACCTGGAGTGGCTTTGCCGCGAGCATCCCACTGTCCGCGCGGTGACCGCGGACATTCGCCGGGACAACGCGGTACTGGCAGCCGAGGCGGCCAGGGCCGATGTGATTCTGCACCTGGCGGCGCAAGTGGCGGTGACCACTTCAGTCACTGATCCCCGCACCGACTTCGAGATCAACGCCTTGGGCGCATTCAACGTGCTCGAAGCCGCTCGCCAGGCGCCGCGGCCTCCCATCGTCCTGTTTTCATCCACCAACAAAGTCTACGGCGGGATGGAGGATGTCCGCGTCGTCGAGGATGGAAACCGCTATCGATATGAGGGCCTGCCGCAAGGCGCCGGCGAAGACCGTCTGCTCGACTTCCACTCGCCTTACGGCTGCTCGAAGGGCGCGGCCGACCAGTACGTCCGCGATTACGCCCGTATTTACGGCCTGCGCACCGTAGTGTTGCGGCAGTCCTGCATTTACGGGCCGCACCAGTTCGGCGTCGAGGACCAGGGCTGGATCGCCTGGTTCGTTCTCCGCGCCCTGCTGGGCGACCGCGTCACGGTCTACGGCGATGGCAAGCAGGTGCGCGACGTCCTCTATGTTGACGACCTGGTTGCCGCCTTCGACGCCGCCATCGAGCGCATAGACACTGTTTCCGGCCGCGTCTACAACATCGGCGGAGGCCCGGCCAACACACTCTCCCTGCTTGAGCTTCTCGCTCTCATCAAGAAGATGAGCGGAGCCGAGCTGGCTCACTCCTTCGGAGATTGGCGCCCGGGCGACCAACGCGTTTACATCAGCGACATCCGGCGCGCACAGAAGGAGCTTGGCTGGACCCCGAAGACGGCTCCCGAGCCGGGAATCGCCCGCATGCGCGAATGGATGGCGGCCAATCGCGATACGATTCTGCGCGTCTATTCCGCCTGAGCCGCTCATGACTTCGCAGCAAATTCCCGGTTGGATTCGGCTCCTTGCGGGACTGGTGCTCGCGGGGCCAGCCGGTGCACTGGCACTGACGCTCACCGGCGTGCTCCAGGGTCCGGCGCGGAACCTGCTGCCGCAAGCGCTGCTCGGTGGCGCCGTCGTGCTGGCCGCACTGGCGGCCTGGCTGTTGCGCTTCCATTCGGAAAAGTTTTCCGTAGTTCCTGCGCGCGCCGGGATTGTTTTCCTCGCGCTTTTCTCGCTCCTTCTCGTCGGGGTGTATTTCCGGAATATGCGCGGGCTGCTCTCGATGCCCTACGACCTGGCGAGCTGGTCCGAGCCGATGCTGGTGGTGGACATCATCAAGCTCCGCGCGGGTGCGCCGCTCTATCTGCCGCCGGGCGACAGCAACTCGAACACCTACACATTCCTGGCACCGGTAATGACCTACTGGCTCGCCCGCCTCTCCGGGCACCCCGCATCGATCCCCGCGTATCGCATGATCTTGCAGCTCTTCCTCGCGCTTGCCGCCTGGCTCGCGGCGTCGGCCACAGTGGGACTCTTGCGCGTGGACAAGGCCGTGGAGGCGCTGCGAATGCGGCGTGTGTGGTTTCCGTTCTTCTTTTTCGCAGCGTTTCTCTTCGCCACCAACGACCAGACCGGCATCTTCAACATTTATCTGCACAACGACCCGCTGGCGCTGCTTGCTTCCACCTTGGCCTTCTGGGTCCTTGTAAAACACGCTGTCAGCCGCAAGGATCGCTGGCTCTGGCTGATGGCGGTGATGCCCGCCGTGGGCTTCCTCGCCAAGCAATACCTGGCGCTGTGGGCTGTGGTGTACGTCGTCTATCTTTGGTTGGACGGCGGGTATCCATTCCGCACAGTCGCAAAGATTGCGGGGGCGTGTTTCGGCGGCGTGGCTCTGGCGATCCTCGCTTGCATCGCCGTATGGGGACAGTCCTTTCGCTACTGGGTGTTCCAGGTTATGGGCGGCCATGTGCTCTCGGTCCGGTTCATCGGAGACCGCTTCGGCGAAGCCGGCTGGTACATCGCTCTCGGTCTGGCCGGCGGGCTCGTGCTGGTGCGCGGGGAAAGCTTCGGGCGCCTGCTGGGAATTTTCACCGGCTGGTTCCTGCTCCTTGCCGGCGGGCTCTACACCAGCGGGATCACTTATCACCCGAGTCACCTCGGGCCAGTCACGATGGTGTCCGCCTGCTTCTTCCTGGCGGCGCTGGCAAAACTCTGGCCGACGGGAGATTCGCCGGCGGGCGGTTCGCGCGGGCAACAGTGGTTCCAGACGGTTCTCGGATGCGTGGCCGTCGTCGTAGTTTTCGCGGCGCTGCGATTTACCGCGGGGCGCGGGCAGCCGGTCTCACCCGACCTCGCCCGCTACACTCGCGCCATCGAACAGGAGTTCGAAGGGCTGCCCCCGGAGCGCGTGTTGATTGACAACGGCGACTGGGTTTATCTACGCAGCAACGTGGTGATGAAGGATCGCGCCCCGATTTTCTCGACGCATCGGACTCGACAGTATTACCAGCTCATCGATCGCATCCATCAGCAGGCCTATGCGAAAATCCTCCTGCACATGTTACCGTCCGGCTACTCCGCCTACGAGACGGGAAACCACTGGGGGCTACAGAAGGAACTTGAAGGCCGCTATATTGAAGTCCGTAAAATTCCGGGCGCAATAGGGATGGAGCGATGGCTCTACAATGAGGGGATGCTGGGGCCTGTGGTCGTCTACGAAGCGAGACCGCCAGCGGACAATGCGCAAGGCGTTGCACCTATTTCGCAAAAATAGTTCCATGTACTGAAAAAGATTCTCCCTTCTTTCCGGCAATCCTCTGCGAATTCAAAAGGTTTGGTTTCGGCACGGATTTCGGCCGCGGTCCGTCCGGCTGTGGCACCGAATGTGCTACCTTCAGAGAAGGCAGATTGGCGCCGCGTGCGCCCGGAGGTCGCGTTGCCGCCCAAGCTCAGCATCGTCATCCCCGCGAAGAACGAGGAAATGAACCTCGACCGGGTCCTCGACGACCTGAACCAGACGCTCGCCGGGCTGCCGGACTATCCGGCGGAAGTGATCGTGGTGGACGACAAGTCCACCGATCGGACCTCTGAGGTTTCCCGCCGGCATGGCGCGCGCGTGATACGCAACTCCGGCGCTTCCGGCAAGGGCTGCGCCCTGCGTCTCGGCTTCGAGAATTCGACCGCTGAAATCATCCTGATGATGGATGCAGACTACTCGCACCGCTCCGAAGACATCCCGAAATTTCTCGAAGCGCTGAAGGACGACGCCGGCCTGGTGATCGGCTCGCGGGTCTACGGCGGCAGCGACGAGTACACGCCCATCCGCGCGCTCGGCAATGTATTCCTGACTTACGCCGTAGGGCTCTTTATGGGGCGGTATCTCTCCGACGCACTCAACGGCTTCAAGGCGTTTCGCCGCGATGTCTTCGACGATTTCCACTACACGTCAAACCAGTTTGAGATCGAGATCGAGCTGATCGCCAACACACTTAGGAAGGGCTACCGAGTCGTCGAGATCAGCAGCCACGAGCGAGCCCGGGCCGGCGGCGAAGCGAAATCCCGCGTGATCCGCCACGGCACGCGCTTCTTCTGGCGCGTTTTCACGGAGTGGCTGCGCAACCGCGGAGCGCTGCCGTCGAACGCCCGGCGTATCGCGAGTTCCCCTGCGGTGGCTGCGGATCGCGCTTCGCAGCCGGGACCGCAGGCCTGAGAGTGTTTCCGAGAAATCAGGTGCCCGGCAGGGATCAGCGCGCGGAATGATCAGGGGCCGGCAGTCCGCGAAGCGGCGCTTTTTTCGCCAGTTGATTCATTAATTCCTGGACTACGGCTTGTCCCTCCGGCGTACCGGCCAGATCCCGGCGCTCCAGCGGATCGCTCTTCCAGTCGAACAGTTCTCTCTTCCCAGTCTGCTGAAGGATGAAGTGCCACTTTTCCGTGAGCAGTGACTTTACCCAACCCTGACGCACCGGCCAGTGCTTATCCGCGCCTGGGTATCCTCCCTTATCGACCTCGGAGAGGATCTCCGATTCGCCGCACGGGCCCCCGGACCAGCAGGGGCTGAGGGAAGGACCCGGGATTCCGGAATCGCCGAGCCCCGCCATTTCCGCAATCGTTGCGGCAAGCGACCGCGTCCCTACAGGTACCGCGACGCGCAGGCCTTCAGGAGTTTTTCCGGGGAAACGAATCAGCAGCGGCACGTGGAGCTGATCGAGGTAGAGGCTGGTGCGATGCCCGATCAATTCGTGCTCGCCGATCGATTCGCCATGGTCGGAGGCGATAACCACCAGAAGGTTCTGGTCAAGGTTTCTGCGCCGGAGCTCGTCGAACAGATTGCGCAGTTCGGAATCGAGATACGCGAGCGACGCGTCGTACTGGTTGCTGATCTCTTTGAGGTCTTCAGGGTTGAAGGGATCTTCAGCGACCAACCTCTCGAAATTCACGTGGCGCGGCTGTTCGGAAAACCGGCGCGCGAATTCTCGAGGGGGCGCGCCCGGCAGATGCGTGTCCATGTAATTGAGAAACGCCAAGAAAGGCCGGTCGGGACGGCCGTCGAGCCAGCGCAGGAAGAGATGGTTCACTTCCTCGGCCGACATGAATTTTCGGGGTGCGTACGCGTACAAGTAGCGCGACTCGAAGGCCTTCTGCATTCTCCGGCCGTACAGCGTGCGGCGTGTTGCGTCCCACGTTGTCTCGAAAGGCGCTTTCCAGACAATGAAGCCTCGGGGCAGGCCGAAGGGCCGCGTGAGGATTTCGCTGTTCGCCGCGAACCCCGCGGAAACAGCGCCGCGCGACCCAAAAACCTGCGCCAGCGTGGGGAATCGGCCGTCGTAAGGCTCGAGCGTGGCCCCGTGCTCGAACGGCTCATACCCGGTGAACATCGAGGCGTGCGACGGCAGCGTCCAGGACGCGGAGGAAATGGCGTTCTCGAACAACACGGCGCGGCGCGCATACTCGTCGAGGAAAGGAGTGGTGGGGCGCGCATAACCGTAACAGCCCAGGCGATCGGCGCGCAGCGTGTCGAGAATCAGGAAGAGAACATTCGGCGCCGGCACCGGCGGCGGCAGGCGCGACATCTGCCGCGACTCCCACATTCTCTGCCCGATCTTGACTCCCCCGGCAGCCAGCAAGGCCACGAGCGCGATCGGCGCCAGGGTGCGTCGGAAAAACGCCAGCCAGCGCTCCGGCGCTCGACTCACACCTCGTGCCACCACCGTCGCGAGCCCCAGCGCGAGCATCAAAGTGCCGCGTTCACGGAGCCGGCCCGTCAGGGCGATGAAGTCGTACCAGAAAAACACCGCAAACACACCCGTAGCAACCACCGGCCATTGTTTGAAGCGAACGACACGCGTGACCAGGAACACCACCGCGGCCAGCGCCAGTGCGATCATCAAGTCCACAATCGGCGAAATCCACAAAATGTTCTGGTCGATCGCCGTGACCTTGACGTTCCAGGTGAGAAGCCCCGCGGCCTGCAACCCCAGGAAGCCGACGGCCTCGACCAGGCCGGTCACAAGGCCGAACCACACGGCCATCATCAGGATTTGAAGCAGCTGCGGACGGCGCTCGAGCGGCCCACCCGAACGAGATTCTGAAATCGGCATAAGTCCTTCCCTGGAGTTCGTTCGCAAAAGGGTTCCTGCGCGCGCGGGGGGCAGGCGGCAGGGTATCCATCGCCCATCCCCACGTTCAGCCTACCTCTCCCGGATGTGGCCGGGTAGTCGTGGCACCGTTGGGGACCGCACAAATACCGCACGTGACGAGGCAGCGCCGAAGCCGATCTTCTGTCCGGAGCGTTACCGCTCGCAAGCGACAGAATAGCATCAGCGCTAGCTCGGCGCACGCGCTTTCTCTGCGGCTGGTGAGCGTCGCGCCCCTCCCTGTCCGGCTGCAGGAATTGCCGGAGGATTCGCGGGAGTCGGCGGCGTTAACCGGCCCGCGGCCCACGATTCGTAGGATTGCGATCCGGGTCGGGCCGGGAAGCGGGGGAAAGCAGCGAGATCTGGGCCGAGTGTTATACTTCGCGTCGATGTTCAGCCCTTCAGTGCGTCCCGCCGACCGGCGAGTGACTGGATTTTTGCTGGGCGCCGTTTTGCTGTGGGTCATTGCCGCAGCGCGGATCATTTCCACGTACGGCGTGTTCAGCCAAACCTTTGACGAACCTGCGCATATTGCGGCTGGAATGGAATGGCTGGACAAAGGGACCTTCACCGCAGAGCCACTCCATCCCCCCCTTGCTCGCGTCGCAGTCGCCCTCGGTCCGTTTCTGACGGGCGCAAGGAGCACAGGCTACGAAAGATTTCAGTTGTATCAGGAAGGAAATGAAATCCTGTACTCGGGTGGCCAGTACTCTCGCACGCTGGCATTGGCTCGGCTGGGGATTCTGCCTTTCTTTCTTCTAGCCACGAGCGTGGTCTGCATCTGGACCTGGATGCTGTTCGGGAGGGCGACGGCGCTGTTGGCAGTCCTATTGTTCACCACGTTGCCTCCGGTGCTGGCTCATGCCGGACTGGCGACCACTGACCTGCCTCTGGCGGCCACGCTTGTGGGAGCTCTGCTGGCCTTCGTCTATTGGCTAAACCGTCGCACTTTACCTCGCAGTCTGTTATTGGGCGCCGCGATCGCAAGTGCCCTGGTCTCGAAGCTCAGCGCACTCCTCTTCCTGCCTTCTTGTGGACTGGCGCTTCTCCTCTGCCACTGGTTGCAAGGGAGGGACGTCACTGACCCGCGGAGAGGCGGGCGTCCACGCATCGCCGCGCTCATTGGCCCGGTCATCCTGGCTGCCTTCTTAGTGGTCTGGGGCGTGTATCGATTCTCCGTTCGTTGTTTGGTCACTCCGGGACAGAGTCGATATTCGACGCTCGATCGTTACTTCGGCACACATGGAAAGCTACACGACCTCGCCTATTGGGTTGCAGAGTCCGTTCCGATCCCAGCGGCTGACTTCTCGGTGGGCGTTTATGAACTTTTTGCGATCAGATACTCGCCGAAGTATTCGAACACATCCTATCTATTGGGAAAGGTATACACGTCTGGTAAGTGGTATTACTTTCCGGTTGTGCTTGCCGTCAAATCTCCCATCCCTTTTCTACTGTTCGCTGGTGTCGGCCTGGCTGTCTTAGGCAGGGAACGCTCGCTGCAAAGAAAATGGTCTGGCTTGGCGCCTGGGCTGGCAGCTCTTGTCCTCTTAGTAGTGTGTTTGCCCAGCAAAATAAACTTGGGCGGCCGATATATTCTTGCGGTTTATCCCTTACTGGCCATCACCGCAGGATTTGGCGCAGCCGCTCTTTGGAATTCTTCACGGAATCGCGCAGCGGCTCGCGCCGCTGTCGTCGCCCTACTGCTTTGGCAGCTCATCTCGTCTGCTCGCATCCACCCTGATTACCTGGCTTATTTCAATGAGTTCGCGGGCGGCCATCCCGATCGAATCCTGGTGGATAGCGACCTGGACTGGGGGCAGGATCTGTTGCGGCTGGCTGACACGCTACGCATGCGCGGAATCGACGCGGTCAGCATCGCCTACTTTGGTACCGCCGACCTGAGCCAGCATAACTTGCCTCGGCTATTGCCACTCGAGCCCCATCAACGCGAGAGAGGGTGGATCGCGATCAGTGAAACCGCTTTCAAGATGGGCAACACCATCCCACTTTACCAGCCACCCTATGATGGATACTCTTGGCTCGAGGACTATCAGCCGGTCGCTATGGTCGGCCGGTCCATCAGACTTTACTATCTGCCCCCGGAGAGGGGGATTGAGTGATCTCCCGCTGAGCTTGCAAGGACACACGACAAGAGCTGTGCAGCCACAGTTCTGAAACTCTCCGGAATAAGACTCATTTCGATCCGGTGCGCGACCCTTCCCTTTGTTTATCCGGCGTCTCATCCTTCAGGCGTACTCCCAATTCCGCAGCGAAATCAGCCGCGAGGTGCTGTCCTTCCGGGGTCCGGGCGAGGTCGCGCATCTCTGCCGGATCCTTCTGCCAATTGTACAGTTGGCTGCCGAATTCTTCATGCCAGATGTAGTGCATGGGACCCTGAACGAGGGATTTCATGGCGCCGTCGTAAGCGGGGGTGCCCTTATTCCTACTGAATGGAAGCTTTGCCAGTTCAGACTCCGCCTTCATTAGGTTTTGGGGTGTTCCGGGGGGCTGCCAGGTCGCCGCCAGCGAGCGGCCAGGGAGCTGAACCGTGTGCCCCATACCGATCAGATCGAGCAGCGTAGCGGAGACTGCCACCTGAGACACGGGCTCCGAGACGCGCACACCGGCCGGGACATGGCCCGGCCAACGCAGGATCAGAGGAACGTGAATCGTCTCCCAGTAGAGCGCCAATCCGTGAGTTTGTAGGCCGTGCTGCCCAAGGCCTTCTCCGTGGTCGGAGGTAATGACGATTATCGTGTTTTCGCGCAGGCCTTGCCGGTCCAGTGCGCTGACCAACCGCCCAATCTGGTCATCTGCAAAGGCTATCGAGCCATCATATGCGTCGATCTCGTCCTGTTGCTGCTCTGGCGTAAGCCGCGGGTTGTTGCCCTCATCCGACTCGTTCACCAGCCCGCCGGGCTCTTTCTTATTGGAGAATTTGCTCCGCCACGGCTGCGGCGGGACGTAGGGGTCATGCGGTTCGATGTAGTTGAGGACGAGAAGGAAGGGACGCGTTCGATCCCTGGATATCCAGTCCAACGCCGCGCTGGTGACGTTCGGTGCGCGCCGACGGTCGAGGAATCCCTCATCCTGGAGATGAAAGAGCCTCTTGGCCCGCTTGACGATCCGCGAGCCATAGAGCGTCCGGGAAATCCCGCCCAGAGGGCTAGAAAAGGAGTCATCGAAGTGGACAAAGCCCCGGTTGAATCCTTGCGCTCGAGTGAAAAGAAGCTGATTGGCCGAGACCACGCCCGTGCGGTAGCCACGGTCAATCAGGACTTCAGAAATCATCAACTTCCCTTCGGGGAGTGGTTCGAGCTGGGCTTCATGCTGGGAGGGGTATAGGCCGGTAAGCAGGGAAGCATGCGATGGCAGCGTCCACGACGACCCGGCCACAGCCGCATCAAATTGTACGCCCTCGCGTGCTATGCCGTCGATGTGGGGTGTAGTTTGCCGCGGATAGCCGTATGAGGAGAGATGGTCAGCGCGCAGCGTGTCGATCACGATCACCAGAATGTTGGGCGCCCCCGCAGGTGCCGCCGGCAGGCGCGAGCTTATGAAACGCTCCGCTAGCGGACCTCCGGCTTCAACGCCCAGAAGCCCCATAAGGCTGGCCACAGCCACCCAAACGAGTGAACGACGCCAGAATCGCAACGCCTGTTCCGAATGGCTCGTAAACCAGCGCGTCAGTGCCGCCGCGAGTCCGACGGCCAGCGCGAACTCGCCCATCTTCTGCAGCCGGCCCATCAGGATCAGCGCATCAAGGAACAATAGCCCCGCAAAAGAGAATACGCACACCCGAAGGATGGGCATCCTCTTTGCCACTCGGGAAACAGCCCAAAGCATCAGGCCGAAGACGCAGAACAGCAGGGCGTAGAACGCGGGCGCAACCAACAGGATCCGGTAAGAAGCATTCGTGGGGCGCATCTGCCAGGTCATGATGCCCAGGGCCTGCAGCAGCGTCTGCTCGAGCCACTCCACCAGCCCGGTGACAAGGCCGAACCAGAGAGCCAGCACAAGAATGATCGAGAGCCGCTGGCCGGCGTCGCGGGTTCTCATTGCCACACCCACACTTATGCCACCTTGATCTCTTTCGTCCAACCGATTCAAGCGACCGAGTTACTTTCCTGTACAACTCACGTGGCTCGAGCCCGCAGGTTAGCTATTAGCGTCATACTTGAACCCGCGACCGCTTTGTGATGGCCGGGCGGGGCAGCAAGGCCCCGTTCCGCCACCCGCCCTTCGCCGTAGACTCTGCGAAAACCCCAGAAGCTGTTTGTTTCTGTTGACATCCTCAATAAAAGGTAGCGATGTCTCAAGCGATACAGATTGAAACTCAGGTCGAGCAGCAACGCTTGGCGCATCTGCATGCCGTTTTTCTTAGTCGCTGGGAACATCTCTGGCCAGCCGCGGCGACTTCCGTGTGACGCGGGTTGTGGCAGCCTTGGAAGCTGGGTTCACAGGGCAATTTGCCGCGCTGATGTGCGCGTGATACTCCCGCAGGCAGTGTTCGAGAGTGGCCGCCACACGCTCGCCTTCCGGGCTGCGCAATAGATCGTTCAGCGTGCTTGGGTCCGCCGCCCAGTCGAACACCGATGGGCCGAGTTTCTCATCTTTGATGTACTCCCACTGGGGCGTCATCACCGAAACCGCGGGGCCGAGATAGGCGGGATCTTTGGATTTCGTATCTACCGGATACCATCCCATCTCGGAGATCGGATACGGAAGATCGCGCGCCGGGTCCGCGCCAGACCACAGGGGAACCAGGGACGGGAACGGAAACAGGGTTTGCGTCCCACTACCCAGCAGGTCCAGCAGCGTGGCGGCAATTGACGCGATTGTGACCGGCGGGCTCACGCGGACTCCGGCAGGGATGTGTCCGGGCCAGTAGAAAACCATCGGGACCCTGATCAGCGGCCGACCGAGCGAGTTGCGGTGAAAGAACATTGTGTTCTCGCCGAACAACTCGCCGTGGTCGGAGAGGATGATGAGCAGTGTGTTCTGCTTCAGGCCGCGCGCCTCGAGGCCGGCCATCAGCCGTCCGAGCTGAGCATCCATATAGGCGATTCCGCCGTCGTAGGCGTCCATTTCGCTCTGGATGATTCCCGGCCTCGCGGGCCGCATCGGCCCGAAGTAGGAATTCAGCTCTCCGCCGGGATTGGGAATTTTGGAGAACATGCTTCGATACGGTTGCGGCGGCAGATAGGGGTCATGCGCATCGAAATAATTGAGCATCACAAAGAACGGCTGTTTCGGTCCCCGGTCGATCCACCGCAGGAAATTCGCATTCACGTTTTCCGCCCACTGCCTGCCGGGCAGATCGCTCCGCCCCACCCTGCGCACCCATTGCCACAGGTAAACGCGGCCGTAGGCCGTGCGCGCCATCATGTCTGCGAGTGATGTGAACACATCCTCGAAGTGGATAAACCCCCCGCCGAATCCGTTTTGGCGTGCGAAATAGAAGGTATTCGCGGAGAAGGCGCCGGTGCGAAACCCCCGGCGGCGCAGCTCTTCCGCGATATTGGGTAAGTGAAGGGTATAAGCCATGTTGATGGCGCCGTGCTCGTGGGGCAGGCGCCCGGTCAGCAGAGAGGCGTGGGCCGGAAGCGTCCAGGAGGAGGTCGAGATGGCGTTCTCGAACAGCGCGCCCTCGCGGGCGAGGCGATCGAAGTTGGGGCTCGTCGCGCGTGAATAGCCGTAAGCCGAAAGATGATCGGCACGGACGGTGTCCATCACCACGATGAGGAGGTTGGGCGCCCCGCTCGCTGCGGGAGAAAGAGCCGCGAGTTCGCGCGCCTCGGCAATTCGCTGTCCCAGCTCGATTCCGCCCGCGAGGAGGAGCACTGCCGCCGCGACCCACGGGAGGCTGCGCCGCATCGTCCGCAGCACGGCGGAATCTCGCTTCAATGCCCATCGCGTGAAACTAACCGCGAGCCCGGCCGACAGCAAGAGAGAGACGGAAAGGCGGAACCTCCCCGACAATCCAATCCAATCGTATAAGGCAAGAAAGGAAAACAGAAACAAAGACACCTTTGCGGCCGACAGACGCGGGATGACGGCGGCGGCAATGGCAAGAACTCCGCCGATCACCAGAAACAACGCCAGATCGAAAATCGGCGCAATCCACAGGATTTCCCGCGACACATTGAGTTCCGCCACGGTGAAATTCAGCCAGCCGAGGCGCTGAAAGCCAAACATTTCCGCACCCTCTACGAGTCCCGTGATCAAGCCGAACCACGCCGCGAGCAGGAACAGCGAGGATAAGCCCGTGTAGGTTTTGTCCCGGTTCATTGCGTCGTTCCTCCAGTATACGGTGTCGCCGCCGGTGGCCTGGCGGCGACACCATTCGCTCTCACCAAATCCTACAACACGGGATAGGAAATAAAGGCCCATCCCCACTGCGAGGTTTCGTTCAGCGTGGCAATCGCGAGCCTTCCGGCGGGCAGCGCCACACCGCGTAAGTTTCACCCAGCGACACCGGGATCAGCACATCTCCAGCGCGCGTCTGCGCGATCTTGCGACCCAGCTCCGCTCCCGGAATCCTGTGCTGCGCCAAGCGAAGAAACACGTACCGAATGGAAAAGACGGCACGGCGACGGCCGAACCGAACCAGATCGAGCCCGGCGCGTTCTCCACACACCTTTAGGCTGGGCCGGTTGAAGTAGTTTACGTGCTCGGGCAACAG
>JBGPJC010000009.1:0-53171 GCA_041485165.1 Terriglobia bacterium | reverse complement strand
TGAAAAAACCTATTTGGCTGATTTCTTGTGTGTTTTTCGGTGACCGGAAATGTATCCCCACCCCCCAAAAATCGTTTGTAGGGCATCTGGACGCGAGAGCGTTTGAGGATGATTTCCGCACGGGGGTTAATTCACAGCTTCTGCGTCTCTGCTTTATCTTTCCCTTCAAAGATAACGCAGAGAGCGCAGAGAAAACCAGCACTACAAGGCGACGGGTGCTAATCAACGTCTGCCGAAGCAACCTTCAGCACCGCGAGGAAAGCTTCCTGGGGAATGTCCACGCGGCCCACGCGCTTCATCCGTTTCTTGCCTGCCTTTTGCTTCTCCAGCAGCTTGCGCTTGCGGGAGATATCCCCGCCATAGCATTTCGAAATCACGTTCTTGCGCATGGCGCTGATGGTTTCGCGCGCAATCACCCGGCTGCCGATAGCCGCCTGGATGGGCACCTCGAACATCTGCCGGGGGATGAGCTTGCGCAGTCGCGACACCAGCTCGCGGCCAAGCTCGTAAGCCTTATCCCGGTGGCAGACCAGGGTGAGCGCGTCCACCGGCTCGCCGCCCACCAGCACGTCCAGTTTCACCAGGTCGGAGTCGCGGTAACCGGACAAATGGTAATCGAGCGAGGCGTAACCCCGTGAGGCGCTCTTTAGCCGGTCGTAAAAATCGAGCACGATTTCGTTGAGCGGCATCTCGTAGGTGAGCATCACGCGCGTGGGCGAAAGGTACTCGAAATTTTTCTGCGTGCCGCGCTTTTCCTCGCAGAGTTTCAGGATGGCGCCCACCGACTCCTCCAGAGTGATGATCATAGCCGTGATGTAGGGCTCCTCGATGGTCTCGATCTGGCCGGGGGACGGAAACTTGGTGGGGTTGTCCACTTCGATGGTTTCGCCCGTGGTGGTCAGGATGCGGTAGCGCACGCTTGGCGCGGTGGTGATCAGGTTAATGCCGAATTCGCGCTCCAGCCGCTCCTGCACGATCTCCATGTGCAGCAGGCCCAGGAATCCGCAGCGGAAGCCGAACCCCAGCGCCACGGAGCTTTCCGGGTCGTAGAAGAATGCCGCGTCGTTGAGCCGCAGTTTGCCGAGGGCGTCGCGCAGCAGTTCGTAGTCGTTGGCCGAGACCGGGTAGAGCCCGGCGAAGACCATGGCCTTGATGGCTTCAAAGCCCGGCAGCGGAGCGGCTGGCCGCGCAGCCTCGACCACCGTGTCTCCCACGCGCGCGTCAGCTACCTCTTTGATGTTGGCGACGACAAAGCCCACCTCTCCCGCAGCGAGCTCCTCCACCGCGACCGGCTTGGGCGTGTAGACGCCCATGGTCTCCACTTCGAATACCTGGTCGTTCGAGCACAGTCGGATTTTCAGCCGCGGCGTCAGCCGCCCCTGCATCACGCGCACCTGGATCACCGCGCCGCGAAAAGGGTCAAACCAGGAATCGAAAATCAGCGCGCGCAGCGGCTCGTCCGCCGAGCCGCGCGGCGGCGGGATGCGGCTGACTACGGCCTCCAGAACTTCCTCCACGCCCAGGCCGCTTTTTGCGCTGATCAGCAGTGCGTCGCCGGCGGCGATGGCCAGCACGTTTTCAATCTGTTCTTTGACGCGCTCGGGTTCGGCGGCGGGCAGATCAATCTTGTTGATCACCGGGACGATGGTCAGATTGTTGCGCGAGGCGAGAAAGGCGTTGGCCACGGTCTGCGCCTCGACGCCCTGGCTTGCGTCCACCACCAGCAGCGCCCCTTCGCAGGCCGAGAGCGCGCGGGAAACTTCGTAGGAAAAATCCACATGGCCGGGAGTATCGATCAAATGCAGCCGGTAGGTTTGCCCGTCTTTGGCGGTGTACTGCAGGCGGATGCTTTTGGCCTTGATGGTGATGCCGCGCTCGCGCTCCAGGTCCATGGAATCGAGCACCTGCGCGCTCATCTCCCGCTGGCTGAGCGCGCCGGTCAGCTCGAGCAGGCGGTCGGCCAGGGTGGACTTGCCGTGGTCAATGTGCGCAATAATGCAGAAATTGCGGATGAACTGTGTTTCCATGTACTCGTAGAGGTCGCGCGCGGCTCTTCATTGTCTTGACCGCCGCACATCTCCAAACACTTCAGTGTGCCATAGTTCCGCGGTTCGAGCCAATTTCCGGTCCGCGGCGGGAGATTTCCAAACTCATCTCTATCGCCTGGCTCGATCGCCATTGTGTGCTGGACGGAGCAGAAGGGGGGAGCGGCGCGGAGTTCATCAACCACTCATGCCATTCCAATCTTTCGGTGCAGCGGATGTCCTTTCGCGGAGTAGCGTGGCAATCCTTCAGGCATCAGGCCTGTGAGGATCAGCAGCGGGACCGAAGGACCCACCCTTTCCGGCAACCGCAACCGAAAAGGAATGGCCACCCGCCGGTCGGTTCGACGACATCGCGGACGGAGAGATTCACTCCCCCAACGCCCGGACTGGTTCGGTCCGCGTGGCGCGCCAGGCGGGGAAGAAACACGCAGCCGACGAGGCGAAGGTCATCACCACCAATGCCGCCCCAAACGCCAGCGGGTCGCGTGGGCTCACTTTGTAGAGCATGTACCCCAGCAGCCGTGTCAACCCCAGCGCCGCGGCTGCGCTCGATCTCAAAGGCCCCGCTTTGCGGGGCTGCCGATCTGACAAGCGCAGCCAATCGTCACCGCTTGCCCCAGGATGCGGTTGTGTTCTAAATAGTTGACCTGCATCCTTGCAAAAGGGGGTTCGCATGCATTGGTGGTTACCTGAGATCTCCATCTGGGAAAAAGTTTTCCGGTCGCTCCTGGTCTACGGTTTCCTCCTGCTGGTGTTTCGCTTGCTGGGCAAACGCCAGGTCGGCCAGATGACACCATTCGACCTGATCGTCCTGATGATGATCAGCAACGTCCTGCAGAACGCCATGATCGGCCCGGACAATTCCGTTACCGGCGGTATGATCGGGGCCTCTTCGATTCTGGCTCTGAACTGGCTGATCAGCCGGCTGGCGGTGGGCAGCAGGGCCTTCGAACGCGCCGTTGAGGGCGAGCCGGCCCTGCTGGTGCATCATGGCCGGGTGATGGAGCGGGCGCTGCGACGGGAAAACATCAGCCATGAAGAGCTGCTCTCGAGCCTGCGGTCACAGGGTGTCTTCGACGTGACCGAAGTGCGCGCCGCGGTGCTGGAGACCTCGGGAAAACTGAGCGTCCTGCGTTTCGACAAGCCTTCTTGAGGCTTGGCGGCGGGGCGCCGGTTGCAGGTGCGCGCCTCCACGCTTTTTGCGCGGTTGCCGGGAAGGCCGCATGCCCGCCATTTTGATTTTTGTTCAATCCCCAATCGCGGTATATAGTGTGGAGTTTCGGCCGCTGACGGCGGCTGCGCCTGTTGTCCGGATGGAAGAAAGCGGCGCCCGGAGCCGGCGGCACGGTTAGACCCATGGCCTTCGATCTCGACAAACAGCTCACCCGCGCGAAACGCGCCCTGGAACGCAACCGGCTCGCCGAAGCCATCGAGGCCTACCAGGAAATCCTCAGCGTCCTGCCCAACCATCAGGAATCCATGCAGGCGCTCGGCGACCTGTATACGCGGCAGAACGAGCCGGAGCGCGCGGCGCAGCATTACGGGATGCTTTTTGACCGCCTGCTGGAATCGCGCGATATGGTCAAGGCCGTGGCGGTCTTTTCCCGCTTCCTGAAAAACGTCCCGCAGCCGCCGGAGCGCGTGGCGCGCTACGCCAACCTGTTGCAGAAGCAAAACCGCCGCGATGAAGCCATCGAGCAGTATGAGAACGCCGCCGAGCTCTACCTTTTCCAGCAGCGCACCGCCGACGCGCTGAACTGCTGGGAAAAGGTCGCGGCACTCGACCCGGAAAACCCTTCGCGGCATTTCTTGATCGGCGATGTAGCTGACCGGCTGGGTCACACCGAGGTCGCCGTGCGCGGTTTCCTGCGCGCCGGCCAGCTTACGCTGGGGCAAAACGAGGTGGACAACGCGCTGCAGATCCTCGAACGCGCCCACCGGCTGGCTCCCACCGACCGCGGCGTGGCGCTGGTCTACGGCGAAGCCCTGCTGCGCAAGGGCAAACCGCAGGCCGCCGTCGATCTGCTCGAGCCCTATGCGCGAGAAGCGAGTGACGAGCCGCTCCAGCTCCTGCTGGGCGAAGTCCTGCTCGCCAATCACCAGCTCGATCGCGCCCTCGCCGTTTACGTAGGCGTCTGCGTGCGCGGCCAGCAGCACTTCGACCGCCTGTTCGACATCGTGGTGCAGCAAATAGGGGCGGGCGAAGAATCCAAAGCCGTGGAAACGCTCGCCAGGGTGTGCAAGATCATGAGCGAGGCGCGGCAGGCCGAGGCTTTCGCCACCGCGTTCGAAACCCTTTCCGACGCCAACCCCAATGTGCTTCCACTCGCCGAGTATGCATCGCGCTTCTACAACGAGCAGAACCGCGAAACAAAATACTTTTCGACGCTGACGCGGCTGTTCGACCTCTATTTCGAGGCCGGCAATTTCAAAGGCGCCGGCGAGTCCCTCGATCGCATCGTCGAGGTGGACCCTTACGACATCCGCCACGACGAGCGCCTCAGCAAACTGGAAGGAAAGGCCGACCCCACATTCCTGAAGGCCATCCACGGCCGGCTGGCCAAGTCCGCTACCGTGGCCGGGCAGGCCGGGAGGACGCTGCGCTATTCCGAAGTCCAGACCAACGTGCCGCAAAGCGGCTCCTCGCAGCGCAGCCAGACCCTGGAAGACATGATCGTGCAGGCGGAAATCTTTCTCCAGTACTCGCTCGAGGCCAAGGCCCGCGATCGCCTGCAGAAAATCGCCGAGGAGTATCCCGGCGAGGAAGAGAACAACGATCGCCTTCGCGGGCTTTACGAGCAGGCCAAATGGTGGCCGCCGGGCTCTAAGCTCAAGCCCAAAGCGGCCACGGCAACCGGGGGCGTCAGCAGCACGGCGACCCGCACCGGCACGTTCAGCGGCGATACGCTGCGCGACCTGACCAAGATCTCCGAGATCACCAAAATTCTTTACCGCCAGCCCACGCCGAATTTGATTCTCTCCGTGGCGGTCACTGAATCGGGCAAGTACCTGCGCGCGACACGCTGTCTGGCAGCCATCGGCCCCATGGGCCAGCCGCCGCAAATGGCCTCGGAATTCTGCGCTTCCGGTCTGGAACCTTCGCCAGGTCCCGTTCTGGTCAAGCTGCTGGCCGCCCTGGCGGAGATGCCGCCGGACCCGCTGGGCTCCTGGCGGCTGGAAACCGCTAACATATCCGTGCTCGCCGAGATGGGACTGCAAAGCGCGCTGGCCGTACAACTGGTGGACAAGGAAACGCAGACGCCGTCGGGTCTTCTGCTGGCGGGGATGGCCGATGCGCGCAAATGGAAGCCGAACGAAAACTACTTTCTGCAATCGGTGGGCGACCAGGCGCTGATGGCCGTCAACCACGCCAAGCTCCGCAGCCTGATGCGCACCCTGGCCGTCGCTGACGAAAAAACCGGCCTGCTCAGCCCGGCCTCCTATACCGATTGCCTGCTGGCCGAATCGGCCCGCGCCAAAATCCAATCCACGCCGCTCTGCGTGCTGATTCTGCAAGTGGACCGCGCGCGGGATATCGTTCGCCAGCACGGCGAAGAGCAGATCGAGAATTACATGGAGCAGCTCGCGCGCGTCCTGATTTCCGGAGTCCGCCAGACGGATATCGCGGTCAAGTATGCCGGATGGGGAGTGGCCTTCATCATGCCGGACACCAACAGCGCGGCCGCGCTGAGCCTGGCGGACAAGCTGCGCCGGCTGGCCGCGACGGTCAAGCCGCCATGGAACGGGTCGCACCTTACCCTGAGCGCCGCCGTGGCCGAGGCCGGCGTGCAGGCGGGGTACGAAAATGAAGACATCGTCACCCACCTGATCAACCGCGCGGATTTCGCGCTGGAAGAAGCGCGCAAGCGCGGTGGTAACGCTGTCGTCTCGAGCGCTTGAGACAACCGGAAGGGGAGAACCAAGTTTCCCCACCCATACCGTCAGCGTTGCCGGTCCGCGCGACAGCGTATTGCGCCGGCCCGGGCCGGCGGCACTATATCCTTCGGGAGAGAAGCGAATGCCGATTCAGAAAGTGGGAGTGGTGGGTTGCGGTCTGATGGGTGCGGGCATCGCGCAAGTGGCTGCGCAGTTGGGCTTCCCGACCGTGGTGCGCGAGGTCAGTGACGCCCTGGTCGAAAAAGGCCTCAAGGGCATCGAAAAGAACCTCGACCGCCTGGTCGAGAAGGGCGCGCTCCCTGCCGCTGACCGCGATGCTGTGCGCGGGCGCCTCCGCGGCACCACCAGCCTCGAAGACTTCCGCGATGCTGATATCGTCATTGAAGCCATCATCGAGCAACTCCCCGCTAAGCGTGAACTGTACACCGCGCTGGATGCCATCTGCCCGAAGCATACCGTGTTCGCCAGCAACACTTCGTCGCTCTCCATCACCGAGATGGCCATGTTCACCAAGCGTCCTGACCGCTTCGTCGGCCTGCATTTTTTCAACCCCGTGCCGCTGATGAAGCTGGTCGAGGTGATCCGCACCATCGCCACCGACCCCGCGGTTTACGAGGAAGTGTTCGCCTTCGCGCAGAAGCTGGGCAAGACCGCCGTGCGCACCAGTGACCGCACCGGCTTCATCGTCAACCGCCTGCTGGTGCCTTACCTGCTCGATGCCATTCGCGCGCTCGAAGAAGGCGTGGCCTCGGTCGAGGATATCGACAATTCCATGAAGCTCGGCTGCGGCCATCCCATGGGGCCGCTCACTCTGCTCGATTTTGTCGGTCTCGACACCACGTACTACATCGCCAACGTGATGTTCGACGAGTTCCGCGAGAAGCGCTTCGCTGCGCCGCCTTTGCTCAAGCGCATGGTGATGGCCGGCTGGAACGGGCGTAAGTCCGGCCGCGGGTTTTACGATTACTCCGACCCGAAGAACCCGAAACCGTTGAAACTTGTCTAGCGAGTGAGGCGCATCGCCTTTCGAACTCGGAATTGTAGAAGTGAGATGCTGAATTTTCCGGAGCGTGCCGCCATGCCTTACGAGAACCTGCTCTATGAAGTCCGCGATCAGATCGCCTACATCACCTTCAACCGACCCAAGGTGCTGAACGCTCTGAACCATCAGACCATGGTCGAGCTCGGCCAGTGCCTTGCCGCCGCGCGCAACGACGTTGCGGTGCGCGTCCTGATTCTCACCGGTGCGGGGGGAAAATCCTTCATCGCCGGCGCGGACATCAACGAGCTGGCGCGCTGCACTCCGGTGGACGGGCGGGAGACCGGCCTGTTCGGCCAGAGCGTACTGCACCAGCTCGAAACCATGGGCAAGCCTTCCATCGCCGCCATCAACGGCTTCGCTCTGGGCGGCGGGTGCGAGATGACCCTGGCCTGCACCATCCGCATTGCCAGCAAAACCGCGCGCATGGGCCAGCCGGAGGTCAAGCTCGGCCTCCTTCCCGGCTACGGCGGATCGCAGCGGCTTCCGCGGCTGGTCGGCAAGGGCATGGCGCACGAGTTGATCCTGACCGGTGACATGATCAACGCCGACGAAGCGCTGCGCATCGGCCTGGTCAATCACATCACCGAGCCCGGCGAGCTGATCTCCACCTGCGAAGCACTGGCAAAGAAAATCATCGCCAATGCGCCGCTGGCGGTGAAATACGCCATGGACGCCGTCGAGCACGGCATGGAGATGCCGCAGGAGGAAGGCCTCTTCCTCGAAGCCACGCTCTTCGGCCTTTGCGCCGCGACCGAAGACATGCGCGAAGGCACCCGCGCCTTCCTCGAGAAGCGCCCCGCGCAGTTCAAGGGAAAGTAGCAGGCGGGAAAAAACGAAAATCGAAACGCGAAATTCGAAACTCGGCGGCTTGTCGCAGCAGGCCTTTTGCATGGTCTCAGACCAGCCTCATACGTCGTCATGCTGAGTCCGCCGCGGCGGACTCAGCATGACGAAATGAGGGCGCTCGGTGTCCAGCCAGCATCGTGGGTTGCCCCAGGAGAGACCATTCCTTCTGCCGGCGTTGCTTTTCCCCTGGAAGCCAGCCAACATACTTGCATGAGGCCGACACGATCGACGGGCGCCGAGACCCTCGAAGAACCCTCCCTCCGCCGCGAACTCGCGGAGGCCAAGGGCGAAGCCGCGCTTGCCGGCGGCTGGTCGGGCCTGAATAGCGGCTCCTGGTTCTACGATTTTGCCCGTCGCTCGTTCCGCAATTACTACCAACGCGCCACTCCCGAATATTTCCAGACAAAATACCCCGGCAAGGACGCCGCTTTCATCGCCGGCAAACTGCTGAGCGTCGCCGCGAAGAACAGCCTCGTTCTCGGCAGCCTTACCGGCGCGGCAATCTCTGCTGACGAATTGGTGGGACTTGCCACCGGAGGCGAAGGCGGCCTGGGAATTCCGGCCAATGTCCTGATCGCCGTCACCGCTGCCGGGGCGGAGCTTTTTCTCCTGCTGCGGCTTCAGTTGCACATGATTGCCGGTCTCGCCCGCCTTTATGGCGTGCCCCTCGACCCCGACGACCCGGAAGACATCCTGACCATCTTCAGCTTTGCGCTCGGCGGGTCGGTGGCCGAAGAGGCCGGCAGGCTGGGCATGAAGGTTGGCGCGCGCGTGACGCGCGATCTGGTCGAACGTTACGCGGGTCCGCGAACCCTGCTGCCGTGGAAACAGCTCGGCGAGCGCGTCGGCGCGAGGATGTTCCGCAAGACCGTGGCCAAGTATGCCGTGCCGCTGGTCTCCGTGGGTATCGGAGCGGGTTGGAATTACCTCTCCACCAAAGCGGTTGGCAAGCTGGCCCTGCGCCACTTCCGCGCCCGGGCCAAGTCCCTCGAGGCCGGCGAAGTCTTCGAGCACGCGTGACACTGTACCCCTGCGGGCTTTTTCCTTGCATTCCCTTTGTCGCGCCGGACGCGGCGTGTTTCGGTGTACACTTTTCGCCTGTGTTTTGGCGGCCCTGAGGGGCCATCCCGTGGAGAAGCCTTCGCGAATGACAGAAATTACTGGCGCTCGTCAAGCGGACGGCCTGCACATCGGTGTGGTGGTCAGCCGGTTCAACAGCTTCATCACCGAACGGCTGCTGGCCGGCGCGCTGGACGCATTGCACGGTGCCGGCGCGAACGAGAAACAGATTGAAGTCGTGCGCGTGCCCGGCTCGTTCGAAATCCCCATCGCCGCCAAGAAAATGGCGCAGACCGGCCGCTACGACGCGGTGATCTGCATCGGCTGCGTCCTGCGCGGCGAAACTTCGCATTACGACTACGTCTGCTCGGAAGCTGCGCGCGGCACCATGCTGGCGCAGATGGATACCGGCGTGCCCATGGCTTTCTGCATCCTGACCTGCGACACCCTCGAACAGGCCATCGACCGTGCCGGGCTGAAAGGCGGGAACAAAGGTTTCGAGGCCGGTCTCGCGGCGCTGGAAATGGCCAGCTTGTCGAAAAAGTTCCGGACGCCCGCGCCGCGCGCCTCCACCGCGCGAAAACGCCGCTCGTCATGACCCTCCGCCGCAAGGCCCGCGAACACGCGCTGCAATTGCTCTATCAGTGGGAACTGACCGGGAACAGCCCGGCAGCAATCGAAGAAAGTTTCTGGCACACGGCGCGTGCGGCGCCGCAGACGCGGGCCTTTGCGCACCAACTCTTCACCGGCGCAGTCACCGCCGCGCCTGAACTCGACAAACTTATCGCCCAGCACTCCAAGAACTGGCGATTCGACCGCCTGGCGGCGATCGACCGCAACATCCTGCGCCTCGGAGCCTACGAGCTGCGGTTCGCCACCGCGCCGGCTAAAGTGGTGATGGACGAAGCCGTCGAGCTGGCCAAGAGTTTCTCCGATTCCGGAGGGCCCGCATTCGTAAACGGCATCCTCGACGCCATCGAGAAAGAATTCACCGGCGGAGCAAATTCAGCAAGGAAAGAAGGCGGAGTCAAGTAGCACGAGTTTCGAATTTCGCTTTTCGAGTTTCGCTCTTTTCCGTCTCTACGCTTCGATGTGGCCTTCGAACACCGGCACAGCCGTGCCGCTCACCAGGGGAACCAGCTTCGAGCGCTCGCTTGACACCTGTACGTGGATCTGGCTCGGCCGCCCCATCTCCACCCCTTGCAGGATTTCCAGAGGCTTCTGAGCGTCGAGCTTCCCGTGTCGTACCAGGTAGGCGCCCAGTGAGCCCGCCGCTGATCCGGTGGCCGCATCCTCATGCAGTTCCCAGGGAATCATGCCCCGGGCAAATGCCTGCCCGGGCTTCCCTAGCGCGAAGCAATAGGCCAGCGTCCCTTTCTCTCCCATCGCGCTGGCCAGGGCATGTATGTCCAGGCGGATGCGCTTGAGGGCGGCGCGGTCGCGCAACGGCACCATCAGGTTGAAGATCCCGGTGGAGACATATTCGAGAGGGAGTGTCGTATGAAGGTCCTTCGCGCGCAGACCCAGGGCGACGGTCAGCACTTTTGCCGGCACGCGCGCGGGAAAGAATCGCGCCGCCTTCTGTACCATGGTCACCCGCACCGGGCGGCCGTTATGGAATTCGATCTCCACCGGCAGCAGCCCGGCGGCAATCTCCTGAATGATGCGCACCTTGCCTTCGTTGGCTGGCACCACGCCAAGCGAAGCGAGCAGAAACCAGGTGCCGATCACCGGATGTCCCGCGAGGGGCAACTCCTGCGTTGTCGTGAAAATCCGCAAACGCGCCAGCGCCCCGTTGTTGGTGGGCCGCTGGACGAACACGGTCTCGGAGAGATTCATTTCCCGGGCGATGGCCTGCATGCGGCCGGCGTCCAAGCCGTCGCCATCGGCCACTACGGCCAGGGGATTGCCCGCGTAGGGCTTGGTGGTGAACACATCAAGGGTGTACAGGCGTCGTCTCACAGCCGGATGAGTATAAAAGAGAATGGCCTGCAGCGGGAGAGTTTCCCGGATCCCGAAGCCCCGCGCTGGGAATGCCCGGCCGCGCCAATTTGCACCGCCTGCTAGATACGTTTCATGTTCTCGACCGTGCGCTCGTTCTTCACATTGCCGGTATTGAGCGTGGATTTGGGCTCAATGAGCACCATGTGGACTTCCTCATCGGCGGCGGGTTGGTGCTCGACACCTTTGGGGACGATGATGAATTCTCCGGTCTTGACGCGCACTTCGCGGTCGCGGAAGCGCATGTGCAGCGTGCCCTTCACCACCAGGAACATCTCGTCCTCGTTTTCGTGGTGGTGCCAGATGAATTCACCCTGCATCTTCACAACTTTTATGTAGTTGTCGTTCAGCTCGCCCACGATGTGCGGCGTGTAGTGCTGGTGGACTTGAGCGAGTTTTTCAACCAAGTTGACACTTTGCATTCTCTCTTCTCCAGATGACGCCACCCAGCCTTCCATCGCATGGCATGGCGAAAATGGGTTAGATTCCGCGGGCCTGGGTTGCGGTTTCATCGAGAATGCGGCGGGTAGTATCTGCGGAGGCGGTTTCGGCGTAGAGCCGCAGCATGGGCTCAGTGCCAGAGCCGCGGACCATCAGCCAGCCCGTATCGCCCAGGTAAAGCTTGATGCCGTCGAGGTCTTCACGGCGGACGATGGGATAACCGAGGTAGCTGGTGAGTTTGGCGCGGGAAAAATACTCCAGCGCTTTCTCTTTCTGCCCCAGCTTCAGTTCCAGGTCCACGCGGCCGTAGTGATGCTCGCCGAACTCGGCATGCAGCTCGCGTACGATTTCCCCCAGCCGCTTGCCGTGCCAGGCCATCACTTCAGCGAGCAGCAGAGCGCAGACCGTGGCGTCGCGCTCGGGGAGATGCAGCTTGGTGCCGATGCCGCCGCTCTCCTCGCCTCCCAGCAGGATGTCGCGCTCCAGCATCACCTCGCAGACATACTTGAAGCCCACCGGCAATTCATAGAGTTTGCGGCCAAATTTCGCGGCGAGCTTGTCCACCAGTTTCGTAACCGAGAAGGTCTTGGCAACGTCTCCGGGAATTTTCCGCGTGCCTGCCAAATGCCACAGGAGAATCGAGAAAATCTGGTGCGGGGTGATAAACGTGCCGTCTTGATCCAGCGCCCCGATGCGGTCGCCGTCGCCATCGGCGCAGAAAGCGGCGTCAAACTTGCCTGCGCGCATCGCCTGGCGGCAGATTTCGATGTGCGGCTCGATGGGTTCCGGGTTGACGCCGCCGAACATAGGGTCGCGCGTGCCGCGGATCTCTTCGCAGGCTACGCCATGCCGTTCGAACAACGCGCGCAGCAGTCCGCGTGCCGCGCCGTGCATCGGATCAATCAGGAAGCGGAGTTTCGTCTCGCGCAGCCGCTCCCAGTCCACCAGCTTGTCGAGCGTTTCGAGGTATGGCGCGTGGACGTCGAGCGAATGAATCAGCTCGGCGCGCGGCGCGATGGGCGGCAAGCCGTCGCGCAGCACACCCGCAAGCTCGTTCTCGATCTGCGCGACGATGGCCGGCATCGCCGAGCTTCCGTAGCTGGCCTTGAATTTTACGCCGTTCCACCGGAAGGGATTGTGGCTGGCGGTGATCACCAATCCTCCGGCGGCCCCGCGCTGGCGCACCAGCAGGGAGAGCGCCGGCGTCGGCGCGGCCTGCTCGGCCAGATGCACATGCATCCCGGTGAGCGTCAGCGCCTCGGCTGCGGCGCGGGCGAAGCGCTCCGAGCCGTACCGCGTATCGTAGCCGACCAGCACGCCACGCTGCGGGTCTTCGGCGCGCACGATGTAGCGGCCAAAGGCGTAGGCCACCTTGCGCACGTTCTCGAAAGTAAAGTCGTCGGCGATTACGCCGCGCCACCCGTCGGTGCCGAAGTGAATCGTGCTCATAGGGAAGTCGACGTAGAGACGTTAACAGGGGAAGGTGGAAAATCAAAAGCCGGGAATCGCGCCTGATGCTTTAGAGCAAATCCTTGCGACGGCGCTCTTCCGCCCATTTCACCACCTTGCCGACGTCCTGCGCGCGATTGCGCTGGCAAATCAGCAGGGCGTCAGGTGTTTCGACCACGACCAAATCATTGACTCCGATGGCGGCGACCAGTTTCTTCGAGCTCCACACGTAGTTGCCCCTTGAATCAATCGCGCACAGCGGCCCGTTGGAAATATTTTCGCCGCCGGCGGCTGCCCCGGGGTTTAATTCATACACCGCGGCCCACGAGCCGATGTCGCTCCATCCCACATCCGCCGGCAACACGGAAACACTTCTGCCGCTTCCCTCACGCGTGGCCGGCTCCATGATGGCGTGGTCCACGGAAATGTTTTCGAGCGCCGGATAGATTTTTCGCAGCGCCGCGGGATAGCGCGAAGTCCCCATGGTCAGCGAGAGCCGTTCGAGGTGCTCATGAGTCGCGGGGAGAAATTTCTTCAAGCATTCCAGAAACGTAGACACCCGCCAGAAAAACATTCCCGCATTCCAAAGGTAGCGGCCGCAGGCCAGGAATTCTCGAGCAGTCTGCTCATCGGGCTTTTCGGTGAAGCGTTTCACGCTGAATACTTCTTCACCGCGCGCCGCCGCCGCTGCGCTTTCGCGCTCGATGTAGCCGAAGCCGGTTTCCGGGCGATTCGGCGGGATGCCCAGGACCACCATGTTGGCCTCGCGTTCGGCGACTTCTATCGCGGCCTGCACTACGTGGCGATAGCGTTCCGCCTGGGCGATAAAGTGGTCGGCAGGGAGCACGGCCATCACCGCGTCACCGTGCCGGTGGGCGATGTGAAATGCGGCCAGGCCGATGGCCGCAGCGGTGTTGCGTCCCACTGGCTCAGCCAGGATCTGCGCTTTCGGAAGCCGTGGGATCAAGCGGCGGACGTCGCGCGCCTGCTCGGTGTTCGTGACCACCCACAGCTTGGAGAATGGAAACAGCGGCCGCAGACGCTCGACGGTCTGCTCCAGCATGGTGCGCTGCCCGACAATGTTCAGCAACTGCTTGGGCGTGCGCAAACGGCTGCGCGGCCAGAAGCGCGTGCCCCGCCCGCCGGCCAGGATGACGGCGTGCACGGTGATCTGCGCGGTCTTACTCATGGAAACACCATTCGCGCCCACTCCGCAGCGGGAATTCCCCGGTCGGTGAGCTGCCGTGCCAGCTCGTCGAGGTTGGGCACATAGGCGCGCAACAGGCTGGATGTTTCGCGCGGCACCAGTCGGAACGGCCCCAGCGCCGCGGGCAACATCCAAGCCTGCGCTCGCGCATACTCCTCTGCATGCCCGCCCCACTCGATCGTGCCGGCCCCGGAAAGAAAAATCAGCAGCTCGAAACTCTGCGTCGAGGTCACCCCGCCTATGCGGACATCGAAGTCCCACTTCTCGACTGCGAAGTAGCGGCAGGCGACCAGCCAACTTTCCATCAAATGCTTGCTGGCAATCCGCACCGGCACGATGCGCCCGCCGCTCTGCTCGCCGAAGCGAATCACCGCGAGTGCCCGCTCGATTTGCAGCGGACGCTCTCTGCCATCCGCGTCCTTGCGCTTGTAGTCGTAGACCCGATAGGTGATGTCGGACTGCTCCTGTATTTCGCACAGCGCCACGCCCGCTCCGATGGTGTGCACCGTACCAGCGGGGACGAACACGCTATCGCCCGCCCGCACCGGGATGTGCTCAAGCAGGCTTTCGAGCGTGCCATCACCGATGGCCCCGCGAAATGTCTCAGGCGAGACTCCCGGACGCAATCCGACCAACATCTCAGCGCCGGCGCGCGCCGATACCATGTGCCACATCTCCGTCTTGCCGCGCCCGCCGCGAGCGGCTTCATGCTTCGCCGCATAGGCATCGTCGGGGTGCACCTGGATGGAAGGCTTGTCGCCGGGGAAAAGGAATTTCGCCAGCAGTGGGATTTGCGGATCGGCGAGACAGCGCGAGCCTTTCCACTCCACGGGCATATCAGGCCACGCTTCGCCCAGCTTGCGGCCGGCATACGGCCCCGAGGTAAACGCGCACTGCTCGCCGGTTAGCCAGGCTTCGGCGATGGGTGGATCCTGGTCGTGCAACTCCGGAAATAGCGGATCGAGGTTGCGCATTCCCCACAGGCGGCGATCGAAGATCGGTTCGAGTCTGGAGGGTGCAGGTTGCATCACTCGGACGGCGACTGGAAGAATTCCGTCAGCCGCCGCAGGCCTTCCTCGATGCGCTGCATGGACGTGGCGTAAGAAAGACGCAGAAAGCCGGGAGCACAGAAGGCGTCGCCGGGCACCACCGCCACGTGCGCGCGCTCGAGGAGCTGGCGCGCCAGCGACGGTGTGTCTGGCTTGCCGTTGGTCCCTGCCGAGCCTGCCCGGCCGGCGCGCAGGTACCCTTCGACATTGGGAAAGGCGTAAAAAGCGCCAGCCGGCTCGGTGCAAGCGATGCCGGGGATGGCCCGCAGGCCGCTAATCACTCGGGCGCGGCGGCGCTCGTATTCCGCCAGCATCACCCCCACCGAGTCCATGGGACCGCGCAAAGCTTCCAGCGCGGCGTGCTGCGCGATCGAATTGGCGTTCGACGTGGACTGGCTCTGCAGCTTGATCATGGCTTTGACCAGAGGCTCGGGCGCCAGCGCGTAGCCTATGCGCCAACCGGTCATGGCAAATGTCTTCGAGAGCGAGCCGGCCACGATCAGGTGCTCTTTCGATCCCGGGACACTGGCGATGGAGAACGGCTTCTGCCCGCCATAGAGGAAGTGGGAATAGCACTCATCGCTGAGCAGCCAGACCCCGCGGCGGCGGCATACGTCCAGGATGCGCGCGAACTCCTCGGAAGGCACCACGGCGCCGGTGGGATTCGAGGGCGAGTTGATGATCACCATCCTCGTGCGCGGGCTGATGAGCTTTTCGACGTCGCTGGCTCGCGGGAGGAAGCCTTCACTGGCGTGCGTTTCCAGGAATACCGGCCGGCCCCCGGCATACTTCACGATGTCGGGAAAGCTCACCCAGCAGGGAACGGGGATGATCACTTCGTCGCCGGAGTTCACCAGCGTGCCGATGGAGTTGAAGATGGCGTGTTTGCCGCCCATGCTGATCACACACTCGCCGGGCGCGTACTCCGAGCCGAGTTGGGTGCGGTGCCAGTCGCACACCGCTTGCCGCAGCGGCATGATGCCCCCTGCCGGGGTGTACTTGGTAAAGTTCTGCTCCAGGGCGCGTGTGGCCGCGCGCTTGATGTGATCCGGGGTGGGGAAGTCGGGCTCGCCCGGCCCGAAGTCCACCAGGTCCACCCCACGGGCCTTGTAGCGCTCGGTTTCCGCCACCAGGGTCGCGACTGGTGATTCGACGATGCGCTCGATGCGTTCGGCGAGTTGCACGCTTGCTCTCCCTTCTTGAGTTTCGTTTCCTAGCGGACTTTAGCCCGCAGCCGCTCTTCGACCCCCGCCGGCACAAATTCCTTGATCGGCCCGCCCAGTAGGGCAATCTCCCGCACCATCCGCGAGCTCAGATAGCTGTACCTCTCCGCCGGCAACATAAAGACGGTCTCCACATTCGGTTCCAGCCGCCGGTTCATCAGCGCCATTTGCAGTTCGTATTCATAGTCGGAGATGGCGCGTATTCCGCGCAGAATCACTTGCGCCTGCCGCTGGCGCGCGTATTCCACCAGCAGGCCGTCAAACATGTCCACTTCGACGTTGGCACATTCCGCCGTGGCTGCGCGCAGCATCTCCACACGCTCCAAGGCGGTGAACAACGGCGCCTTTTCGTGGTTTTCCAGGACCGCGATGATCAGCCGGTCGAAAATCTTGGCAGCACGGACAACGAGGTCCAGATGCCCGTTGGTGACGGGATCAAACGAGCCGGGATAGATGGCGATGATAGGGTTCATCTAGCTGAAGTCAGACGATTCTACTCCGAGAGGCGCAGGACGCCAGAGAGAAAAAGCAGGCGGTAGAAAGCTGGCCAAAGTGGCCCACCGTTCGGGGCAATATTGAGCAGCTTCAACCCGATTTTTCCGCTGTTCGATGTTGCCAACTTGCCTGTTCGGGAGACGCGCGGTATGAGTCTATACCAGACAAAAGTAGTCGTACTTTAAGCCATTGAATCTGCACGGGATCTTAAGGAACTCGAGGGGTCTCGAGGGTTGACAGAAGGGGGCTTCGAGCGGTATTCTTCATATGCGACCGAATTGGTCGTATTGCCATGTTGAAGCTTTCCAAGAAGGCTGACTACGCCCTGATCGCTCTTAGGCACTTGGCTATGCTGAATAGCCACGAGACGGCGAGTTCCTCGGACATTGCCGGGTTGCACGGCATCTCCGGCCCGCTGATGGCCAAGGTGCTGCAACGGCTGGCGCGGCAGGGATTGCTCGAAGCGCGGCACGGATCGAGCGGGGGATACGTTCTTGCGCGGGATCCGCGTCTGATCACCGCGCTGGAAGCCATCATCGCCGTTGAGGGGCCGGTGTCGATCACTTCCTGTGTCACGCAGCGCGGGGATTGCTACCATTCGCCACGCTGCACGGTGCGCGAGCCGCTGCGGCGCGTGAACGACGGGATTTTGCAGGTGTTGGGGGCAGTTACAATTTCGCAGATGAGCCAGGACACGGAAACTTCCGGCCTGGTTGAATTGCGCGCATAGGAGATTTAGAAATGGCCATCAAGCTACCGATTTATCTCGACAACCACGCCACCACCCAGGTTGACCCGCGCGTGGTAGCAGCCATGCTGCCGTTTTTCACTGAGACCTTCGGCAACGCCGCCAGCCGCAACCATGCGTTTGGCTGGCAGGCCGAGGAAGGCGTCGAGAGTGCCCGCGCGGCCATCGCCAAGCTGGTCGGCGCGACGCCCAAGGAGATCATCTTCACCAGCGGCGCCACCGAGTCCAACAACCTGGCCATCAAGGGCGTGGCGGAGATGTACCGCGAGAAGGGCAACCACATCATCACCGAGGCCACCGAGCACAAGGCCGTTCTGGACACCTGCAAGCGCCTGGAGAAGTACGGCTACGAAGTCACCTACCTGCCGGTGCAGAAGGACGGGCGCATTGACTTGGACGACCTGCGCAAGGCCATCACCCCGAAAACGATCCTGATCTCCATCATGTACGCCAACAACGAGATCGGCACCATCCAGCCAGTGGCGGAAATCGGCGCCATCGCCAAAGAGAAGGGCGTCTTCTTCCATGTGGACGGCGTGCAGGCGGCGGGGAAAATCCCGGTGGACGTCAATAAAGACAACATTGACCTGCTCTCGCTCACCGCCCACAAGCTCTACGGGCCCAAGGGCGTAGGCGCTCTTTACGTGCGCCGACGCAACCCGCGCGTGCAGCTCTCTCCCATCATCGACGGAGGCGGCCACGAGCGCGGCATGCGCTCCGGGACGCTGAACGTGCCCGGGATCGTCGGCTTCGGCAAGGCCTGCGAAATTTGCCAGAACGAAATGCCTGAAGAGTCAGTGCGGCTGCGCGGCCTGCGCGACCGGCTGAAAGACAACCTGATGGGCCAGCTCGACGAACTGTACATCAACGGCTCGCTGACCCATCGCTTGCCGCACAACCTGAACATCAGCTTCGCCTTCGTCGAGGGCGAATCGATGTTGATGGGCATCAACGACGTGGCCGTGTCCAGCGGCTCGGCGTGCACTTCAGCCACCCTCGAGCCCAGCTACGTACTCAAGGCGCTGGGCGTGGGCGAAGACCTGGCGCACACCTCGATCCGATTTGGGATTGGGCGCTTCAACACCCAGGAAGAAATTGATTACGTCACCGGACGAGTGGTCGAGACAGTCCGCCGCCTGCGCGAGCTTTCTCCGCTCTACGAGATGGCCAAGGAAGGCGTGGACCTCAGCAAAATGAATTGGCAGACGCACTAGCGTAGCGGCGGGTTTATCCCGCCACTGGGGATTGAGTTTTTCAGGGCGACAAATTTAGACAAGCAATCGGAGGCCACATGGCTTATTCGGACAAAGTGGTAGATCACTACAACAACCCCCGCAACGTCGGGTCGATGGACAAAAAGGACCCCAACGTCGGCACCGGGCTGGTGGGCGCGCCGGAATGCGGCGACGTCATGAAGCTGCAGATGAAGATCAACCCGGAGACCCAGGTGATCGAGGAAGCCAAGTTCAAGACCTTTGGCTGCGGCTCGGCCATCGCCAGCTCTTCGCTGGCCACCGAATGGGTAAAGGGCAAGACCGTCGAGCAAGCGCTGGCGATCAAGAACACCGAGATCGTCCGCGAGCTCTCGCTGCCCCCGGTGAAGATCCACTGCTCGGTGCTGGCCGAGGACGCTATCAAGGCCGCCATCGGCGATTGGAAGCGCAAGCACGCCAGCGAGACGCCGGTTGACGCGTCCGCCGCGCAGACCGCCGGGCACCAGTAGCGCGCCGCACGGTTCACCGCACAGTCGGGCGCAGGCGCGCGAAGCGCACGCCCGGGGGCGAACATGGCTATCCAGATCACCGAAAAAGCGGCGCTGAAGATCCGCGAGTTGCTGGTCAAAGACGGCGTGCCGGCCGAGTCCGGCGGGCTGCGCGTTGGCGTGCAGGGCGGCGGCTGCTCCGGGCTGTCTTACGCCATGCGCCTGGAAGTGAAGGGCCGCGACCGCGACCAGGTCATCGAGGAGCACGGGGCTCGTCTCTTCGTCGATCCGAAGAGCTTTCTCTACCTGAATAACACCACCCTCGATTACCGCGACGAGCTGATGCGCCAGGGATTCGTGTTCGAAAACCCGCTGGCCACGCGCTCTTGCGGTTGCGGCAGCTCCTTCACCGCGTAATCCGGCGAGAGAGCGTTTTCCTGCAAAGCGGGTTCAGAGCCTTGGGTGTGTCCGGGAGACCGGAAGCTGAGAAGCGAAGAGGCAGGGAGCCAAGAAAGCATGGACGCAGCGAAGCTCAATCACGAACAGACCCATGCGGTTGCCGCGGCCGGGTGCTGGAGCTGTACGGCCCCCGCGGGTGAAGGCCATTTTTGCGTGAGCTGCGGAAAGATTCTGCCACTCGCCTGCGGCGCGGACTTCTTCCAGATCTTCGGCCTGCCGCGCAAGCTGTGGCTGGAGATGGATGCGCTCGAGGCGAAGTTTCACGAGCTCTCCTGGAAGCTGCACCCCGACAATTTCGTCCGGGCTAGTGAAAACGAGCGCGAGCTTTCCCTCGACAGGTCTTCGCAGCTCAACGACGCGTACCGCGCCTTGCGCGACCCGGTCACCCGCGTCGAATATCTCCTCCAGATCGAGGGCAAGCGCAAGGAAGGCACCACCAAGCAGCAGGCCCCCCCCGAGCTGCTCGAAGAAGTCTTCGAGTTGAACGAATCGCTCGACGAATTGCGCGCCGCGCGCAAATCGGGCGGCGACGGCGCGGGGATGGCCTCCCTGCGTGAGCGCCTGCAAGGGGCGGAGACACATTTTGGCGAGAAGCTCGAAGAAGTGGACGCTTCGCTGATGCAATCGGCGCGTGAATGGGATGCCGCGCTCGACTCCGGCATGGACAGTGATCGTCGCAGTGCACTGCTGGCGCGGCTGAACGAGATTCTCAACCGCCGCTCGTATATCCGCAATCTGGTGAACAGCGTGCAAAAAGAGTTGGCGGTGTAACTGGCGGTCTATCGGCTGGTGGAACAGGTGATGTAGCGCGCGCCTTTAGGCGCGCACTGAGTGTCACATCAAGATGCTGCCTTGAAGGGCAGCGCTACAAAACGGAAACAGGAAGCACAAGAATCATGGGACGCACTGTCGGAATCGATCTCGGAACGACCAACAGCCTGGTGGCCTTTCTCGACCCCGCCACTGGAGAGCCGAGCTGCATCCCCGGCCCGCAGGGCAGCGCTCTGTGCCCTTCGGTGGTGAGCCTCGACCCGAACGGCGCGATCGTAGTCGGCGAGCCCGCCAAGCGCCGCCTGCTTACCCAACCCGACCGCACCATCTATTCGGTTAAGCGGCTGATGGGACGCGGCGTCGAAGACGTGCGCGAGGAATTGGCGCTCTTCCCGTTCCGAATCGACCCGCAGAGCGAGCAGGTAATCCGCGTCCGTCTGGGCGACCGCGTCTTCACGCCTCCGGAGATTTCTGCCTTCATCTTGCGCGAGCTGAAAAGCTGGGCGGAGAAATTCTTCGGTGAGACAGTGGACCGCGCAGTCATCACCGTGCCTGCGTATTTCAATGACGCGCAACGGCAGGCCACTCGCGACGCCGGACGTCTGGCGGGCCTCGAAGTGTTGCGCCTGGTCAACGAGCCGACCGCCGCAGCGCTGGCCTACGGCTTGCACAAACAGCGCCGCGGGCTGGTTGCGGTCTACGACCTTGGCGGCGGCACGTTCGACATTTCCATCTTGAAGCTCATCTCCACCGGCGACGGCGACATCTACCAGGTGCTCTCGACCAACGGCGACACGCACCTGGGCGGCGACGACATGGACAACGCCCTGGGCGGGCTGGCCAGGCGGGAGATCCGCGAACGCTTTGGCCTGAACCTCGAAACCCAGCCGGAATTGTCGCAGGAACTCCGCAAGGCGCTGATCGCCGCCAAGCACGAGCTGTCCTTCGCGGAAGCAGCGAGCGTGATGCTGCCTCTGCGCGGGGGAGCGGTGTATGCGCGGCGCTTCGCGCGCGACGAATTTGAAAATCTCGTGCGCCCGATTGTCGAGCGCACCATGGGTCCGGTCAAGCAGGCGCTGGCCGACGCGCACCAGAAGCCCTCGGCGATGGAAGAAGTGGTGATGGTGGGTGGCGCGACGCGCATCCCGCTGGTGCGCCGCCGGGTCGAAGAACACTTCGGCCGCGCGCCGCACACCGAGTTAAACCCCGACGAAGTGGTGGCCCTCGGCGCCGCAGTCCAGGCCGACATTCTCGAGAGCGGCGTGCGCAACATGCTGCTGCTCGACGTCACCCCGCTGTCGCTGGGCATCGAGACCATGGGCGGCGTGGTGGCGGCGATTATCCCGCGCAATTCCACTATCCCGGCCAGCGCACAGGACCTCTACACCACCGGCGTGGACAGCCAGACCGGGATCGACATCCACGTCCTGCAGGGCGAGCGCGAACTGGCCAAGGATTGCCGTTCGCTGGCGCGCTTCCAGCTCAAAGTGCCGCCGCTGCCGGCGGGCATGGCGCGGGTCGAAGTGAAATTCCTGATTGATGCCAGCGGCATCCTGCAAGTCCACGCGCGCGACCTGCGCAGCGGGGAGCAGCGCACCGTCGAAGTGCAGCCGAGTTACGGTTTGAACGACGCGGAAATCGAGCGCATGCTGGAAGAATCCATCGAGCACGCCGAGCAGGACTTCGCCTTGCGGCAGCTCATCGAAGCCCGCAACGAGGGTGCGAGCATGCTCGCCGCCACGGACAAGGCGCTGGCGAGCGAAGCCGTCGCGGATCTTCCCAGGGATGAGCGCGCCGGAATCGACGCCGCTGCTGCCGCCCTGCGCGCGGCCATGGCCGGCGAGGACTACAAGCTGGTGCGCACGCGGATTGACGAGCTCAACCAAGCCACCACGCCGCTGGCCGAAAGGATGATGAACCAGGTGATGCACGTCGCGGTCGAGGGGAAAAAACTGAGCGAGGTCTGAGCGGGGATCTCACAGAGGTAACCAAAAATGGGCGGCAAAAATCCTTACATCCAGGAAACGCTATACAAGCCGGCGACCCAGAAGTTCAAGGTCACCTTCCAGCACGATGATCAGACTACCCAGATCGAGGTGGACCCCACCCAAGTGCCTTATGGCCATGACGGCCTGCCGGGCAGCATCCTGGACATCGCCATGGGCGCGGGCCTCCCGCTGGACCACGCTTGCGGCGGCGTGTGCGCCTGCTCGACCTGCCACGTGATCGTCCATCAGGGCTCGGAGTCCTGCAACGAAGCCACCGACGACGAATTCGACGAGCTGGACGAAGCCCCGGGGATCACGCCGAAGTCGCGCCTGGGCTGCCAGTGCGTTCCGGATGGCACGTCGGATGTGATCGTCGAGATTCCTTCGTGGAACAAGAATTACGCCAGGGAGAGTCACTAGGCCGCCGGCGACACGGACTCCGGAGACGAGAATGCCGAACACATTCGATTGGGACGACGCTGAAGAAATTGGTATCCAACTCAGCGAAAAGTTTCCGGACAAGAATCCGCTCGACGTGCGCTTCACTGACCTGCACCAGTGGATCACCGAGCTCAAAGGCTTTTCCGGCGACCCGAAAGCCTCGAATGAAGGCAAGCTGGAGGCCATTCAAATGGCCTGGCTCGAGGAGTATAACGAACGCCAGGGCGCATAGCACCGTGCCGCGCCGCTTGTCAATTCCCCCCGTTTCCTTTAGTCTTTTCTTGTAGTTGTTTTCCCACCCCACCCGTGGCGCCATGGTGCAACGGTTAGCACATCGCCCTTTCAAGGCGGTAATGCGGGTTCGATTCCCGCTGGCGCTACCAACTTCTTCCTGTTCATTCGCGTCCACGATCGCCACCCTCAGTCATTTTCCGGAAACTTAATCGGCGCTGTCGAGGACGGCAAAACCTGGCGGGACGAGTACGACTTCATCTACCAGCGCAAGAAGTAGCTGTCCGGCGTTCTCACGCGCGCTCAGCGCTCGATAATCCCCAAACGCGCCCCATTCAGCTTGCCGGCGTCAAACCACGCCACGCGCCGCCCGAACAATTGTCCAGGTTTTCCGAGTGGAAATCGTGATTGACTGGTCTCCCAATTCCGCGAGCCAATCAGAAAGGCGATAGGTGCCTCGCCAAACCGGCCGAGCCGCTCGGAGAGCCAGTTGCCGCTCGCCAGCGGCGCCGCCAGGATCACCGGAGTTCCCGCAAAGTGCGCCAGCCGCGCCCCCAGTACGGAATCTTCCTGGATAGACGGCGCCGGCCAGCCATAAGCGCGCCGGAACAACGCGATACTTGCTTCCAGATCTTTCACCCCAAGCAGGACAGCAGAAACGCCGGTCAGTTCGCTACCTTTCACCGACGCGGAGGGTTGCACTCGCAATGCGCGCGGGGTGCGGTCCTGGATCATGAACGGCAGGACCGCTCCCTGACTCGCTGTGCCGACTGCCGACGTGGCCCACTCGATGAGCGTGCCGTCGGGCCGCTTGCGGCTGCCGTGTTGCGGCGCGCTGGCCGGAACCCCCGCGCCGTTGAGGCGCTCGACTTCGGCGTGGATGTCCGTCGGCCCCACCGCCCAGGCACAAGGCCCGGCATTGCCGGCAATCAGTTTGCCCCAGGGTGAAGTGGGCGGCGCAGGCTCGCCGGGTTTCACTGGCGCGATCAACTCCAGGTACGAGCCGTCGTCGAAGCCGAGCAGCGCCATGTGCGTGTAACTGGCGTGCGGCCCGCCGTAGTCGGCGCGCAGCCCGATACTTTCAAACGCCTTCAGCATGGCAGTGAGCTCGGAGCCGCAGATGGTGGCGTGGTCCACGCGGAGCGGGCTTGTCGTGCTCGCTGGCCCGGTATCGCCCGCGAGAAAATTACGGATCAGCTGATTGACGCGCGCCGGCTGTTCATGGACCACCCAATGCGTCCCCTCGGGGATGCGCTCGATCCGCAAATGCGGCACGAAGGCATCGAGACCGGCCAGGTTGCCCGGCAGCAGCGCAGTGTCTTTCTCTCCCCAGATCACCAGCGTTGGGACGCGGATGCTCATGGCGGAAACGTCCGCGGAGGGGCTCGCGGTGAAATCCGCCGCATCCCCGGTGGGCGGTCCGATGTGCGCGGCGCGGTAGTAATTCAGCCCGCCGGTTAACGCTCCCGGCTGGGACCACGCTTCAAGATACGCCTGGTGGTCGGCCGCGGTGAAATACCCGCTCTTCAAGCCCTCGCCGAGGACCGCCGCGTCCAGCATCGCGTAGTTGTTTGCCGAGAGCATGCTCTCCGCGCCCGGACTGCGGAACATCAGCATGTACATGCTGGCCTGCTGCTGCGCGGGGTTTTGGCGCAGCTCGCGAAGGAAAACGCCGGGATGCGGCGCGTTGATGATCACCAGCTTGTCGAGCATTTCGGGGTGCGCCGCGGCAAATGCCCAGGCCAGTGCGCCGCCCCAGTCGTGCCCGACCAAGGTGAACCGCTTTGTGCCGAGATGCACGGCCAATGCGCGCAGGTCTTCAACCAGCACGGGGACCTGGTACTGCTCCACATCCAGGGGCTTGGAGGAGAGATTGTATCCGCGCAGGTCAGGCGCCACGGCCTGATGGTCGCGGCCAAAATCGGCGAGCTGGTTTTTCCACTCGTACCAGAATTCGGGGAATCCGTGCGCGAAGAGGATCAGTTCGCCATTCCCCGAGGTGACGTAGTGCAGCTTGACGCCATTCACTTCGGCAAACTTGTGTTCCAGCGTGGGCATGGACACCGCTCCGTAAGAGAGAAGCAAAGCCAGGAGTACGAAAAGCGCGGCTTTCCTCGTCATGGTCATGAGTCTCTGTGAAAAACCAGCATCATCTATGGATCAACACGCTATGCCAATCCTGAAGATGCGTCAACCGTCGCAGCATCGTATCTCCGCCCGGATTCTTGTAAGATAGAGATGCTTCCCGTCGCCAGAGATTCAATGGAGGTAGGTGTATGGCCGATTTTTTCCAGTCTACCAATCCCACGCTGAAGGAAAGCACGTTTGAACGCCAGCAGGCCTACGGAATCGGTCAGACCATGACCACCGAGGGGACGGTCAATAAGACCGGCATCCTGCTGCTTTGCGTGGTGGCTACATCGGTCTTCACATGGAGACAATTCCGTGAGTCGGGCGACCCGTCCACGGCCATGCCTTACCTGCTGGTCGGTTTGATCGGCGGGTTCATCCTCGCCCTGGTGACCATTTTCCGGAAAACTTGGGCCCCCGTGTCAGCGCCTGCCTATGCGCTGTTCGAAGGGCTGGTGCTGGGAGGGCTATCGGCGATGTTCGAGGCCCGTTTCCCCGGCATCGCCATACAGGCCGTCGGGCTGACCATTGGCACCCTGGTGTGCATGCTGCTGGCCTACCGCTCCGGTGTGGTGAAAGCCACTGAGAATTTCAAGCTCGGAGTGTTCGCGGCCACCGGCGGAATCGCCATGCTCTACCTGGTGACGATGGTGCTGGGATTCTTCGGGGTCGGCGTCCCGGCCATTTACGGTGCGGGCCCCATCGGCATCGCCTTCAGCGTGTTCGTGGTGGTGATCGCGGCGCTGAATCTGGTGCTCGATTTTGACCTGATCGAACAGGGCGCGGCGCAGGGCGCCCCCAAGTACATGGAGTGGTACGGCGCCTTCGCCCTGATGGTCACGCTGATCTGGCTGTACATGGAAATCCTGCGCCTGCTTTCCAAGCTGCGCAGCCGCAGATAGGTGCGTCGCGTTTCTGGCGCAGAATTTCAGAGGAGCACGGATGCCTCTCGATCCCGCGCGCGAGCCGAAGCTCACCAGCCGCTTTGACGACGCTTTTCTCTACGCGCACCGCCTGCACCGCCACCAGTGGCGCAAAAGGACCGACCGGCCGTACATCAGCCACCTGATGGGGGTCACGGCAATCGTGCTGCAACATGGTGGCGACGAAGACCAGGCCATCGCCGCGCTGCTCCACGACGCGGTGGAGGATTGCGGCGGCGAGCCGCTCCTCGTTGAAATCCGCGAAAAGTTCGGCGAGCGCGTGGCGCGGATCGTCGACGGCTGCACCGATTCTTCCCAGACTCCCAAGCCGCCCTGGCGCGAGCGCAAGCACGCTTATATCCAGAGAGTGCGCGGCGAGGAGGCCGACACCCGCTTGGTGTCCGCCGCCGATAAACTTTACAACGTCCGCGAAATCCTCAGCGACCTGCGCCAGCAAGGGGATGCCATCTGGGAACGGTTCAAGGGCGGGCGCGATGGCTCGCTGTGGTATTACCGCTCACTGGTTGTGGCTTTCCGCGAAGGCGACGCCGTGCCGCTGGTTGACGAGCTGGACCGCGCCGTCGCCGAGCTCGAAGCCCTCGCGTCTGCTGCGCAAAGCGGAGGATGAGGGATTCTCTTCGCGCGGTACACCTTCACCTAAGGACGCACCTTCGCGGTGAAGTTCCTATTCAGCGGGGGAATGTTGCAGTTGTTCGAAGTGCCGGGGCGGCAAGGCTCGGTCAGCAGCGGCCCGCTGATCTCGCCGGGGGGCAGAGCGCCGTCGAGCGGCTGGACATACAACGTGTAGCGCCGCCCCAGCGGCAATCCCGAAATTTCATAACTCCCGTCAAAGACCGAGACCTGTTTGACTGGGTCGCATGTGTATCCCCCCAGCGCCGCCGCCACCACTGCCCCGCTATCGGCATCCACTGCCACAACGTGCGTGCCAAAGTAACCTGTCACCGGAAGTCCCGGAGAAGCGGCCATCAGCCCAGCCAGGGAAAGAGGATTCACGGGAAGGATTCTGCCGCTGATCCTGCCAAAGGCCTGGCTGCCCGGGTACAGGACACGCAAGCCCGCGCGGTCGTCATCGGCCAGCGGAGCATCCGGCACGCTGGTGGTGGGGCGCTGGCCCAGGTAGGTGCCCGGTGAGGGTGCGAAGGGAAACATCACCGCGCGCAGAACGCCGGAGTGGCTGAAGCCAAGGGAATGTCCCAGTTCGTGAGTGAGCAGGGACTCCAAGTCGTACGCCCTTGGATGGGCGGCGAGTGCGCCCGGTGTCGCCAGCGGGATGGCGGGGTTGAACAAAATATCGGCGTCGAGGATTTCGCCGATAAACGTGGCCGTTTTCCCGCCCGCCTGCTCGTCGATCACGTCCGCCGCCACCACTTGCGTGAAAGCCAGCACGCCGCTCGAGAAAGACGCGGCCTGGGCGAAGCATATGGAGTTGAGCCCGTCGCTGCTGCTACAGGAACTCCCGCCGCTCACGCGAGCGAGCGGGCCAAGCACGCCCGGAGTCAGCCCGCTGCCGGAGACATTTGTCCACACACTCAGCGATTCCTGAATGACGGACTCGATTTCCGCGGTCGCGCCGCCGGCGAAGCCCGGCGTGGTGAAGACATTGGCCCCTACAGTGGTGTCCCACCGGCGGTCAACCCCACTCGGGGAGCCGGTGTTCACGCGGTTGAGCAGGGGGCAGGCGCTCACGCCGGCGTTGCGCGGGGCAGTGGTGTTGGCGATGGTGCGCTCTAGCACGTATCCTCGCGCTTGCGGAGCCGTCAGCCACGGCGCCAGCAGAACCAGGGCAGCCAGAATTGCCAGCCGGCGCCTCACCGCCCGCCGCCCTGCGCGCGGCTTGCCGCCAGCACCCGCCGCCGCAGGTCCTCCAGGGGCATGTTTTTCACGCCGCCGGAGCGGAACTGCCGCGTCATGGGATCGAACAGCGCCAGCCCCGCGGTGTCCTGGGTGACCGCCTCAGCTTTTCCCGTGGCGGCACGTGCTATGCGAAATGTTCCTTGCGCCCAACTCGTCACCGTCCAATCGTCCTTGCCGCTGGGCTCGAGGAATACGACCACCTGTTCCCCCGGAAGAAAGCGGGGTACGCCCTCGACGAGGATGCGTCGTCCCCCTGCCCGCCCGCCAATCAGACGCACCGTGATAGTCCGCGGCGCCTGGCCTTTCCAGATCTCCGTCATCTCCAGCGTGGTGAGTGTCCAGAGCAGGCCGTCTTCCAAGCGGCTCACGTTAGAGACGCATCGCGCCCGCCCCACCAGGGTCGCGCTTCTGGTCAATTCCTCGACATCCATGCGCGCCAGAGTTGTGGCGCGGAGCCTGGACGCGCCCGGAAGGGCCAGCAGCACCAGAACGGCCAGCAGTGGGAGGATGGTGTTCTTTTTCAAGATGAGCATGGCTATTTGATCTCCAGACCGCCGGACAGCACGGCCTTCTCGCTGTTCGCGGTTTCGACAAAGATGGCGCGCGGTCCCGGTTGCGCCGTGGATGGAATGGTTACGGTGAAGCGCAGGGTGATGCTGCCCAGCGAGGTGTTCAGGTTGGTCACGGTGATGTCGGCAGGAAGAGGGCCGGAAACACTGACCGCAGTGACCGTGTCGAGACGCGTCCCCACCAAACAAAGGTCGGCGGTCAGCGCGCCGCTGGTCGTCCGCGTGACCGCGACCACCGCCCCCTGCAAGCTGCAGGCGTTGGCCAGCGCGTCATATGCCGTGACGGCGTCCAGCGTGAGCGCATCGGGCGGAGTGAGGCCCGCGGTAACCGGCTCGACGACCAAAATGTCCTTCTTCGACGCCGTGGGGGAAGACGCATCCAAAGTGATCACGTCCACGGTTGTGTCCGGCGGCACGATGATCAAGGTGACTGTGTTGCCTGTGGCCGGCGGCGACCCCGGGTTGGAGATGCTGATGGAGAGATTTCCCGCAGCAGCCACATCGCCGGGATCGAGCGTCACGCTGCACTCGCTGGTGCTCGGACACAGCGTCGGCCGGACCACGCCGTTAATCAGCACTACGGATCCCGGGCCTGGGTTGCTGGGAATGAACTGCACTCCTCCCACTTGCAAAGGGAAAGCGTTTACCGCCCCCGCGGTGACACTGGCGGGCAACAGGGAGAGCACAAATGGAGCGCTGCTGATGGTGATCGAAGCGGTTTGCTGCGCTGTCGCATCCGCCTCGCTGGTGGCGCGCAGGACCACCGTATCCGGCGAAGGCGGCGCCGCCGGCGCTCGGTATTCGATGGGTCCAGACACCACACCTGCCGGCGCCTGGCAGGGATTGCTGGCGGGAAGGCAGAGCAGGCCGACGGCCGTGCCGCCATTCACCAGACCGTTGAGATCCCAGGTGACGTTTTGGTTGGGCGTGCCGGCTACCGTAACCGAAAAGATCTGTACACCGGTGGGCGGCAAGGTGGCGCTCGGGGGCGAAAGAGCGACCGAAATCTGTGCCACCACGGTGACCACCGCGCTGCCGAATTTCGCCGTGTCCGCCAGGCTGACCGCTATGACGGTGACTTGCGCCGGTGAGGGCACGGCTTGCGGAGCTTCGTACTCCACATTTCCCGGGGGCACGCCGGACGGTGGTGATTGGCACGGGCTCGATCCCACAACGCAGATGCGCCCGAACGATAAATCGCCTCCCGCTATCCCGTTGACCCGCCACTCCAGCAGGGGGTTTGAGGTATTGCTCACCGCGCCCGAAAACAACTGCCGCGCGCCGGGAATTCGCAGCGCCGTAGGCGGCGTGACCTGAACGACGATGCTGCTGATCAGCGAGACGATCGCGGATGCGCTCATAGCCGGATTGGACAGGCTGGTGGCGGTCACGGTGACCTTGCGCGCGGCCACCATATTCACGGGAGCGGTGTACAGCCCGTTGAGCTGTACGGCGTTGGAAATCGTGCCCACCGTGGGGCTGCCGGCCAGGATGCCGTCCACACTCCACGCCACGGCCGTTGTCTGGATGCCATTGAGCAGAGCAGAAAATTGCTGTTGCTGTTCGAGCGCAACCGTAGCCGTCGAGGGCTGCACCGAAAAAGTCTGCTGGATCTGCGTCTGCGCGCTGGCGGACTTCGAAGGATCCGCCACACTGGTGGCGGTGATGATGACGATGTCGGGCTGCGGGGCAGATCCTGAAGCGGTGTAGATTCCGCCCGTACTGATCGAGCCGCAAGGGTTTGCGGCGGGCGCACAACCTGGTCCGCTGACGCTCCAGGCGACCGCAGTGCTCGGGTTCGAGCCCGGCAGTGGCACGATCATCGCGCTGAAAGTCGCCGTCGCGCCAAGGCCGACATTCGCTGGTCCACTGACGGTCAGGACAAAGCGGCTGGTGATGGTCAGCGCCACACTGTTCGTTCTCGAGGTGTCGGCGTCGCTCATCGCCGTCACGCTGACCGTCGGGAGAGAGGGCAACACCTGCGGCGCAGTGTACCCGCCCGCGTTGTTGATCGCGCCGCACGCGGCGCCCGTGCAACCCGCGCCGGACAGATGCCAGCTCACCGTCGTCAAAGAATTGCCCGAGCCGGTTACCAACGCTGTCAACTGCTGCTGCGCTCCAAGCTCGACGCTGGGCGACTGCGGCGCGATAGTTATGGAAAGGTCGCTGCTGACTGTGATTGTCGAGCTGCTGCTGCTGCCCGGATCGAAGTGGCTCACGGCAGTGATGGTGATGGTCGAAGATGCCGGCATGGCGCGCGGCGCCGTGTAGTTGCCGCTGGCGTCCACGGTTCCGCTCGCTGCCGTGCCGCCAGGCGTGCCGTCCACCTTCCAGATGACTCCCAAATCGCTGCTGCCGGTCACCGTGGCCACAAATGCCTTTGTGCCGCCCAGCGGAACCGTCGCCGTAGCAGGCGTGACACTGACGGTGACGCTCGATAGAGGAGGTGGCGGCGGCCCCTGGGAAACGTTGCCTCCTCCGCAGCTCGAGAGGAGGAGGGCTGCCGAGGTCAACAGCACCAGAGCGGCTGTCACAATATGGAACGCGCGCACGAGCGATCCCTCCTGGACGCGGAATGCTTCCCGAATTGGCACGGCGTTGTACTGAATCAGGAGGATTCCCCCTTCGAATACTTCTTCTCGCTCTCATTCCACAGGCTTTCCAATGGTTGACACTCCTACTCCTTGCACGAATAATTCCAGGATGAATCGCCCTGAGGCCGTCCGCCGCGTAAAGAGCTACTCGGCGGCGACCGGTTATACGTTTCAGTACGTCTTTCAGCAGATCCGCAAATCCAGGCACGGGCTCTCCACCGGCAACGAGTACGTCTATTTGATTTCCGCAGACCGCAAGACTTCCTTCCCGGTGGCGATTTTTGTTGGTCAGAATGCGGTGCGCCGCTGGGGGAAAAAAGCGGGCAGGGAATTATCCGGGACGGAAGAATACGCTGTGGCGAAAATGCGCCTGTTTCAGGCCCTTGATGAGGTTGAAGATTTTGCCGCCGTGCGGCCCGACCTGGTGGTAGACGAAGCGAATCTGGAATTACTCCTGCAGCGGCTTGATATTTAGCGGTCTTCCGAAGGCCCAAAAGGCTGTCTGAATTTATTTGATCAGGCCGTGCGGAGGCTGGCGACGCTGGCCGGGTGCAAAATTAAAGCGGGCGGCACGCTGGCCGCCCGCAACAAGGAAAACTCTACTGCGCCCGTCCTACGGGCAGGTCAATTTGAAGGGGCTCACCAGGTTGATCTTTTGCGGGCAATTCAGCCGGTTCTCGTTGGCGCTTATCCCCAGGCCGACGGCCAGTGTGGCTGCGCCGATGATGGTGGCGACGATGGCCCAGTTCTTGGCGGAGATCCCCATGGGCCCCCCACAAGCAATTGGAGGTGTATTGAACTTCCACACTAAATCCTGCGCCAGCCCATTGCCGGACACGTCTTGCGCTCCGGTGGAAATCGTGGCGGTATAAGCGGTGTTCCGTCGAAGAGGCCTCGAGGGTGTAAAGGTCGCAACCAGGCCCGCTGAATCAAGGGCAACTGTTCCGGTTACGGGAGTAGTACCGGCTGCCAACAAAAAGGTTCCTGTGTTGATTGTTGAAGGGTTCATCGCCTTTCTGAATCTTGCGGTGACAACGACGTCCTTGCAATTGTCTGAAACGGGCCCCGCCGGATCTACATAGTCCACTACAGGCGGGGTCAGGGGAGAGGTGGCGCCGCCTTCCGGCGTGCCACTGGGCGTGACGTAGGGTTCTGCCGCAGGGCCCAGCCGGATCTCCACGCTCTCGCCTTCGCGCACCGTTGCGCTGCGAGAGTCGTGCGCGGTGGAGACCAGCAGGGTTCCTTTCACCGCGTAAATCATTGCGGAAGTCGCCGAGCGAATGGCGAGCACGCCCACGGCGGCTAATCCGTTTGCCGAACGGATGCTGGCGTCAGCCAAACGCGTTTCCACCGGGAGTTGCTCGGAAGAACGAAAAGAAATGCGCCCGCGAGAGAGTTCAAGAGCAATGCCGTTGTCAAACTTCAGTACGCGGATTGAAGTTTCTTCGCCCAGGCGGGCCATCGAGCCGCGGCCAAAGCTGATGGCCGCGTCGCCCTTGGCGCCCACTTCAACCAGGTCGCCGTTGAAGATGGTGGTGCCGGGTAGCACGCCGGCCCCGCGAACTGTCGCTGCCTGGCTGGTGCCAACCGTACCGGCAACAGACCCTGAACCGGCCCATCCGGGCACCGCCAGAACGGTAACGAGCATGGTGGAGAGTAGCTGGCGCATGAACATCAACTGCCTCCTCCGCCCAAACGGAACAGCAAACCCCATCTAAACAACCACACTTGGCTCTGCAACCGGGGCAGAACTGTGATTCCCCAAAACCACTTGGCCGAGATACTTTTCGACGCCTGCAATCGTATCAAAGGGTTCCGCGAAGTCAATAGCACCAAAGCGCGAAATTGCTTCGCCTGCAAGGCCTGGGCGGGCCGGGAATCCCGCCTGCAAACCTTGTTGGGAGGGGATGCATCGGCTTCGGCGGCCGGAGCGTCAACTCCTTGAGTCGTGCAGCACCGCCTGGAGTGCGCCTGGCAGGTTGGGATGCCGGAACACGTACCCTGCCGCCTGGAGTCGCTCCGGCACCACTCGCTGGCTGGAGAGCAGCAGGGCATCTGCCATTTCGCCAAAGGCGAGCCGTGCAGCGAAGGCCGGCATAGGGAAAATCGTCGGACGGTGCACGGCCTGCCCTAACGCCCGCGTGAAGTCCGCGTTGCGCGCCGGAGAAGGCGCGACGCCATTCACCGGCCCGCGGAGTTTCGCGTCGTCAAGGGCATGGCGGACCATGCCAACGGCGTCTTCGAGTGTCAGCCACGACATCCATTGCTGGCCCGAGCCGATTCTCCCGCCAACACCCATGCGGAACGGGGGCAGCATCTTTGCCAAAGCCCCGCCATTCGCGGCCAGGATGACGCCGAAGCGCAGGCACACCGTGCGGATGCCGGCTTGTTCAGCGCGGAAAGCTTCGGCTTCCCAATCCCGCGCCACTTGCGCCAGGAAGTCGTTGCCGGGAGCACTCTGCTCGGTGAGTTCCTCGTCTCCCCGGTCGCCGTAATAGCCGATCGCCGAGGCAGAAACCAGAACCGCGGGCCGGGCTTTGAGCTTGCCGAGCGCGGTCACCAGACGACGCGTAGCATCGACGCGGCTGTCGCGAAGCACCCGCTTGCGCCCCTCATTCCACCTGCCGCCGGCGATGCTCGCGCCCGCCAGATGGACCACCGCCGCAGCGCCCTCCGCGGCCGCCAGGTCAAGCTCTCCCGTGGTCGGGTCCCAACGGACATCGCCCGCCCGTGCGGGGCTTCCCGGTCGCACCAGGCTTACCGCACTGTGCCCGTCAGCCTGGAGCGCCCGGCATAGCGCTGTGCCCACCAAACCCGAGGAACCGGAAACAAGCACCTTCATTGTCTCTTCCTTCTCACTCGCTTCCAACAATCACGTCAGCAGAGATATTTTGTTCCTTGCCCGCCATGTGCCGAAGATCTGCTTGATACGCTAGCCCCGCAAAGCCGGGCGGTCAAGGAACCGTCGGCGGATTGCCACGACCTTTTCTTCGCAGGAAATAACGGGGTCGGTCTATTCCAATCCTTCAAACTGCCAGAAAACAGCATGGCTGCGGCCCCGTGAGTGAGGCCTTGGTGGCAAACCCTTCGCCGGAACGGTAGACTCTAACCATGCGCGTGCGCGTCCTGTTTTTCGGCCGCTTGAAAGATATCGTCGGCAAGGGGGAGGACCATCTCGAGCTCCCCGAAGGCGCTCGTGTCGAGGATGTGTTCTCAAGCTATGGCCAGAGCCATCCTCCACTCACCGCTTTTCGCTCCTCGGTAGTCGCATCGGTGAATCAGGAATTCGCCGCCTGGCAGGTGGCCCTGCGCGCGGGAGATGAAGTCGCCTTTCTCCCGCCGGTGAGTGGAGGGCGGGTGGAGCCGGCCAGCGACATCTACGAACTGGTGCGCGCGCCGATTCGTCCGGATGTTTACCTCGCCCATGTGAAGCAGCCGCAAGATGGCGCGGTGGTGACCTTTGACGGCATCGTGCGCAACCATTCCGGCGGACGCCAGACGCTTTATCTCGACTACGAGGCCTACGAGCCCATGGCGCTGGAAAAAATCAAAGCGGTGGGGGGGTTGCTGCGCGGGCGCTTTGCCGTTGACCGCACGGTCATTGTGCATCGTCTCGGCCGCCTCGAAATCGGCGAGACCAGCGTCTTCATCGCCGTCAGCGCCGGGCACCGTGCCGTGGCCTTTGACGCCTGCCGCCTGGCCATTGACACCCTCAAGCGCAGCGTGCCGATCTGGAAGAAGGAATACTTTGCCGACGGCGGCGTGTGGGCCGATGGGGAAGTGGCCCAACCGATTCCGGGTGCCGCCGCATCCAGAGAAGGATGACGCCGATCCGTTCCACTGGCCTGCGCAGGCTTCTCCTTGTAGTTCTGTCCGTGACCTCTGCGGCGCTGGCCGGCGGGGCACACCGCGCTCAGCAACCGCCCGACCGCTCGCGCCTTCGGGTGGAAGTCAACCTGGTCAATTTGATCGTGAGCGTCACCGACGCCAGTGGCCGGCCGGTGGCCGATCTCCCCAAAGGGGCATTTTCGTTGTTCGAGGAAGGCGCGGAGCAGAGGATTGAAGTGTTCGAGGCGGAAACGCAGCAGCCGCTGGACCTCGCCTTGATGATTGACACCAGCCTGAGCACCTTCAAGGAGCTGGACTTTGAAAAAGAGGCCGCCGCGCGCTTTTTCCGCAAGGTGGTCCGGCCCGGAGACGGGTTGGCGGTGTTTTCCTTTTCCGATTCCGTCGAGCAGCTCACCTCGTTCACTTCGCAAATTGACCAGCTAGACGCCGGCGTGCGGCGATTGCTTCCCGGCGCGGGCACATCGCTCTATGACGCCGTGTACCTTGGCGGGCAGGCACTGCGCAAACGCCCCGGCAACCGGCGTCGCGTCATCGTCCTGGTGACCGACGCGGGCGAGACCACCAGCTCGTCCACGTTCGAGGACGCGCGCCGCGGCGCGCTGGCCTCTGAGGCCATGCTCTACACCATCATCATCCAGCCGGTGAAGTCGGAGAGCGGACGAAACACTGCCGGCGAGCATGCCCTGGTGACCATCACCGATTCCACCGGCGGCGCCATGTTCACTTCCGACGACATGCGCCAGCTCGATGCGCTGTTCGAGCAGGTCAGCCGCGAACTGCGCACGCAGTATCGCCTGGGCTATTACCCGCATCCCTCGCCTCCGCCACGCAGCACGCGCCACCTTGAGGTCAAAGTGCATGCCAGCACCACCGAACGCGGCGAAACTCCCAATTACGTGATACGTCATCGCAAGGTGTATTTCACGGCTGGAGCCCTCGATTGAACCAATATCTCCAAGTAGCCATCGAGACGGCGCGGGAAGCTGGGGCCATCCTGATCGAAGAGCTCAGCCGGCCGGCAGAGATTTCCTACAAGGGAGACGTGGACTTGGTCACCCAGGCGGACCAGCGCTCCGAGGCCGTTGTCGTCAGCCGCCTGCGGTGCGAATTCCCGGAGCATTCCATTGTCGCGGAAGAGGGAAGCGGGCGGGAGAGCGCCTCGAGATTTCGCTGGTATGTGGACCCGCTCGATGGCACCACAAACTTCGCGCACAAATTTCCCTGGTTCGCAGTCTCCATCGGCCTCGCGGAAGGGGACGATCTGGTCTGCGGCGTGGTTTACAATCCCGCGAACGACGAGTTGTTCACGGCGGCGCGCGGCGAGGGCGCGCAGCTCAATGGAATTCCCATACTTGTATCCACCGTCGCACAGATGTCCGCGGGGCTGCTGGGGACAGGATTCCCTTCGCACAAGCGCATTCTGAACCCCAACATCCACTACTACTGGCAATTCACCCTGGCCTCGCACGGCGTGCGGAGGGTGGGCGCGGCATCACTGGACCTCTGCTCGGTGGCCTGCGGCCGCCTGGACGGCTTCTGGGAGTTCGGGCTCAAGCCGTGGGACACCGCGGCAGGAACGCTGATTGTGCGCGAGGCCGGAGGGATGGTCACCGACTGGGCGGGCACGCCGTATAAAATTTCTTTCCCCGAATGCGTCGCATCCAACGGGCTCATCCACGCCCAGATGCGCGCCCTCGCCGCTGAAATTTCCGCCGGCGCCCCGTCGCTCGCTCCGTTGCCGAGCCGCTCTCTTTAACACGCCGTCATTCTGAGCGAAGCGAAGAATCCCTCTTGTCTCTGACGAAACAGATCTGGGCCTGACTCCGGCGTTACACCTTTCCCTTCCGCGCCGCGTCGTAGAACTGCGCTACGGCCTGGTCGATGCAAAAGCCCCAGGCGAAAATCCCGAAACTCTTGAATTGTTCGGGCACCACGTAGCGCTGCTGCGCTTCCGAGACGCTCGCGCCCTGCGCGGCCATCTTCTCGGCATACTCGGCGAGATCGTCGAACACCGACCGGATGCTGGCGATGCCTTCCTGCCCGGACACCACGCCGTGCCCGGGGACGAAGAGCGCGTCCTTCCCGTAGCCGGCAAACTTCTCCAGCGTCGCCCGCCAGCCGAGCATGTCCGCATCGAAAGTTACCGGGTAACTCTTGTGGAAGAAAAGATCGCCGGTGAAAGTGATGTTCTGCGCGAGCACACGCACGATGATGTCGCCGGGCGTGTGTCCGGGATGCGTTTCGATCACTGCCTCAATCCCGCCGAGGTCCACCTTCATCGGCAACTCCGCGGGGAGAAGCGAGCGGCTGGGCAGGGAAAGCACGGTATGGTCCACCAACTGGAATAGGAGCTGCATGGCGCCCAGATCGCCTTTGGCGTGCTCGCGCTCGGTATCCGAGGCGGCATCTTTAATGCGCTTTTGCAACGGCTCCAGCATGGCCGCTTTGTCTTTCCCCTGGATGCTCGAATACCGCTCGACCATCAACTGCGCCACCTTGGCGTGCGCCCAGATGGGGATGCCGTTTGCGCCGTAGTGGGCGTTGCCGAAGGAATGGTCGAAGTGGTAGTGGGTGTCAATCGCAGCGCGGACGGGGGCTTGACTGACCAGGCGCAAGGCTTCCATCTGGAACGCGGCGCCGGCGGGAGACGCATACCCCTCAATCACCAGCGCAGCGTCCTTGCCGATGATGCATCCGCCGTTGCACAGCGTCTGAAATCCTTTTGTAGTGTCGGAAATTGTGGCGTAGACGCCTTCGCCGATTTTTCTCGAGCCGGCAAAGCCTTTGTCGAGAATCGGCGTCGCGCCGAGGCGCGGATCCTGCGGAGGCACATCCGAGGCGAGTGAACGCGCCGCCAGGGGAAGCGGCAGATAACCGCCCAGGGCATAGGCAGCGCCCAGTCCGGAAGCGGCGGCAAGAAAAGTTCTGCGGTCGAGCGATTTCTTCAACGACATGCGATTTCCTCCGAAGAGAGATGGCCGGTAGCGTGAAGCGCAGGTGTCAGGCTAACCCGCCCCCGCCCGGCAGTCAAATTGACGCAATGCAGGAAAACCGCAGGAAGTTGCCGCTTTACAGCGCCCTTTGCGGGATGGTACGGTTTTTGTGTAGCTTGTTTTTCATCGCCGCATGGGACTTTTATTCTCATCTTCCGAGCAATCCTTCACCACCGAGGCGTACAGCCCTCCCGGGCCCAGGCTCGCTCGGCTGGTCGAGCGATGGCAGCGCGGCGGCGTGGAAGACTACGGGCTGGGCCTTTCCGGACGCCGCCCCAACTTCCGCCGCCGCAAGAACTCCATAATTGATGTCACCCAGCACACCGTCCGCCTGCAAAAGCTGCCCCGAGAGTTTTCCGGCCTGCGCATCTTGCACCTGACCGACATCCATCACAGCCTGTACTTTTCGCAGCGCGCGGTGCTGGAAGCCGTCGAGCTGGCCAACCAGCTCCAGCCGGATTTGGTTGTGCTCACCGGGGATTACATCACCTATTCGCGCGCCTTTGTGGAGCCTGCCGCCGAGCTGCTGGCCAGCCTGCGCGCGCGCCTGGGCGTCTACGCGGTCCTGGGCAACCATGATTTTCGCGTGGGCGCGGACGCGGTGACGCGCGCCTTCCGGCGCCGCGGGATCGAAGTGCTGCGCAACCGGCACACCGTGCTGCGTGCCGGCTCCCGAAGACTGACTCTGGCCGGTGTGGACGATATCAGCTATCACGCCGATGTGACGCGCGCGCTGCGCGGAGCTCCCGGCGCCGCGCCGGCAATTTTGCTCTCGCACAGCCCCGCCATTCTGCCTTCCGCCGCGCGGCATGGAGTGGGTCTGGTGCTTTCCGGGCACACCCACGGCGGCCAGGTGCGTTTGCCGATCCTGGATCGTCTGCTGACCGAACGCGGGAAGACACAACGTCCCCGCAGGCCGCGGGCGCGCTGGGACCGTTTCCAAATGGGCTGGTACCGCCAGGCGGAGACGCTGCTGTACATCAGCCGCGGCATCGGGACGGTGGTGGTTCCTCTGCGTCTGGGCTGTCCGCCGGAGATGCCGCTGTTCACGCTCGAACCGGGCGGAACCGCTCAACACAGAGGACACTGAGACGCGGAGTACACGGAGCAGGAAAGGCCGAAGGGAAGGATTCGCGGAATTTTCGGGATGCAACACCACTAGGCTACCCCCCTCCCCCCTGATTCTGTAAGCATTCATTCCAAACGACTTTAAGTCCTTTGCGCCGCAAGTATGCATTTGAAAGGGGTTACAGGCAGATTTTTTGCAAGTATGCATTCTAAAGGAGATAGTACCCAAAACCAGCAAGCTCCGGCGCTCTGCGGATTGCTCTAACCTGTTCCGTTCCACGTCCACTCACCCAGGGGGAGGCTACCACACTCGTTATGCTTAGCTGAATGATAAACAATCAAACTGCCGGAGTTCGAGGTTGAAAGGACGAATAGCAGGGGTCAGTGGTTGGTGGATAGGCCCTTCGCCAAGGCACTCAGGGTGTGATGGTTCTGCAGGACAGTGACGAGCGGGTACCGACGGAAATGATTTAACACAGAGGACACAGAGGCACAGAGGACACAGAGAAGAAGTCAGGGCAAGTGGTCAGGGATTAGTGGTTAGTGATCAGAGCCCCGTTCCGAGCCGAGTCCCCTACCTGCGCGATCAGGACACCCAATTCGTGCTCGGTCACGCGGAGTGCACCACCCGGCAATCAAGGATGCGGCAGACTTGGCCGTGTCTTGAAGAACGCGACGATGAACAACACCATCAGGATTGCGTCGGGTACGGCGGTGGCCCACTCCACCGGAGTCATCCCTCCCTCCAGATAGAGCACGCCAACCGTGAGCGCATAGCTGCCCTTTGCCAGCGCGGAGAGGATCATCATCGGCCGGAATCGCATCGGGTCCGTGGCGACCGTCAGATATACGAACTGCCACACCAACGCCACGCCAATGAACCCGTAGTAGAACTGGGGATGCGTGATAGCCGGCGGAACCTGGCGGCCGATCGTCTCCAACATGAAATACAGCGGCGCAAGAGCCAGCACGCCAAAGATGCCGGCAATCCAAAACACAATCTTTGCGAACTTCATTCGAATCTCCTGCCCGCGGGCATTTCCGTGTCCACAATAACAGACGCCGGCTAAGGCAGGGGATAGGGGACAGGGAACAGTGGGTGGTAGATAGTGGATAGTGGTTTGGGGAGAGCGGCGAGTGGACCCTCGACTCCGCTCGGGACAAGCGAGTGACGAGCGCCCATCTCGGCTTCGCGTGCCGCTTCAGAACCTCACAAATAGAGACCCAGTAGAAAAGCGGATGAGGAGACTGACTGGGGTTGTCCCCTATAACCTGACCTGCCTTTAGGCTAGGATAGGGCTGAAGGAGACCCGTTATGGCAGGGCTTGACTGGTCACAATGTCCAGGGGTGGAAAGCGTGCCGGGAAAGGTGAGTGGTGCATGGGTGTTTCGCGGCACGCGGATGCCGGTGGCCACAATCTTTGAAAATCTTGAAGCCGGCATGACCATCGACGAACTGCTCGAGACTTTCGGCGGACTCACGCGCGAACAGGTCCGGGCTGTCCTGCAATTCGCTGCGCGTAGCCTGGAAGCTCCGGTGCCCGCCCGGTAAATGCGCATCCTGTTCGACCAGGGAACGCCGGTTCCTATTCGGCAGTCTTTGAGTGGGCATATCGTTAGAACAGCAAGAGAGCGAGAAACCCGGCAGCTCCACTGTAGTTGACATACCAGACCGATAGGCTTCCCTTTCTCTCGTTTTCGCGTCACTAACTCTTGCCCGAGAACCATGCCATCTGACCCACAATCGTCAGGCCGCAGGCGCTTGCGGCGGAAGTCCTTTCGCAGGGTAGCGTCGCAATCCTTTAGGGATCAGGAGCTGAACCGAAGGCCCCACCCTTTCCGGCAAAAGCAGCCGCAAAGGATGGGCCACCCGCCCGCCAGTCCCAACGCCTCGGCTATCGGCAGGTTGATAGAATGCCAAACAGTGAGATTCGTTCCACTACGGGCCGCGCGTATTGTAGTGCCGCAGGTCTTCGTCGGTCACTTCTTCGGGTGGCACGAGCTTGTAGTGTTTTTCGGCGACGATTCCCAGGCCGTCTTCCCCTTCCTCGAACTCGAATAATGCTATCACCCCTTCCTGCATGAACTGCGCGGCGATGGGGCGGCAGATCAGCGAAGGAAACTTGTGTGCGCAAACAGCTAGGTCTTGTTCTATCTGCACAATATTGAGTTTGTCTGTACCCCCCTTAGCTTGAACCGGGAAAACATAGTGCGCACCTCTTTTGTCCAAACCGACATAAATCTCGTCAGTTTCAGCCTGACCCATGTTGGGAACGGCTGTCCGGAGGTGGTTTTGCAACGAGTAGCAAGCCACTCCGGTGAATATGTCGACTAGACGGTTGTAGCGCAGCTTTGCAAGCAGCGCCTGTTCGTCGCTGAGTGCATATTTCGCGACGACGCCGGGAGTTGCGTCTGGTATTTTCGTGAGAGCCAGACTTTCGTTCGGAGCTATGGGTTTGTCAGGTACCAAAACGAAGCGATACTTACCCCTTCCCGCAGGACGGATGATCCAGATTTCTGCCTCTCCGGCATGCTTTTTGATCGTTTCCGGCAACCCTGCACGGTATCGAAACGTATAGATGAGGTCGCCGAGGTTTTTGGGTTCTTTCAAACCCAACTCTTTGGCGACCACTAGAAGTTCCTCACGGTCGAAATCGAGCTCGCGCATGCCCTTCTTGAACTTTGATTGGAAAATCCTCTCGATGATGAGGCTGTAAAGATTTTTTTCATTCATCAGCATGGTCCTTGATCTCTTTTTTCTTCCGGGCCAGCGGAGGAGCACGACTTCTTCTCTAAGCTGCTCCTTTGTGGCCGTAGCGAGACGTGTTCTGAATAGATCGATGTCAGTGACCTCATAACCGAGCGAGTCCGCAATGTCCGCGAGCAATTGGCCAGTTCGGATCATCACGCGTAGATATGATGCCTGGTCACCAACGACGTAGGCGAGGCGAGCCCCGGGGCGAAGCACAGTGCGGAGGTCAGACAAGTGCCTTGTCATTCCTCCAAAGTAGAGCTTAGTCACTCTAGCGTAGAGTCTCTCGAAACCGGAAGTCTTGCCAAGTTCTATTCGTCGCTTTTCTATAGCTTCGGCGATGCTTTGGATTTCGTCATGGTCATCGACAAGTAGATCGTCGCGGTCGCTCTTGTAAACGCCTCTGGTATTAGATCGGAGTAGGTCTTGCTTGAGGGCACGAAGTTCCTGCTTACTCCGAATAAATCCCAATAAAACTGACTCTAGGCGCGTTGTGCGTGTGTAGTCTTTCTCGTTTGGGTACGGAGGCGATGTTATTACGGCGTCGATTGAATTTGGCTGCAGGACATTCACAATGTTGCGTGAATCGGCTTGGTGTACCGTTGCGAGTACCGAATTGCGATTCCCCACAGCTCGAAGGTCGTCCGCAGTTGCCTGAACAGCATCGAGCCAGAAGGTGACTGCCGGGGCATCGGATTTGGCAGGCCCGACCCCTACTTCTGGTCCGAATTCTAGATTGCTTATTTCGAGAACCAGAGCCTTTGCGAGGGCAAGACGCTCATACTGGGTGAGGAGGTCGTGGTTGGACTCTTGAATCGATTCCAACAGTACTAATACTCTGTGAAGAGGGACGGGGCTGATCGAGTTGGTGAGGAGTAGTTTTTCGGCCGCAAGGGGCAGTCCGCGGAGATCGAGAGGATTGATCTTGGGCTTGCCAGCTCTGAAGAGCGGCATGTTCTGGTATTCTTCGAGGCCGCTAAGTGCCAGCCTCTGGCACGCTGTGACCGCTATCCCCTTCGCATGCTTGAGGAGTGCGTCAGCGTCCGCCTTCCAGTTGACCTTGACTCGTGTCGCGAAGCAAGGCATCGGGTTGGCTTCGATTCCGACGCTCGGTATTCCTAGTTTCTTGCATTCGACGAGAGTGGTCCCTGTGCCACAAAAAGGATCAAGCACGACGGCGTCTGACGTGACTTCAAAGCGTCCCAGGTATTCGCGCACGAGGTGTGGAGGAAATGAGAGGACGAAGCGATACCAGTCGTGGATACTCTGGTCCTCTGCCCGAAGCTTGTTGTTATCTCTTAACGCCCGAGGACCAGTGTTTGCTAGAGCAGCATGTCGCATTGTCTAGAACGGATGCTACCACGAAGGGGAAGTATCTTGTCGTTCTCAAATATTCGAATTCAAAGTCGGTTGGCCCACCGTCGCCGCGGCGAGGATGGACACCCACAACTCGATCCGCGCCGGCAGAGGGAGTTCTGAACAATGCCGCAATTCGAGCGTTACATCGGTATTGATTACGCCGGAGCGATGACGCCGACTTCGAGCCTTCCGGGTTTACGGGTGTATGCCGCGGACCGGACACTCCCGCCAGCGGAGGTTCCGCCGCCGCCCAGCCCCCGCAAACATTGGACAAGACGAGGTATCGCTGAGTGGCTCCGAGCCGAACTGTCAAGCCCCAAACCCGTCCTCGTCGGAATTGACCATGGCTTTTCGTTTCCGCGGCCGTACTTTGAAGTGCATCGCTTGCTCCAGGATTGGCCGGCATTTCTCGACGATTTTCAAGGTCATTGGCCAACGGACGAGGACAATACGTATGTGGGTTTCGTCCGTGAAGGTGAATGCGGCAAAGGCAGGGAGCGAATGGGCGACCCGTCATGGTTTCGTTTGACGGAGCTCTGGACACAGTCGGCCAAGTCGGTATTTCGGTTTGATGTGCAAGGCCAGGTAGCGACGTCGACGCACGCGGGATTGCCGTGGCTGAGGTACCTCCGAATGCGCTGCCGCGAGAGGGTGCATTTCTGGCCTTTCGACGGCTGGGAGGTTACACCTGGCCGATCGGTCGTAGCAGAGGTGTATCCATCGCTCTGGACGCGGCGCTTTCCGAACGACGGAGAACGCAGCGCCGACCAGCACGCGGCATTCGCTGTTGCCTCTTGGCTGCGGCGTGCCGACATGAATGGCTCGTTGCAGGGATACTTCAACCCACCACTTGAACCGCAAGAACGGACCATCGCCCAATGCGAAGGGTGGATTCTGGGAGTTGTTTAGAGTGGCGCGGGGTGGAGCCCTTCACTTTGGCGCTCACTGTGCCATGGCTCTGCAGGGTAGGCGAGGGGGATGAAGAGAGATTCCTCGTCCGCTGCTGCGGACTCGGAATGACGGCGGGGGAAAAGGCGGCGACGGGGGTGAGGAGAGATTCCTCGCTTCGCTCGGAATGACGGCCTTGGAGAACGGCGGCTCGGCCACGCGTCTCAGCATTTCGTCGTCTTGCGCTTTTTGCCGATAGCCCCGCGTTTTTTGACCTTCTGGATATACTCTGCGGCGGACGGGATTTTGCACGCGGTGCCGCCCATGTCCACGGTAACCGGACCGATCTTCGCCGCAGTCTGTAGAGCGAAGGCCGTTAGTGCCTGCACATAACTGCCCACCGCGATCACGAAGCCGTTCATGACATGGCGCACGCGGTTGGGCTGCTGGTGGATGGTCTTCTGCACGCGCTGGAGCAGGCCCTTGAGCTGGGCCAGGTCGAGGTCGGCGTCGTCCTTGACGGAGACGAGGCTGCGGAGGGTCGCCCAGCCGGCCGACGCCACGCTTTCCTTGGGGGACTCGATCCATTCCAGTGCCAGTTCGCGGCCATGCATGCCCTCGGCCGCGACCCAGGCGACGGTGTATTCGCTAAGCATGGCGCAATTGGCTTTCTCTGCCCAGCCGTAGAGGTCCTTCTTGGTCATCTTCATGTCGTCGGCGATCAGCCCGGCCAGGTACATCGCGTCGTAGATGCCGGTGTCGTACAGGTCCAGCGCCAACTGGTAGTCCTTCTTGATGCGTTTCTGGAACTTCTTCAGTTCCTCGATACTCACCCCGTAGAAGGGCTCCTTGATGCCGTGGTTGAGCAGGGTTTTCTTGTACGAGTCCTTGCCCAACGGTTTGAGCTGGGCGACGATTTCTTTTGCGGTCATGAGCGTTCTCCTGAGAGCGGCCGGTGGTCCAGAGGCCGGTCCATGTTCCTGCTCCTGGAGTAAGTGAATGACACCCGGAGGATACCATTTTGCAACTCATTCAAGGGGCGAGTGGCGAGCGGGGGTTCGAGGGACAGCGAGGAATGCCATCGGAGGGATCCTTCGCTCCGCTCAGGATGACACCGTTTGGGGCGGCGTTACAGCGGAGGGGAAGTCGGGAGTGCGGACGCAGGGGCGGCGTAAAGCCGCCCCTACGGATCGCTAGGGGTATACTGGACCCCGAAATGGCCGTGATTATCTCCATGCTGCGTGGCGTAAACGTTGGTGGCCACAACAGGATCAAGATGGAAGCGCTGCGCGCGCTCTATCAATCCCTGAAGCTGCGCGACGCGCAGACCTACATACAGAGCGGCAACGTCATCTTCAGGACCGATGAGCGCGACCTGGTTCTACTTGCCACGCGGATTCAGGGCGCAATCGAGCGGAAATTCGGCGTTCGCTGCCCAGTGATTCACCGCACTGCATCCGAAATGAGAAAGGTGATCGCCAGAAACCCGTTTGCGGAGCGGCGCGGGATTGATCCGAGCAGACTGCTGGTCACCTTCCTGGCCAGTGAACCCGGCGCTGAAGCCCGGGAAAGGGTCTTGGCCATCAAGACCGCTCCCGAGGAACTGCGCATGGATGGGCGCGAGGTGTACATCTATTTCCCCGATGGCATGGCGCGGCCGAAAGTGTCGTGGGCGGCGATCGAGAGGGTGCTGAAGATTTCGGGGACGGGCAGAAACTGGAACAGTGTCACAAAACTGCTGGAGATTGCGACGCAGCTCGAAGCTGGGGAATGATACGCGCGCACGTCATCGGGGGTTGGTGTGGCGGTGAGTGGCTCCCGCGTGAGACCGCCGCTTGGGACACACCACCTCAAATCACAACCGCGAGTTGCCTGTGTTACGGACGAAATTCACTTCGCGGGGCGGCCCGCGACGGTCGGAACCGGAGTCACCGATTTCAACTGATCCAGATCAGCCAGCAGTTTCTGCCAGCTAGACGTGTTCTTTTTCGTCTCGATGGAAACCGAGAGATCGGAATAGAAGTGCAGGATGTTGGCGCGCAGCTCCGGCGTGGTCAAGTCGAACTTCCGTTCTGAAAGCTTGACCAGCAACTTTGCATAGGCATCGTCTGTCAGCGAGTATTCCGCGGCCATGGTTTCCTTGCCGCTATCAAAGTCACAATTGGGAAGCTGGAGAGAGCCGGCGCGAACTTCTTCGAGAAAATGCTGGTATTGGTCGATGGTGGTATTGAGGCTCTTGAAATACAGTTCTTCCGTTTGCGGAGTGGGGTTCTTGAAGCCCAGCGCTTTGAAGGGGCCGATTCTCGGCATCATGCGGAAGAGCGCCGACCACACCCGGGTGAAGAATCCCGGCTTGGTGTAATCGTTTCCCCATTCCTTCTCAAAATTGGAGCGCGAAAGACGATAGAGGAACTTTTTTTTCGCGAAACCGGGCGTCTCGCGCATCAGTTCCTTCTTATGGGTTTGCATCGCGATCTTGGTCATCTCCGGAATCAGCCGGCTGATAGCAAAACGATACGAGCCGACCGCCAGATCCTCGTGCGGTAGCACGTCTTTCAACTCCACCCCGTAAACGACGGGAAAGACCCGCTCCAGCAGGGGCTTGGACACCTTGAATCCGATGAAATCGTGGTATTGCTCCGAGGCATAACGATTCTTGGCGACCTGCACCATGTCGAATCCAAACTCGGTCTTCAAATGGGCGACTCGGTCCTGGGCATACCTGACAGACTTACCGTACTTGGCCCGCAGCTTGGGATATTGGATGCTCACCGCCTCGTTGACCGCAGGGTGGCCGGAAATGTCCGAGGCATAATGGGCCAGAGCGCCCAGCGCGAAGGCGTACTCATTGGCATCCTGGCTGTCCAGGATCATCTCCCGCACAAAATCCCCGCTGCGAACGTAATGGACCAGGTCGCTGAATTGCCCGCTGCCGAACGGGTAGTAGCCCAGATCCTGAATGACCGCGCCTCCATAGGCGTAGGCATGTGCTTCTTTGAGCTGGTCTTCCGACAACCCGGGAAATCGTTTGAGAAGGAGGGGTTGGATCTCTTTGGTCCAGAGGAGGTCCACGATTTCCTCATGGGTGAGGACCGAGTAGGCGAACAAGTTGCCGCCGGAGATCAGCAGGACCAGGAGCAACGCCAGGAAACGCGCGCGCCAGACGCGCCAACCACCGGCCAGGGTGACTGAAGATGGTGATGCCACAGCCCTATTTTCTGAGTTCACTAACAAGGTTTTTGGCCTCTTTCATTCTCTGTTTGTAAAACGCCGGGGTCATCAGGATTTCTTTACATCCCACGCGCACAGGTTCTTTGAGGCCCTCCTTCGACAAATACAGGGCCAGCGCTACATAGGTCTTGATTTCTTTCTCCAAGAACTGAATCACTCGCCGTTTAGATGCGTTCATTTTTGTCTTCGCCTCGATGATCATGGTCGAGTAAACCGCCATTTCTTTCGTGACGCTGGCGAGCGTTCTCTTCGGGATTCATTCTTATCGTTCTTCACGGCATACACCGACGATGTCATCAAGCCCGAAGCAGCGCAGCCCAATTTTGTACTGGGAAGTATCAGACTGCGCCACTACCCAGGATTCGCTACCGTCCAACGCTTCGAGAATTTGTGATGAGCGTCACTTTTTGCAAGTGTCGCTAACCATCTTCAAGCTCGTCACAGTCATGTGACCATGTTCGGTGGAGTCCTTATCCACGCCCTTTTCTTTTGCCTCGGTCTTCACGTCTTCCTTCATGCCGTGCAATGTGGCATTGGAAACCACGCCGGTAATCGTAACCGTATGACCGACATTCTCGGCGAGCTTGAGGGTGTCGCTCTTGATCTCCCAAGTGGCGCCTTTCGCCGTAGTGAGCTTGTACTCATGGGCGGAGTCGCCCTTTTGGAGACAGCCCGAGAGCGTCCGCGTTTTCTTGTGGGTGGTTTTTGTTTTGTCCTGGGCCGTAGCCACTCCAGCAGTGGCGGCAAATATGAACAACGCAAGAGATGCCATCGCGATCTTGACTTTCATCCTTAAACCTCCAATGGTTCGACTTGAAAAGCAGATGAGCAGACCAGAAACTCGGCTATTCGACTACGCTCACCTAAGGATCGGTGGATTCGTCTGTACAGCTGCCGTCAAGCTCCCAGCCAGGAGCCATGCTAGCGGCGAAGAAGACGGGTGTCTGTGCCATTGTGGACATCTTCGTGACTTCCCTCTGGGGGAGCTCGGAGAAAGCCAAAGATGCTGCGAAATTCCCTTCCAACCAACAAAATTTACATAAAAACAGGAAGAGGGCCGGATCCCGCCGCCCTCAGCTGCTTTCCAGCGCACGCCGGGCCGAACCCCTGGAGGAAGGGGATCCGGCCGCGGAGCTGACATCTGCTGGCCGGTGAACGCCCCGCACTTCCCTCAGATGCGACCGAGGAGTACCAGGACGAGGACGATGAGGAGGACAAGCCCCACTCCTCCGCTGGGGGAATATCCCCATTGCCGGCTATGCGGCCACCGGGGTAACGCACCAAACAGCGCAAGGACCAAAAACACGACCAGTAAAGTGCCAAGCATTGTTTCCTCCTCGCGCGCTGCAATGAGTCCCGAGTGTGTCGACCGCGCTCACTGCAGCGCTTTTATTCCGGAACGAGTGTCCAAGTCGCGCCGGGGTTGTATTCGGTCATCGCCCTCGATGAACCGTTAGTTCACGTAGACAGTGATCGAAACTCGCACGCCGGGATGCCGGTGATTTTGCAGGTAGTATCCGCCATCGTAGTACTCGATATAGACGTCGTCGTTTTCGTACCAGTTGTCTGACCAGTATTCTGGCCAGGGGTCTACGAGACCGAACCAGAAGCCGCCGAATTGGAAGCGGGAATATCCGCCAACAATCACAACCGGGAGACTGTAGATGCGGAACCGGTGATCCCGGCCAAAGTGGCCGCGGTAACGGTCGTCTGGAATGCGGTAGCCGTTGTAGCCGCCGCGTTGCTGCCAGGTACGGTGCTCGGACTGCCAGCTGCGTGCGCGATTCTGCTGCCAGGCGGCACGCTGTTCGGGTCCCTGTCCATGTTGATCTTTCTGTGACGGCCTATTGGCCTGCTGTTGCCGTTGCTTGTTCTGATCCTGCTGTTGCCGTTGCTTGTTCTGATCCTGCTGTTGCCGTTGCTTGTTCTGGTCCTGCTGTTGCCGTTGCTTATTCTGGTCCTGCTGTTGCCGTTGCTTATTCTGGTCCTGCTGTTGCCGTTGCTTGTTCTGGTCCTGCTGCTGCTGTTGCTTGTTCTGGTCCTGCTGCTGCCGTTGCTTATTCTGGTCCTGTTGCTGCCGTTGCTTATTCTGGTCCTGTTGCTGCCGTTGCTTGTTCTGATCCTGCTGCTGTCGTTGCTTGTTCTGGTCCTGTTGCTGCTGTTGCTTCTTCTGGTCCTGCTGTTGTTGCTTATTCTGGTCCTGCTGCTGTCGTTGCTTGTTCTGATCCTGCTGCTGCCGTTGCTTGTTCTGGTCCTGTTGCTGCTGTTGCTTCTTCTGGTCCTGCTGCTGCCGTTGCTTGTTCTGGTCCTGCTGCTGGCGTTGCTTGTTCTGGTCCTGCTGCTGCCGTTGCTTATTCTGATCCTGCTGTTGGCGTTGCTTGTTCTGGTCCTGCTGCTGATTTTTGTCTTTGGATTGCTTGTCAGACTTGCCCTTCTCTTTGCTCTTCTCTTTGCTCTGCTCTTTGCCCTGCTGGTCTTTCTGCTGCTCCTGCTGTGGGTAGCCACGGGCAGTGTTACCGAGAAACAAGAACATGACTGCTGTGCTGATAACTCCAATTCGTTTCATAGGTGTTGCCTCCATTACTGTCCACTCCTGCGCCAGTCACTCGTCGTACAGGGCGCGGCTACTTTCAGGCCTATTCCTGCTGCGATTTTTCGTGCGCTGATTCAGTCAGCACGTTTATCAACCAATGCGAATCCTGGGGAGGGAATGAAAAAGTCCAAAAACATTCAGGAGCCAGAAGACCGTGCAGATGACCACGACTGCGTTCAAGAGCGACTTGATGGAAGCTGCCATGGGAATGAAGCTGTTCACCAGCCAGAGCAGAACACCAATCACAATCAGTGTCAGTAAGATTGGCATCAAAGGCATAGTCTGTTGACCTCCTGGTTTGTCTTAGCAGGCAGACGGCTACCACCCGCCCGGAGAAGTGAGGCAACTTTCCATGTCAGTCCGAGAGCTGTTGCCGCTGTATGGAGCGGAGTAAAACCCCCGATTCCCCGGTGTCGATCAGGGTAAAGGTGATGGATTGGTGTGCTGCACAGAAAGCGTGTTACTTCCCCTCACCCAGCATGCTAGAAGCATCGAAGATAGGTGTCTGTTCACTTTGGGACACCTTCGCACTTTGGTTGTACATTCGCGACCGCTGCAAATAGCGGGAAAGCTGGACTCGGCGCTTTTGGCTGTTGCATTGCCCGGCCCAAACCCTCAAGCAGCCAGCCATTTCCAAGGGGGTCTTGTCTCGACTTGCATAGTTTTGATAAAATGAGGGCCGCCCAGGGAGGAGATCGAGGCCATGGCGACTTCAATCGCTGTGAAATCCAATAATAAGACCGCTTTTGATGCCCAAGCTTTTCTCGATTCGGCCGGTGTGTCCAGAAAAGTTGTGGAGTTTCAAAAAGGCGAGACCGTCTTCTCTCAAGGTGATCTATCGAAGAATGTCTTGTACATTCAAAAGGGCAGCGTGAAGCTTTCCGTAGTCAATGAGCGCGGCAAAGAAGCCGTGGTGGCCGTCCTGGGCCCCGGCGACTTTTTTGGCGAGGGGTGCCTGGCTGGTCAGCCACTTCGTATGGGAACTGCTACCGCGATCTCACCGACCACCATGCTGGTCATTCAAAAAGACGAGATGGTTCGCGTGCTCCACGAGGAACATGCCCTGGCCGACCGTTTCATCTCGCACATGCTTTCACGGAATATCCGCATCGAAGAGGACTTAGTCGATCAGCTTTTTAACTCCTGCGAGAAACGGCTGGCCCGCACTCTTCTGCTGCTGGCCTGCTATGGCAAGGAAGACCTGCCCAGGACGACGCTTCCCAAAGTATCGCAAGAGACGCTGGCGGAAATGATCGGCACATCGCGCTCGCGGGTGAATTTATTCATGAATAAATTCAGGAAACTGGGCTTCATCGAATACAGCGGCGGGTTCGATGGCGGGCTTAAGGTTAACAATTCTCTTCTGAGTGTTGTCCTGCACGATTGACGGCCAAATTTCCCGCGGCGCAAGATGGGCTTGGCGGGTGGCTCACCCTCTATTCTGAGAATCACCTCTTGCTCTGACTTGCAGCGCATGGCGCTGGAATGAATGCACCGCGTTAGTTCAGGTTGGGGTAAAGCGGTACTCAACCATGCCCAACTTGGAGGCGGGCCCTTAAACACACGAATGTCCGGGGTTTTTATTTGAGCAGTTCGGGCTTCCTTAGTCTTATCGCGAATCAGAACTGCTGAGGGTTGCCCGGCAGGAGGGACTAGGAGGCTCTCCCGGTAATAACGCGGGGCAGCGGGATCCGTACTCGCAATGTTGTCCCCTTGTTTCTTGAGCCGTTGATTGTAAGCGTACCACCAAGCGCAAGGGCGCGTTCTCGCATGCCGACAATGCCAAGCGAATCATGGCTGTAAGTCAGCTTCTTGGTGCTCTTCTTCCCGTTGTCATTCACGGTTAAAATCAGCCAGTTTTTTCTCTTCATCAAAGCAATTTTGGCCCCGGAAGCATGCGCATGGCGGGCAACATTCGTAAGAGCTTCCTGGACGATCCTGAAAATAGCGACCGCCGCTAAACGCTCAAACTTGGCTCTTGCAGTATTCGTCCTGAACCTGCACTGTATTCCAGTGTGCCCCTCGAATTCCCTCGCTTCCGATTTCAAGGTCTTGACCAGCCCCAACTCATCCAAAACGCCCGGCCGCAATTCCCTCGCGATTTTCCTCACCGACCGGATCATGGTCGAGGTAAGAGTGGATAGCGATGTGATTTTCTCCCGCAACGGCTGTTGCCGTGGAGTCAACATGCGGGATATCCAGGACAATCCTAATTGCAAACTGGTGAGCGTCTGGCCAAACTCATCGTGAAGCTCACGAGCGATCATGGCCCTTTCATTCTCGCGCACCGACTGCAAGTTTGCGGCGAGGGCACGCAATTGATTCCTCGAACTCTTGAGGTTCTCTTCCGCCTGCTTCAAACGAACAAGCATGATGTGACGCTCACCGACAATCGCGTCCACCTGGTGGGTCCTCAGGACCTTAATGAGCGCCTCCGCCTCTTTCATCTTGCTTTCCAGTTCGCCGTATAGCGGTTTCTGGTCACTCATCGCTGGTCACCGTTCAGTCTGAGCGCGGCAAGGACTTGCCTGGTATCACTGAGGTTGCCCAACACTGTGACTTTGGGAAGGGGCTTGAGCAGGATCAACGTGGGCGTCACCAGCACGTTATTTTTGTGAGCGGTAGCGGCGTCTTTCAGCACGTCCACGGTTTCGATCTTGTGGCGTTCCTTGATGTGCTCCTCGCAGAGCCGAGCCAAATTCCCCCTGGCTTGGGTGGAGTTGGATTCGTTGCCGGCCACGAACAGCAGGAAGACATAGATCTTAACTCCCGGCGTCGCGTCTCTTCCCCTCTTGCGCTTGCGAGCTTTGCTCATGCTGCTCCGCTTCTTCCGTGTCCGCTGGGATACGCCGATCTGCCCATCGTAAAGCTGGGCTAGACCTTCCCCAGATCAATCCCTCGATCGGTGATCTGGAATTCATGGAACTGTTCAGAATGCTTTGAGCCTCTCGACTTCATGACGATCAACTCGCGCTTCATAACGCCACCGATCGGAACATGGCGGAGAAGGACGATCGTATCGATAATGGACGAAATCCCGATGCCGCTGATCTCTGTGACGATATCAAGGCCCGTAGCCTGGTTGATATAAAAACATGTGATACCGCGCTCTTTACAGGCGTTCAGAAGCCGCATCAGGTATTCAAAGGCAGCATGCTCCGAGCCCATGCGCTGGCACGCCGAGATCGAATCCACCACCACGTGCTGGGGTTGAAACTCATCCAGGGCTTTCAGGGCCTGAAACAAGTGCTCC
>JBGPJC010000008.1:0-53293 GCA_041485165.1 Terriglobia bacterium | reverse complement strand
GTGGGTCTCGTATTCCTTGAGTTTGCGATAGAGCGTGGTCTTGCCGATGCCCAGCAGCCGCGCTGCGGCGAGCTTGTCGCCGCTGGTTTCGCGCAGGGCGCGAAAGATGGCGCGGCGTTCGAGCTCATCGAGAGAGACCAGTTCATCGCTGCCCGGGAGGCGCTCGCCGGATCCCTGCTGCAGGTTGCTGGGCAGGTCAGTGACCTGGAGGATGGGGGCGGCGCCCAGGGCGATCCCCCGCTCGATGGCGTTCTCCAGCTCGCGGACGTTGCCCGGCCAGTCATAGGCCATCAGGCGGGTCAAAGTCTCTTCGGAAACGGACCGCACCGGGCGCTGCGGGCTGCTGAACTTTTCCAGGAAGGAATTGACCAGCAGGGGGATGTCGCTCTTGCGCTCGCGCAGCGGGGGAATCTTGATCTGCACCACATTGAGGCGGAAGTAGAGGTCCTGGCGGAAGGCCCCCTTGCGGATGGCATCCTCGAGGTCGCAGTTGGTGGCGGCGATTACGCGCACATTGATGCCCACGCGTTCGGTCGAGCCCACCGGCTTGATTTCTTTCTCCTGCAAGGCGCGCAGCAGCTTGGCCTGCAAGTCCACCGGCAGATCGGCAATCTCGTCGAGGAACACGGTGCCGCCGTCAGCGACCTCCAGCAGGCCGTGGCGGTTCTGCATCGCTCCGGTGAAGGCCCCTTTGACGTAGCCGAAAAGCTCCGACTCGATCAACGTGGCCACCAGCGCGGAGCAGTCCACGGGGACGAACGGGCGGTTGCGCCGCGGGCTGGAGAAGTGGATGGAGCGCGCCACCAGCTCTTTGCCGGTCCCGCTCTCGCCCAGCACCAGCACCGGACAGGTGTGCTGGCTGACTTTTTCCACCAGTTGGTAGATGCGCTGCATTTTGGGGGAGACGCCCACCAGGCCGCCAAAGCCGGGGCGGCTGCGCAGCTCCTCGCGCAGTACGCGGTTCTCCTGCTCGAGCTCCAGGGCATGCACCAGCCGCAGCAGCTTGGCGCGCAATTCTACGACGTGGAACGGTTTGGTGACGTAATCGGAAGCCCCCAGGCGAGTGGCTTCGACCGCAGTCTCGATGGTCCCGTACGCCGTCAACACCAGGACGGCGATTTGGGGAAAATTGGCGCGCATGTGCCGCAGCAATTCAATCCCGCCCAGTTCCGGCACGCGCAGATCGGTCAAGGCGATATCCACGGGATACTGTTCCAGGATTTCCAGAGCCTGCTCGGTGGTCGAAGCCGTGCGTACGCGCAAGCCGGTCTCCGCGGCCACTTCTCCGCACAGGTTGCGTGCCGCCTCTTCGTCATCCACAATCAAAACGGTGAAGGGATTGGGTTTTACTTCCGGAAGACTTTCTGTGCTGCGGACCATCTCTTCCGTACTGGTGGATTCACTGTGCACTGTTCCCCCTTAGACCCCTAATGGCCTTGCTCCCACCTCGGAGCAGGCCAGGTGCCAAATCAGGAGAGCCGGCAAACTGAGCCGTTGGTGCACCATAGGAGTCCCATAGGAAAAGTATAAAGGGGACGCTATTCCCATTTTGGGTAACTTGTCAAGGACTTAATGTCGCAGAATCTGCCCAATCATAATTGATACAATAAGTTACCGAATTGGGAAGAAGAGTTCTGATACGGGAAGAATGGCCCCGCCTTTCTCTACTCTAATAAAGTTTGGGCCGGGCATTATGCCCGGCCCATTCCTCTAGCCCTTGCTTTGCACTGTGGCGGGTTGCACGAGTCGGAAGGAGAGGGAAGATTCTGGCGGGAGTTGGATGTCTTTTTTCCCAGTGGCGGCTGCGCCTGCTGTGCCGGCACCTGCGCCCACTGCGCTGCCGATCAAGGCGCCCTTTCCACCGCCGGCCAGGCCTCCAATCAATGCTCCGGCGCCGGTGCCGCCGCCGATGGCGATCAAGTTGCGCTTATTGTGGTTCGGCCCGCCGAAGCTGATGGTCGCCGTTTCGAGGGAGTAAGGTTTGCCGTCCAGTTCAACCGAATCGAGGCGCAGGGCCAAGCGCGCCGGTGTTGACAAGTGGCCGGAAGCGCGCGCTTCGACCACGTGGCCGGTGGCGCGAGCACCCTTGGGAATCACCGTTTTTCCATCCACCACGACAGGAGCGGATACTGTCGCGGAAAAAGAATCTCCGGAACGTTGCTGCGCGCTGGAAACGGAATCTTCCAGAGTGACCGCGAGCTGCGTGCCCGCAGGAAGCGTCACAGCCGTGGATTTCTCCATCAATCTCCCGAGAATGCTGGAAGGAGAATCACTGCCCTTGGCATCGCTGTTGTCGCGGGCAGAGCTGACTCCGGAAGAGCAACCCGCCACGAGCAGCGGAATAGAAAAGAAGAGGACCGCCTGTGCGGCGCGGCCGCGGGTCCCCGAAAACTTGCTGTTCATAAGACACCTCCAAGTTTCACACCAAAGAGGAGGCAAGGCGCCTACCACGCCCCGGGGTTTGTAAAGACCACTTCCCTAAGGGGTTAGGAATCGCGTATCGGAACGAACCGGGTAAGATTTACCAGTGGAGAGAAACAAGGCCGACCGGCGGGGCTGTTTGCAAAGGCGCTCCGGAGGCACCCTTTTGCGTCCTGAGCTCCACGGCGTAGAGGCCGTCGGTGGAAGATGCCGCGTAGACGATATCGGCCGCGGCGGTTGTGGTGATGACCGGGAAAAATCCTTCAGCGAGTGTGCCTTCGATGCGCTCCCAGGTTGCGCCACGGTCGCGCGAAAGAAACAGCCCTCCGCTCTCCATGGAGGCAAGAAATATTTTGCCGATAATGGCCAAGTCCTGGAGGCGCGCTTCCGGCAATCCCCTTCCCGCCTTCTGCCAGTTCCGGCCGGCATCGCGGGAGATGTACAACGCCTTCGCGGCGGTGGCCAGAAAAGTGTCCTCCTCGGCGATGTCCAGCCGGAGCGCTCCTCCGGCGTCGTAGGGCAGATCGCGCCAGGCCCACGTTTTTCCGGCGTCATGCGAGAAGACCATCCCGCGCAGCGAGACCACCCAGAGGTTGCGGCCATCCGCAGAGACGCGGACGCTGCGCGTCGGCAAACTGACCGGTCCCAGGGGCAGTGGCTCCCAGGTTTCTCCCTGGTCGCGGGAGACCAGCAAAGTCTGCTCGGTGGCAGCGAACCAGGCCTCCCGGCTGAAGGCCATGTCGTTGACCACTTGTTGCAGCGGGCGCGGGCCGGGCGGCACCGGCTTAGCCCGCTTTTTGCCGTGGCGATCCGGCGTTTCCATTTCTTCGCCGATATAATTGCCGGCGCGGAGCCACGCTCCCTTGCCGGCATCGTAGCGCATCAGCCCGCCACGCTCGAGTGAGGCCCACCAGCCCCCCGGCGAGGCATAGACGCGCTTCAGCCCTTCGGTCTTGAGGCCCGGTCCGAGCGGGTTCCAGACTTGTCCTCCGTCGTCAGTGGCCAGCAACGGTTCGGGCGCGCCGGCCAGCACGGCGAGGACGCGGCTGGGGCGCTGAGGATCAAGCGCCAGAGAAATGATCTGGCGGTGCGCGAAACCTTCGTTGGCCGGGCGGAAGTTTTTCCCGCCAACATCGCTGGCCAGCACGCCCACGCGCTCGACGCCGATTACCACGCGCCCGGGCTTGCCGGCATCGAGCGCCAGTGCGGTGATGACCCAACTGGGCGGAGTCAAGCGCTGCCAGGAAGCCCCCGCGTCGCTGGTCCTCCACAGGCCCTCGGTGGTTGCGGCGTAGACCACGCCGGGCCGCGCGGCATCCTGGCGGATAACGTGCGTGCGACGCGCGGTGTAGGGGATGCCCTGAATCTTTTTCCAGAGCGCGCCGTTATTTTCGCTGCGGTAGATGCCCGAGCAGGCGCTGGCGTAAATGCGCCGCGGATTGGCGCGGTCCACCACGATGCTCATCACGTCGGAATCGTCAATCATCCCTTCATGGATGGAGAGCCAGTGTTTGCCGCCATCGCTGGTCTTCCACGGCAGGTGGTACGTGCCGGCGTAGATGACTTCGGGATTTCGCGGGTCGATGGCCACCGAATCGATGTTATGCAGCTCCTCGTCCTCTTCCGGCGAGATACGCCCCCAGGAGGCCCCGGCATCCCGCGAGAGGAAAACGCCGTCGAGGGCGCCAGCCACAAGCAAACCGGGCTGGGAAGGCGCCAGGGCCAGCGCGCGCACCGCTTTGCCTGCCAGGCCGGCCGGGCGCCAGGTGTGCCCGCCGTCATCGCTGCGAAAAACGCCGCCGCCGGCTTGCGGTTCGAGCGTCCACGCGGCCGCAAACAGCCGGCGGCTGTCGCCGGGATCGACCAGCATGGCGGTAATCACGGAATCGGTGCGCGAGCCGGCGCGGCCGAGCAATTCCCAGTGCTGGCCGGAATCGCGCGAGCCGAAGACGTGGCCGTCCGAGGTTCCGAGATAAAGCTGGCTGGGATTGGAAGGATCACTGGCCAGTATGCGCACATCGCCCCCCGGAGGCCCCATCGGCCGCCAAGTTTGCGCCGGGCAAAGCGGAACAGCCAGCACCAGCAGCGCAATCAGCAAGAGAGCGGGACCCAGTGGGGGCGAGAACCGCGGGAAGAGCGGCGGCGCGATCAACGATCGAGTGGCGCGAGACATTGCCGGGGACAACACAAACTGCCTGGAACACGTCGGGCCTCCGCCCGGCATCGAGCGGAGGCCCAACGGAGGCATTCGCTTTCGAGTTAGTACGTGGCGCCTTCCGGCACCAGGATGACGTCCAGGCGGCGGTTCTGCTTACCCGCGCCCTTCTGCCCGCCGGCCGCGCGTGTCTCCACGCGGGAATCGGCAACGCCCTTGCCCGCCAGATATTTCTTGGCGGCTTCGGCGCGCTGCTTGGCGAGCTTATCGGTCTTGCCCTCGGCCGGGTCGGAGAAACCGACCAGGGCCATGCGGTCCTTGGGCGAAGCGCCCAGGCGCAGGGCCACGTCATCGAGGACGCGCTTGCAAACGTTGTCCACGCGGGCGCTGCCTGCGCGGAAGAAGCATTCATTCAGCTTGGAGGCCTGGGCCTGGACCGGCGGGTTCTCCACGCGCACGGCAACATTGCAATCCGCAGCTCCGCCGCGACCGTCGTCCACGCGTCCGGTAACCGTATAGCTGCCCGGGGCGAGGCCGGTGGTGTCGAATTGCACGGCGCCGCCGCTGCCCACTACCTGTCCGCCATTCGCGCGCCAGGAGTAGTTGAGCGGATCGTTATCGGGATCCGAAGCGTTGGCGGTGATGCGCACGCGCTCACCGGCCAGCACGCTGGAACGTTCCGCCGAGCAGGACATCACCGGCGGGCGGTTGGGCTTGGGCTCAACGCGGATGTCCACGGCGCAACTGGCCACGCCGCCGCGGCCGTCATCCACGCGCGCGTTCACGGTGTAACTGCCGGCGGCGAGGCCGGCTGAATTCCAACGAACCTGCGAACCGGTGCCATCAACAGTGCCGCCATTCGCGCTGTAGCCGTAGTTGAGCGGGTCATTGTCGGGATCGCTGGCCCTGACAGAAACATTTACCGCATCGCCCGAACCCACGAAAACCGAAGACGCCGAGGCTGAGCAGGACGCCGTGGGCGGGTGGTTGACCGCCACCGGCTTGGCCCGCTCATAGGTCGTCCCGGCCTTGAGGACGAAGCCGTGACGATCGTGGGACTGCAGCTGGTTGAGCGTGTAGCGGTAACCGATATCAAAAGCCAGCCAGTTCCAGGGATAAAGACGAACGCCCCACACCGCATCCAGCGGATCGCGCGCGCCAAACGTGGTGTTCGGCGTGTGCGTGCCGACAAAGATCAGCGCGTTGTATTCCGTGATCACCTGGATGCGGCTCTTGGGAAACATCCGCATGCCGAATCCGGAACGGAATTGATCGGCCTGGTTGAGCACCGCAACGCCGCCCGAACGTGGATCGCGCGTGAATGCGTACCCCAGGTTCAGCGTGCCTTCGAAAAGATTGCCGAAATTGCGCGTCAATGCGCCGAGGATATTGAAGCCGAATTGGCCGGTCTGCGTGGAATTGTCCAGCAGGCTGTTCAGTCCTGTGGCGGTGGGAATGATGAAATCCGTGCGAATCGAGAAACCAACGGGATTGCCGCGCGACTGGGAAGCGATATTGAACTTCGAGCCCACGGTGATGGCGCCCAGCCCGCCGGTATTGCGGTTGGCGAAGGGGAAATCCTCGACATAGGCGGCGGCCCCACCCGCAATACAAGTGATCGGGCGGTAGATGGTCGTGCCGACGTTCGGGACCGGGGGGATACAGGGCGGGGTGGCGAGGCTCAATCGTGTGGGGGCTCCGGAATGGATGTGTTGATTCGGATTGAACCCAAAAAAGAAGCTCCAGCGGTTGGTGACAGCATAGCCCACGGTGAGCTGGGTCTCCAGCACGGTGATGCTGCCGGGATTGCGCGAGAACTTATTTGCCGCTCCACCCACGGTCACGGCCTTGGCCGACAACGATTCGCCGGACTCGATAGTGAGCAGGCCGTTGAGTCCGGTGGTCGGCGGGATGGGCCGCAACTGCTTATCATCAGCACCTGCAGTGCTCGCCGGGGGCGGCGGGGGAGCGGGATCCGGCTTGGCGTCCGGGGAGTCCGTCTTGGCGGCTTCCGTAGTTTTCTTGGCCTTGGCCTTATCGGACTCGCCGGCGAATCCCGGAAACACCAGTGCCAGGCTGAGCGCGAACAGGCAGAACAGTCGCAGCAACAATCTCATCTTACCGCCTCCCTCAGTATCAACATCCGCTCCGGCGCCATGAAATGACGCAGCAGAATGACGATCGGGCCATCCCCCAGATGCCCAAACGGCCATCCCAGACGGCCACTCAAAATAATCCAGAGAGCAAGTTCAGGAGTAGCCGGGCCAGGACGGCAAAAGCGTCCCGCGTAGCCCAATTAGTATAATGCCGACCCCAAACTGTCCAAGGAAATTTTCATCCGGTTTCTCGTTTTAAGAAACAAGCGCAGCGCCCCGCACCCCGCTCCTCTTGCCGCCGAGAAGCAGCAAACCCCGCCAGGAACGGGGAGTATCCGCTTGCGCCGGGTCTGCTGAGTACAGTAGTCTTGGTTCCCCGCCCGCATGGCTTGGCTTCGCCAACGCCGCCTGCTACATTCATGGCCATGACCGAAGACGCCGCCACCTCCGGCCGGATTCTGATCGTCGAAGACGAAGAGAACGCCCGGCGTGGCTATGAGGCCCTGCTGCGCAAGTGGGGATGCGAAGTGCTGGGTGTGGGCAGCGCCGAAGAGGCGCTGAGTGCCTTTGCCGAGTTTCGCCCCGGCGTGGTTCTTGCCGATGTCGAGCTGCCGGGGATGGACGGCCTGGCACTTCTGCGCGAGCTGGGCGCGGAACTGCGCGAGGTCCCGGCCATCATCATCACCGGCAAGGGCAGCGAGGAGCGAGCCTTGCAGGCCATCGAAGCCGGCGCTTTCTGGTACATCGAAAAGCCGCTCAAGCCGCATATCCTGCGCGCGCTCCTGGACCGCGCCTTCGGCCGCGCCCGCGACCGCCGCCAGGTGGCCGTGCTCACGCGGCAGTTGCGGGAAGCCGGGCGTCTGGGCGAATTGGTGGGCACCTCTCGTGTCATGCGCGAAGTGATGCAACTGGTCGAGCATGCCGCTCCGTCCAGCGCACCCGTGCTGATCACCGGAGAGACCGGGTCGGGCAAGGAAGTGGTGGCCCGCGCCATCCATAGCCTCTCCCCGCGCGCGCAGGCGCCCTTTGTGGCCATCAATTGTTCAGCCATCCCCGAATCCCTGATGGAGAGCGAAATATTCGGTCACGAACGTGGCGCCTTTACCGGCGCCGCCGACCGCCGCCTGGGATGCTTCGAGCTGGCCAACGGGGGCACTTTGCTGCTCGACGAGATTGGCGAGATGCCGGTGGGAACGCAGGCCAAGCTGTTGCGCGTCGTGGAGGACCGCACCGTGCGGCGGCTGGGAAGCAAGTCGGAGACGCCGGTGGACGTCCGCGTCCTGGCAGCGACGAACAAGGACCCGGACAACGCGGTGGCCCAGGGCCAGCTCCGCCAGGATCTCTATTTCCGCTTGAACGTTTTTCACATCCACCTGCCGCCCCTACGCGTGCGCAAGGAGGACATCCCTCTACTGGTAGAGCACATCCTGCTGGAGGTCAACGCCCGCCATGGCCGCCAGGTGCGCGGCGTGGACGCCGAGGTGATGGAGCTGTTCAACGCCTATCCCTGGCCAGGAAACGTCCGCGAGCTGCGCAACGTCCTGGAGCACGCCGCCATCGTCAGCAGCGCGGAGATTCTTGGCCGGCAGCATCTTCCGCCGAGTTTCGGGCGCCCTTCGGCCGCGGGGCGCTCCGCCCTGGCTATCCTGCGCTTTCCGGTTGGCGCCACCGTGGACGAGGTGGAGCGCGAGTTGATTGTGCAAACGCTGGAATCCACTGGCAACAACAAGACCCGCGCCGCCGACCTGCTGGGGATCAGCCTCAAGACGCTACACAACAAGCTGAAGGAATACGAAACGGCCCTTCGTTCCTCAGGGCAGGGGGGAGCAGGGGGAGATGCCGCTCCGCCTGAAAACTAAATTCACGCTGACCACGGCGTTGCTGGTTCTGACCGTGGCCACGCTGATCTCGACGCTGTATGTCGCCGCGCTGGTGCGCCAGGCCATCCACCAGCTCGACGAGCGCGCGCGATTCGTGGCCTCGCAGGTGTTGTTGCACGCGCAACACTCTTTTGAAGACGCCGCCAGCCGCGGAGAAGCTCCGGCCTCGAGCAGCGCCGAAGACCTGCAAGCCTACGTGCGCAAGACGCTGGAGGGCGACTCCGGACTGAACACTCTTCTGCAAGCCGCGGTGGGCTATTCGCCGACCATCTACGAGGTCACCGTCACCGACCCGGAAAGCGTGGCCCTGGTTTCCAGCGATGATTCACTGCCCGGGCACATCGTCCTGCCGCGCGCCAAATTCGAAACCTTTGCGCAGTTCGATTTCATCGAGCAGTTGCGCGTGCTCTACGGCCCACCGCGCGTCTATGACGTTTCCCTGCCCTTCAATCTGGGCGACCAGCCCTACGGGGAGATTCACGTGGGGCTGATCTCCTCCCTGCTGCGCAACGAGATCTCCCCGGCTCTGCGCTCCGCCAGCCTGCTGGCGCTGGTGGCGGTGCTGGTCTCGACGGTGCTCGCCGGGGCGGTGAGCAGCGTCTCGCTGGCCCCGCTGCAGAAAATCTCCGCGCAGCTCGATCGCATCGCCAAAGGCGAATTCGACTCCCAGCCGGTGCGCTCGGGCGACGAGTTGGGTCAAGTCAGCACGAAGATCAGCGCGATTGGCCAGCAGCTCCGCGGCGTGCGGGAAATCTTCAGCTCGCTGCGCGAGAATCTGAGCCAGCTCACCAGCGGCCTGGAGGACGGCCTCTTGCTCTTTTCCAGTGACGGCCGGACGGTCTTCGCCAGCCCTTCGGTGGAGAAATTCCTCGGTGCCCGCCCGGACACGCTGCTGGGCCGCCGGGTCAGCGAGGTGTTTGCTCCGGGCACTCCCTTGGCCGCTGTGCTGCGCATTGAGGGCGACCGCCTGGGCGCCATCGAAGGCGTGGAGGCGCAACTGGACGGTGCCAAGGGCCTGCGGCGCGTGGGCGCCAGCGTGCGGGTGATCGCCGAGGGCGGCTCGCGTATGGGCGCGCTGGTGGCTTTGCGCGACCTCGATTCGATTGAGCGCATCGGCTCGCAACTTGAAATCTCCGAACGGCTGGCCGCGCTAGGCCGGGTCACCGCCGGCGTGGCCCATGAAGTGAAGAACCCGCTCAACTCCATGCGCCTGTGGCTGGAGAATCTTCGCGAGAGCCTGCCCGGGGATCCCGAGGCGGCGCAGACCGCGATCAAAATCCTGGACAGCGAGATTGACCGGCTGGACCGCGTGGTCAAGACATTTCTCGACTTCACCCGCCCGGTCGAGCTGCACCTCGAGGAGACCGATCTGGGCAGCCTGCTCTCCGAGGTGGTGGCCACCGCACAGCCTCAGGTGCAGAAGGCCGGTGTGCAGGTCGTCGTCGACCGGCCGGATCGCCTTCCGGCGGTGCGCGTGGACCGCCAGCTCTTCACCCAGGCGCTGCTCAATCTGGTGCTCAACGCCTGCGAAGCCATGAGCGCCGGTGGACGGCTGACGCTGGAGGTCCGCCGCCGCGGCGAGCAGATCCTGCTGAGCGTCAGCGACACCGGGTGCGGCATCCCGCCGGCAAATCGCCGGAGGATTTTCGAGCTGTTCTTCTCCACCCGGCCGGGAGGCACGGGTCTGGGGCTGGCCACCACATTCCGCATTGTGCAACTTCACCGGGGTTCGATAGACTTCCAGTCAGAAGTGGGACGCGGCACTACATTTTCCATCGAGTTGCCGCTGGCGCACGGATGATCGCCGCAACGATGACCAGCCCAAAGATGACCAGCGCAAACACCACGGCCGCGGCCTTGCTCGTTTGCGCCGTGCTGGGTTGCGGCGCGTGTCATCGCCACACCGTGCATGCCGCTCCTCCGGTCAGCAGCGCGCCGGAGAAAACCCCAGCGCCGCCCACGCAGCCGCCCGATACGCCCACTGCTCCCGACAAGAAGAGCGGCACTAAACCCGAAGAGACCGCTCCGGCTCCGCCGACCGTCAACCCCAATCCTAAGCAGACGCCATCCAAGCCTCATGTCAATCCGCCACCCACCGACACTACGCCGGAAACCCCGCCGCCACCCAAACCGCCTGCACCACAAATCCGTCCGCGGCTCACGCCTGAGCAAGCAGCCACTCTGCAGCGCAAGACGAATGAAGCCATTGCCGAGGCGGAGAAAAACCTGCAGGGCGTGTATGGCCGCCCGCTGAGTGAAGCGCAGAGAGATCTGATCGAGAAAATCCGCGGGTTCATCAGCCAGGCGCGCGAAGCCGGCGACGCCGCAGACTGGAGCCGCGCCAGCAACCTGGCCGAAAAGGCGCGCGTCCTTTCCATCGAGCTGGCCAATTCCCTTTCCTGATCGAGACCATCTCTGTATTCCAGCAACGACGTCCGTCGAAGGCAGCCACAATTCCGGTTCGATCGCGAATGTCTGGGCCTGTAGCTACAAACCCGCAAGCGGTGCGCTACACTCTGGCCATGAGCAACTACGACGTGGCCATTGCCGGCGGCGGGATTATCGGCGGGGCGGTGGCCTTGGCGCTGGCCCGCGGCGGCCGCCGCGTGGTTCTTCTCGATCGCCAGGAGCCGGGCCGCGAGGCTTCCTGGGCGGCGGCGGGAATGCTCTCACCACAGCCGGACAAGGCGGATGCCATTGCCCTGGTACCGCTGGCTCGCGCCAGTCTGGAGATCTATCCCGAATTTATCGCCGAGGTGGAAGAGATTTCCGGGGAGAAAACCGGCTTCAGAGCGAGCGGGGCCCTCGAACTGTTTTTTGGTGACGCGGCGGAGAGCGAGCGTGATGCGGTACTCGCCGTGCATCGCGGGGTTGGGCTGGCCAGTGAGGCGATTTCCGCGGCTGAAGCTCTTCAACTCGAGCCGTCGCTCAGTCCCCGGACCGCTGCGGCACTGAGGATTCCCTACGAAGGCTCAGTGGACAACCGCCTGCTCACCGCCGCCGTCCTGGAAGCCGCGCGCCGCAGTGGAGTGGTGATCCGCGCTTCCGTGGAAGTCGAGGACGTGGTGGTACAAGACGGACGCTGCGTGGGAGTTCTGGCCGGCGATGAGAAAATTTTCGCGGGCCAAGTGGTGATCGCCGCAGGCTGCGCCTCAGCGGGAATTCGCGCCGTGGCGCGATGGGCGCCCACGCTTCCCGCGCGCGGACAGATGGTGGCGCTTCGCTCAAACAGCGTGTGCCTGGCCCGGAATGTCCATCATGCGGGCATGTATGTGGTTCCGCGCAAGGACGGCCGGCTGATCGCCGGCAGCACGATCGAGTACGCCGGGGTCGAGAAAGCGGTCACGCCGGCGGGGCTAAAGGCAATCCTGCGCGCCGCGGTGGAACTGCTCCCGGCGCTCGACGATGCCGCCATCATCGAGACCTGGAGCGGCCTGCGGCCTGACACCCCCGACCATCTGCCTATCCTCGGGCCCACGGAGATCGCAGGCCTGTGGATCGCCACCGGCCACTTCCGCAATGGAATCCTGTTGGCGCCGATTACGGCGCGGCTGATCGCTGCGTGGCTGGAGGGAAAACCCGCGCCTCTGCCGGTGGAAGAATTCAGTCCGCTGCGGTTTGCAGAAAAGGGCCAGACGGCGGCGCGCTAGAACGGCGTGGTGCTGCGCGTGGGCTTGCGGTTGGGAGGCCCAGCCAGCGTGGAGGCGCGGCCGGGGTCGTCGAACTGTACGCGGCTGGCGTCCAGGGTCAGAGGCCGGTCGAGCATGATGTCGAGCGTGGTGCCGCGGGGCAGTTCGACCTCCGGCCCGCGCGTCAGCAACACGGCAGCGAGTCCCACCGCGCCCCCGATGGCCGCGCCCAACCCCGCTCCGCTCGCGCTGCGGCCCGCGAGGGCGCCGATCCCGGCGCCCGCGCCGGTGGTCTTCACCACTGTGCCCACGTCTCCGGCCTTGTTCGAGTCGCCCTTGATCTTGCCTTCTTTTTCGACTCCGTCGTTGTCGCCGGTGTCAGCTCCGGTCGGCGTGGCAATAAGGCTCACCGTGTAGCCATTGGTCAGAATCAAAGTGGTCAGCCGGAGCATGATTTCTCCGCGGCCCTTTATGCGTCCCGGACGCTTGGCTGCGGTGACTTCGCCGCTCACGTAAGAGCCTGCCGGGATGACGATCTTTTCTCCCACTAGGATGGGGAAAAGAGTCTCCAGGTAAACTTTATCGCCCGGCTTGACGCTCTTGGTGGAGATTCCGTTGTGCAGCACCAGGGGAAGCCGCGTACCGGCAGGCACCACTATTTTCTCGACGCGCGGAGTGACCGTGCGATTGGTCTCCGGCACTTGCGGACCATTTTGTGTCGGAGTCGGTGCGGGGTTCTGGGTTGAGTTTTGTGGCGGGTTCTGCGTTGGGGGCGGCGAGTTCTCCGTTCCCCCCTGCTGAGCCAGGGCCGGCAGCGCAAACAAAAGCACCGTCACCGCAGGGATCCAAAACAGTCGTGCCTTCTTCTGTGTCTGCATGACGATGACGTCTCCCTGGCTTGATGGACCTGCAGACTGCGATGCCCGGCGCCCGCAGGCAGGAGGCCTCCAGGGAAGCATACGCCTCGGCATCGCCGCCCGCCAGGGAAACCAGCTCTCGCCCAGCCTTGGCGGATTCATTTGAGCAATTTCGGTCCTTGGTTGGGGTGGTAGATCTCCCGGAGCCTTTGCGTTTTCCATGCCAAGATGAGCAGGCCCGATCTGCTCACGCGGAACCTTCCCTTGCGGCTAGCTCCCGGCATCGCCGCGTCACCTCGGAGCTGGACAGTGCCGTGCGCATTTTCCCTCGGAGGGCCGGAACCCTGGGCCATGATTGGGTGCTTATGTGAAGGTTGTTGCGTAGTCTCGGGCTAAGCAGTGCAAACGCTGGAAGATGCGGCGGGACTCCTCACGTAACTGATAAGAAACAAAAGCTTTGAAAACGCAATGAATGAGAAACTTCTAAGCGATTGGCAGCCTGATTGCTCCAAGGTCTGGAACGCCTCGGAGTGCGTCATGACGCACAGGCCCAGACGAGGCATGAGCTTGGGAGAGACGAAGATGACGAGAATATTCAAGGTGGCCCTGGTTCTGGCAGTTCTGACGTTTGCCTTTGGACAAGTGGCCCAGGCCAATACCATCGGCACGCTGTCACTCCCCGGCTGTGACACGACCCCCGGAGGGTGCCCGGCAGCCACGTATAGCTTCAACATTGGAACCACTTCCGCGACCCTCACGATCATGATTACTGGCGGGCTTACGACCACGAACAACTTGATTGGGGGCGTCAACCTCGGGTTCACAAGCAGCGGTGTCGTAACCGGTGTCACTGGGAGCACGACCGCTACGGGTACATGGACCTTCGGCACGGGCAGCTTGAACAACAACGGCTGTGGCTCTAACAGCGGCGGCTTTACCTGCTCCATGTTCTCGACCAACCCCACCACGGGCGGGTCTCCACTCGCTGTGAATACCATCTATAGCTGGACCTGGAACTACAACGCGATATCGGCGAACTCCATCTTCAGCGTCGGCAACGTCCACATTGGCGCGAATTACAACCCCGCCAAGGGCCTGATCGTTTCGCAGTCCGGTGCGACGTCTCCGGTACCAGAACCTGGTTCCTTGGTGCTGTTGGGCAGTGGGCTGGTGGGCCTCGCGGGGATCATGCGCCGCAAGCTGATGCGCTAATCGAATTCGCTCTCCCAAAACGCTCCGGCGGAACCTGCCGGGGCGTTTTTTTTTGTCCTCACGACTCCGCTTATCCCTTGGGCAGTCTTGGTACGCTCTAGAGAGGAAGGATGGTGTGCCCGCAGGCCAGCAGCACCTGCCGGGACTGCTCGAGCCGTTCCTGGTGGACGAAGATGTAGTCGGTGTCGTAGGTGGCCAGAACGAAAACGCTGATGCCTGCATCGGCGAGGGGTTGCACCACCGCGGCGATTACGCCGGTCTGCGAAAAATCAAAGGGCCCAGCCACCTTCCAACCCCGCCAACTGCGGCTCGCGGTGATCCCGTCCGGGACGTTACCTTCCTCGCAGGCAATGGAAAGTTCCTCGCCGGTCCGTGTGACCGAGAAGAAATTGTCGCGCAGGGCCCAGTCCGGAATGGGAGCGCCGGGAGAGAGCCGGCAGACCGCGAAGACTTCATCGAGCAGGGATATGTTCAGCGAGCGAGACGGCATAGGGCGCTGTCTACGGTAGTGCGTGCGCCCCGGCCACGTCAATCCTTACGCCAGACTCCTTGGCGCGATTGACCTGGCCGCCGCGCGCGCATAGTCTGGCGCTGGCGGGGCGGTGACCCGCGAGAAAGAAAGGAGCGTCACATGGCCAAGCTCGCGCTGGTGTACGGTATGCGGCTGTTTCCCTCCGACGAGGTTGCGGAAGTGCAAGACGCACCGGTCACCCTGCAGGGCGGGAAGCCGGGGCGAGTCACGATGCACTTGATTGAAGGCAGCAAGGAAGAGATTGAAGCCACACTGCGGCGCTCGGTCGAGGCGTTTTTCGACATGTATCCGGAAATCTGACCGGCCGGCGTGCCAGAACGCGAGACGACCTAGAGCAACACGACGGTTTGCCCGGTAAGCTCGAAGCGTTTGCGGCACTTGATATTCCGGCAGGCTGCCATGTCGTCCACGCGCACCATGTACGAGCTGGCCTTGGCGAATTTAGCGCGCGCATCGCTGTCGGCGCCGCGCGGCAGTTCGCTCTTCTTCGTGCGCACCATCCAGCGGATGGGATAGCTGCCCTCCTGCCGGCAGTGCGGGCAGACCAGCGTGAGCTGCTTGGTGTCCTGCTTCTCGGTGTAAAACTGTCTCTCATCCATCGCTGGTCTACACTCCCACGGCGCGAGGTTGCGCGGATTCCACCGTCTTCGGACCCGAATCATCCAAGCGAACACAGGACAAGCCGGCGTCGCGCCAACGCGGCAGCCAGTGTTCGAGCGCGCGGAGGGTGTGCATACGGTTGCCCCCCAGACGGCGGTGGTCGCCATCGTGCATCAGCACAATATCTCCGCCGCGGACAGCCCGCAAGCGCCCGATCACGTATTCCGCCGGCCGTTCCATCCAGTCGTTGGCGGAGACACGCCACAGCGCCGGGGGGTGAAAGCCCATGCGCCGCAGCACACCATGCAGAAAAGGACTGCGAAAGCCATACGGGGGGCGCATCCAGCGCGGCTCGGCGCCCGCGGCCGCGGCGACAGCTTCCTGACAGCGCTGCAATTCGGATTCGAGCCGGCGCGGCCCCAGCCAGATGATGCTGGGATGCGAATCGGTGTGATTGCCAAGCAGGTGGCCGCGCGCGGCGATTTCGCTCACCAGTGCTGGGCATTCCCGGGCGAAGCGCCCGATTACGAAAAATGTCGCCCGCGCGTCGTAGCGGTCGAGCAGGTCAAGAAGCGCGGGAGTGATGGCGGGGTTGGGGCCGTCGTCAAAGGTCAGGGCGATGCTCGAGGTGTTGCCCGTGCCGCGCAGCGTGGGGCCAAACAGCGTGGCCGCGGGATGCATCGCGCCGTAGGCCGCGAGCCCCGCGGCAGCAGCCGCGGCGCCAGCCGGCAACAGGTATTGAAAGTCCATGCGCAGGCGCTATTTTCGCATGACCCCGCAAGGCTCCGCCAGCAGGCGGGCGGCCCGCGGGGCGCTTTCAGCGCCAGGTGAGTGTCAGCTTGCGTTTGCTCATGCCCACGCCCGAGCCGCTGCCGAATTCGATGAGCAGTGTGCGCGGCGTGGACTCTTTGAATGTCCCGGAGATGGATCCTTCGCCGGAATAGTTCGCTTCCTCGGACTGTACGCGCACCTTCAGGACGCGCTCTCCCGCCGCGACCTGCTTTTCGGCCTGCCATTTGCCGTGATAGACGCCGAAGATGCTTTTCTTTCCCTGCAGAGCCGCGGCGAGCAGTGGCTGGTCGTCCGCCAGGATTTCCAGATGCGCGGTGTGGAAGTTGTGCTCGCAAATAACTTTCAAACGGCTCTGCGCCGCGAGGGGTTCAGGATTCTTTGTCTCCTCCGACGGGGAGGGACTCGCTCCGCGGCTCTCCGCCGGTTTACCTGTCGTCGGAGGGACGGGCGAAGGGTTTGGCTTTTCCGGCGAAGTCTCCGCGGGTTTCCCCGACTCATTCGTTGGTGATGATCTTGCCGGCGTCTCGGCGGTAGTTTGCGATCCAGGGGAGTGCGCGCGCGACCACCAGAAGTACGCACCCGCGCTCGCCAGAATCAGCGCCACCAGAGCGATCCCGATAGTCCGCTTGCTCGTGGGGACAACGGGGGGAACAACCGGGCGCACCACGGTGGTATCGGTCAGGGACACCCCGCTGGGTGCGAAAGGTGCTGCGTTTGCCGGCAGCGTCTGGACGCCCGGTGGAACAGCCCGCGGCAATTCAGAAATCGGCATCCCTGCCGCGATCGCGTCCAAGTCCGCGGCCAGCGCCGCGCCCGAGGGGTAGCGCCCACCGGAATTCTTCGAGAGGCAGCGCTCCAACAAGGCTACCAGATCACCAGGCAGCGAGGGATTCAACTGGTCGGCGGGAAGCGGCGCCGCGTAGACCACCTTGAACGACACCGCGGTCAGCGTGTCGCCGGGAAAGGGCTTCTCTCCCGTGCACATCCAGTAGAGCACCGAGCCGAGAGAAAAGAGGTCACTGCGCGCATCCACGGCCGAACCGCTGAACTGTTCCGGGGACATGAACGCGGGCGTCCCGATCAGGTTTCCCGATTGCGTGGTCTGCGTGCCGAGCATCTTGGCCACGCCGAAGTCGGCGATCTTGGCCTGCCCTTGCGGTGTGACCAGGATGTTGGCCGGCTTGATGTCGCGGTGGATCACCTCGCGCTGGTGCGCGTAATCGAGCGCCAGGGCGACTTGCTTGACCAGATCCAGCGTACGCGCCAGCGGCCAGCGCTCCGCTCCCGGCGGCAGCAGGCGATCGAGCGAAGTGCCCTCGACAAATTCCATCACCAGGTAGGGCTCGCCGGAATCGTCCTCGGAGATGTCGTGTACGGTGATGATGCCGGGGTGGGACATGCGGCCCGCGGCTTGTGCCTCGCGCTGGAACCGCTGCTTGTATTGCTTCACTTCGTCGGGGGAGAGACGGCCGGTCAGGATGACCTTGATGGCCACCACGCGGTCAATCTGCGGGTCGCGCGCGCGGTAGACCGCGCCCATCTGGCCGCGGCCCAGCTCTTCGAGGATTTGATAACGACCGATGGTTTCCGGCATAGGGGCTGCGGGACACCGTTGCGCTGGAACTGCTGCTGTCCCGAAATCCCGAATACTCTAGCACGCCGCCCGGCGGCGGCGCTGCGGCATCGGTTGCGGATTCTCGCGGCGCAGGCTTATTTGGCGAAACGACGGAAAAAGCTGTCCGAGTTCCAATGCGGGCGCGCCGGGGCGTTGGCCACGCGCAGGACCAGGTCGAGATAGATCTGGTTGAACTGCGCGGCGGCGGCCAGGTCTACGGGCTGGTCGGCATCGTCCGACGGCGCGTGATAATTCCTGGTCAGCCAGGCCTTGTGCAATTTTTCTTCGGGCGAGCCAGGCAGGTAACCGAACTTGAAGGCCAGCGACGGAACACCGATGCGGATGAAATTGTACTGGTCGCTGCGGATGAAGAGATTGCGGTCGGGCTCCTTATCGGCCTGGATCTCCACTCCCGTGCCCAGCGACTTGGCCGCTTCGCGGACATCTTCGCCGAGTGTGGACTCACCCAGGCCCTGTATCTCCAGGTAGTGCAGCGGGTGCAGAGGAAGGAACATGTCCACGTTGAGGTCGGCGACCATGTTGCGGGTCTCCACGGTGGGATGCATGGCGAAATAGCGCGAGCCCAGCAGGCCCTTCTCCTCCCCGGTGACCACCACGAAAAGCACGGAGCGCTTGGGGTGCGCGCCGGAATCGTGCAGCGCGCGGGCGGTTTCCAGCAGCGTGGCCACGCCCGAGCCGTCGTCCATGGCGCCGTTGTAAATCTTGTCGCCGTTAATGGGCTCGCCGATTCCCAGGTGGTCGAGATGCGCGGTGAGGACGACGTACTCCCCTTTCATCGCCGCACCGCTGCCGGGGAAGATTCCAACCACGTTTTGTGACTCGACACTCCAGCGCTTCACCACCTGGTGCGCGCGTATCCGCGCGGTCAGCGCGAAATGGGGCAGCAGCTTTTTCGCGTCCGCCGCGGCCAGGATTTCGGCGATGGTGTGGCCGGAACCTGCCAATAGTTTGTCGGCATGTTCCGGGTTTACATACAGCCCTATTTGCTGGCCGCGGGTCTCCACCAGCGACTGGTCCGCCAGAGACATCGCCGCCTGGAAACGCGACAGCGCAATGCGCGGCCAGGGGATGTCCATGGATTTGGGATTGGGAATCACGGCGACGCCGATGGCCCCGGCTTTCTTCAGTGCGCTCCAGCGTTCGGCAGAGGACTGGTAGTGCGAGCGCAGCGCGCTGGGAATATCCGCCGGGCCTCCGGCCAGGTAGACGGCGATTTTCCCCTGCAGGTCCATCCCCGCCAGGTCGTCGTAATTGCGTTCCGGCACGGCGAATCCGTAACCAACGAACACCGCCGCCGCATCCACCTGCTCCGCCGGATCGCTGCGCATGCTGAGGATGGCGTCCTCCCCGAGCTTCAGCGCTTCGGCCTTGCCGTCGCGCACCAGTTCGAGTGAGGAATGCTCTTCGTCAATTTGCCGGACGTCGAAGCCGACGGGTTGCAGATATCCGTTCGTGCCGGCCGGCTGGAGGCCGGCCTTCTCGAACTGGCCGGCCACATAAGCGGCGGCCTTGCGATGGCCCTCGCTACCGGTGTTGCGGCCTTCCAGATCATCCGAGGCCAGGAACCTGACGTGCGCCCACCAGCGGCTGCCCTTGCCGTACCAGTCCACGTCATTTGCGGCGGCAACCATGGCAACGCACAACACGCCCGCGCCCATCCAAAGCACTTTCCGCATCATTGGCCTCCGCGGACGGTATCTTCTACGTCCCGGCAGATCAAGTCTACAGATTTCCGTGCGCACTTGCGGCTTGTAGCCGGCCGGGGAGAAACCCTGGAACTTTGGGGCGCTGGAAAAGGAATACAATAGAAAGGCAAAGAGGCGTTGGTGTTTTCAGTTGAGCGCGGTGGGGCGTTTGCGTGTTTGAAAAGCTGTTTGGTAGAGCCTTTGTTCTTCTCGCCGCCACCCTTGCGCTCGTCGCAGCGTCGGCTGCGCAGCAATCTTCTCCTCCTCCCCCACCGGCTCCCACGGGCCGCGTCCACCTGACCGGAACGGTGCACACGGCGCAGCGTGTCCCTGTGCCCGGCGCCACGGTTCGCCTCGTCCTGACCTTAGACCAGGGTGCTGTGCAGAGTTGGGTGACCTGGACGGATGCGAACGGCGCCTTCGACGCCCCCGGGCTTCCCGCAGGCCGCTACCGCGTAGAGGCTGCGGAATTGGGATTCGACCCTTCGACCCTCACTGTGGAAGCCGCGGGCGAAAACGTTCGCCCCATCGAGATCACTCTACAACCTGCTTCCCTCGCGCCCCCCGCGCCTGAGGCGTCTCAGCCACCCGCATCTCAACCTCCGGCCACGCAGCCCCCCTCTTCTGGGCCGAAGAGTCCGGACCCTACGAACCAGCAGGAAACAAAGAAGCCCCCCAACGCGAACGCTCCGCAGACTCCCCGGCGGGGGCAATTGCCCAGCGGCACGCAAGACGCCATCCGCCAGAGACTCGAGCAGACTGGCGGAGACACTGCGGGCACTTCTCCCGGAAACAATGCTCCAGATAATAGCGGCGATTCCTCTTCCGACGCATTTGTCATGAACGGCAGCGTGGGACGCGGGGCCACAGCCGGCGGCGATTTTTCCCCAGGAGCGCCCGAGGGAGGACAGCAGCAGGGTGGCGGACGCGGAGGCCGAGGCGGGCCAGGTGGACCGGGCAGGCCGGGTGGAGGCGGCGGACCCCGAGGAGGAGGACCTGCAGGACAGGGCGGTGGAAGCTCTGGCGGCGACGCTCCCAGCGTCGCGGCGACACAGCGCATGCTGCGGCTGGCAGCCAATCACTTGCGCTTTCAAATCTACGAGCGCTACGGAAATTCGGTGGCGGATGCCAAGCCTTATTCCCTTACCGCTCCGAACCCGGCCAAAATCGCCTCCTATCGTGAGCGGCTGGGCTTCAATATGGGCGGGCCGTTCCGCATCCCCAAGGTCTACGACGGGCGGGACAAAACATTTTTCTTCTTCAACTACGAAGGGGGCCGCAGCCGCGATCCGATGGACAGCTTTTCGACGGTGCCGCTGCCCGGCGAACGCAATGGCGATTTCACTGCTCGCGGCGTGCAGCTCTTCAATCCAGCGACGCAGGCCCCGCTGGGCAGCGTAATTCCGCCAGGGATGCTGGATAAATCGGCACAGGGTCTGCTGCAGTTCATCCCCATGCCCAACCTGCCGGGCACGGTGCAGAACTATCACCTGCAAGCCCGCGTCCCCGACCGGAGCGACCGGTTCAGCGTCCGCGTCCTGCACGCCCTCACACCGAAGGCCAACCTGGTGGCGTCTTACAACCTGAACTCCAACCGGCCGGAAACACTGGTGAATTTCCCATCATTTCTCAGCAAACAATCGGTACTGGGCCAGTTCCTGACCCTGGGCGTGACGCAAAATCCCAACGCGCACCTGATCATCGACAGCAGGATCCTGTTCTCACGCTATCGCAGCCAAACGCTGAACCGCTTCGCCTTCACCCAGGACATTGCTGCGCAGCTCGGGATCACCGGCGTTTCCAACGACCCGATCAATTTCGGCGTGCCGCAGATTTCCTTCACCAACTTCACGGGCCTGAATGACCCGGTGCCGGCCCTGCGCCGCAACCAGACCATCCTCTTTATCCAAAACGTCTCCCGGATGTTCAACAAACACACGCTGCACGTGGGAGGCGAAGTTGGCCGGGGGCAGAACAACAACCGTGTGGACCCCACCGCGCGCGGCTCTTTTACCTTCACCGGCCTGCTGACCAGCCAGCTCGATGCGCAAGGACATCCGCTGACCGGCACCGGGTTCGATTTCGCCGACTTTCTCCTCGGCCTCCCGGAAGCCACCACCGTGCGTTTCGGCAGCTCGAGCAGTTACTTCCGGAGCTGGGGATTCAACGCGTTTGTCTCCGATGACTGGCGCATCCACCCGCGCTTCACGCTGACGCTTGGACTGCGCTACGAGGTGGCCACGCCGCCCATCGAGCTGTTCGACCACATTGCCAACCTGGACCTGAATTCAAGCATCACCGCGGTGGCCACCGTGGTTCCCGGCCAGGTGGGCCCATTCAGCGGCCCGCTGCCCCGCTCGCTGATCCGCGGCGACTACAACAACTTTGCGCCGCGGCTGGCGTTCGCCTGGCGGCCGAAGGTGAAGCGCACCACCACGGTTCGCGGCGGATACAGCATCTTTTACAACCTCTCCATCTACAACCAGCTTGACGCCCAGCTCGCCAACCAGCCGCCGTTCGCCCAGGCGCAGACGCTGCTCACTTCCACCTCGCAAGTGCTCACCCTGGCGAACGGATTCCCTGCGCAGCCGCCGGGCACGGTGCTGAATACCGTTGGCGTGGATCCGAACTACCGCGTGGGATACACGCAGGTGTGGAACCTGGCGGTGGAGACGGAACCGGTGACCAACTTGGTTTTCGAAATCACCTACACCGGGACCAAGGGCACGCACCTCGACTTGCTCCGCGCGCCCAATCGCGCTCTGCCCGGCGGGCCATTGGGCACGGAGCTGATGCGCCGCATCCCCAACGCTCCGGGTTTCACCTATGACACCTTTGGCGGCTCCTCGATCTACCATGCCTTGCAGGTGCGCGTGCAGAAGCGGATGACGCACGGCTTGCAGCTCCAAGGCACCTACACGTTCGGGAAATCCATAGACAACGCCAGCTCAATCGGCGGCGGCGCAGCTGTGGTGGTTCAGGACGACAACAACTTCGACGCCGAACGCGGCCTTTCTTCCTTCGATGTCCGCCACCAGCTTCGGCTCTCGTACACCTTCTCGCTTCCTTTCGGGCCCCGGAGCCGCTGGGCGACGCACGGCTGGCAGGCCACGGCATTAGGCAACTGGACCTTGAGCGGAAACACCACGGTGCTGAGCGGCTCGCCGTTCAGCGCGCGTCTGGGGGCCAGCGCCTCCAACAACAGCGGCACCGGAGCAAACTTTTCCGAGCGCCCCGATCAGGTGGGCGATCCCAACCTCCCCGCGAGCCAGCGCACACCGCTGCATTTCTTCAACACCGCGGCATTCACGTCGCCGGCCCCCGGGCTGTTCGGAGACGCCGCGCGCAACACCATCACCGGACCGGGCACAGTGCAATTCAACTTTGCCGTCGCCAAGTCCTTTCCTTTCGGGGTGGAAGGCTCGCGGCGGCTGGAGATTCGGGCTGAAGCGCAGAACCTGCTCAACACTCCGAATTTCGCCGGGCTGAATACTGTGCTGGGCTCGACCACCTTTGGCCGCGTGCAGGGCTCCAAGGCTATGCGCACCATTGACCTGGCGATCCGGTGGCGGTTCTGATGCGCCGCGCTCTGGCCTTCGCGCTGATCGCGGCGCTGCTGCCCTTCCCGGGCGGACTGCCCGCAGCTACGCCCGATTCCGGCCCGCAGGGCACGGGCGCAAACCAGGGCCAGAACCCGCCGGCGCCCTCCAAACAGGAAAAACCCGCGCCGGGAAATACGCGACAGGATAAGAAGACAGGAAATCCGGCCCCGCTGCGCGTCTTCTCCGACCTGGTGCTGATTGATGCGCAAGTCACCGATCGCGCCGGCAAGCCGCTCAAGGGACTGAAGCCGGATCAATTCGTGGTGCTGGAAGACGGCAAGCCGCAATTCATCATCTCCTTCGACTATTACGACGTGGAGACAGTGGAAACGGCAGGCTCCGCGGATGCTCCGCGCGTGATGGTCACCATCGGAGAGACGGCGCAGTCCGAGGAGATACGCGCCACGTTGCGCGACCGCCGCCTGCTGGTGCTGTTCTTCGACCTGACTTCGCTCCAGCCGCCCGACCTGTTGCGCTCGCGCGACGCCGCAGCGCGCTTCCTGCGCGAGCAAATGACCAATGCGGACCTGGTTTCGGTGGTTTCCTTCGGCAACCGGCTGAAGGTGGTGGCCAACTTCACGAATGACCGTGCGCTGCTGGCCAAAGCTCTGGACCGGCTGCAGCCGGGGAAGGACACCGAGCTGTCTTCCGTGGCCTCGGCCTCCGCGCAGTCCGGCGAAGTGGCGGTCAGCGAAGACACCGGCGACGCCTTCACCCCGGACGAGACGGAATTCAACGTTTTCAATACGGACCGCAAGTTGGCGGCGATGGAATCGCTTTCGCAGGTGTTGCGCGACATCCCGGGCAGAAAAGCAGTGATCAGCTTTACCAGCGGCATCACCCAGACCGGACAGGAAAATCAGTCCCAGTTGCGCGCTACCACCGACGCCGCCAACCGCGGAAATGTTTCCTTTTACACCGTGGATTCACGCGGTCTGGAGGCCGCGCCGCCGGGCGGCGATTCCAGCCACGCCGCGTCCTCGGGCACATCTCTGTTTTCCGGCGACGCCGTGTTCCGTCAGGCCGCGGACCGGCAAAACTCGCGCGAGACGCTGGCCACCCTGGCCACCGACACCGGTGGCCGCTCCTTCTTCGACCTGGGAGATTTTCGCGAGGCATTCCAGAAGGCGCAGCAAGATTCCTCCGGCTATTACCTGATCGGCTACAACAGCAACAACGCCAAGCAGGATGGGCGCTGGCGCCGCGTCGACGTGAAAGTGCGCACGGCGGGCGCGCGCATCCGTTCGCGCGAGGGCTATTTTGCCCCACGCAAATATGGACAGTTCACCGCCGAGGACCGCGAACGCCAGCTCGAACAGGCGCTCCAGGCCGACACTCCCCAGGTGGAGCTGGCCCTGGCGCTGGAGACCGCTCAGTTTCGAGTCGGAAAGGATGAAATCTTTGTCCCTATCGCCGCCAAGCTTTCTCCCGCTGCTCTCGACTGGGCCGAGCATCGCGGCCAGCGCGTGGCGGAGTTCGATTTTGCCGCCGAAGTCCGGGAGCAAAGCAGCGGGCGCAGCGTGGCCAGTCTGCGCGATACTGTGCGCGTGCAGCTCGACCCCGCGCGCTTCAGCGAAATCCGCCAGCGCCCGCTGCTTTACCAGGGCGGGATCATCCTGGGGCCCGGGAATTACCACTTGAAATTCCTGGTGCGGGAGAATGCCACGGGGAAAATCGGCACGTTCGAACAGCCGTTGCGAATTTCTGCGGCGCAACCGGACAAACTGGAGCTGAGCTCGCTTCTGCTGTCCAGCCAGGTGCAGGCGATCGGCGATTCCGTATCAAACCGCAAGGAAGTTCAAACCAAGGCCCTGGCGCCGGGAACAAAGATGCGTCATTCGCCGCTGGAGGTGGCGGGCGAGCGCATCATCCCCAGCGTGACCCGCGTCTTCACCGCCGGCCAGACTCTGCACGCGCTGTTCCAGGCTTACCTGCCGGAAAAGGCGCAGGCCGGGAAGCTGCGCGCCGGTCTGGTGTTTTTCCGCGAAGGCGCGCGCACCGGTGACACCGGGCTATTCCTGCCGGCCGAGATCGATGCCGGGTCGCGGTCCGCCGTTTTCCGGCAGAGTGTTTCCCTGGCGGATTTTGCTCCGGGACGCTACACCGTCGAGGTTGTAGTGGTGGAAGCCGGCGGCGCTTACGCCGGATTCACCCGGCAAACCTTTGCTCTGCGCGCCGCCGTCCCGGCCGATACTTCCGCACCGCGCCCGGGGCCCACTCCCTGATTCAAGACTTGACCTGACGGAATTATCCGTGGAGATTCTTCGTCCGCCTGGGCGAATTCAGAATGTCGGCGAAGAGCGTTTACGTATTTGGGGAATTACAGCCTGGTGGGAAATTCGGGTTAGCTCTGCTTGCGCATCTTGCGGCGGACCAGCCCGGCCAGACTCAGCATGCCGAGACCGGTGAGAGAGAGTGTGGCTGGTTCGGGGACCGGAGTGATCTGGATGATCATGTCGTTGTAGTCGCCCTTGCCTTCAGTCCCGGTGCCATTGGCGAGATCTTCTACACCGATAAAGTAACTCGAGTTCGCGTTTGCAGGGTTGGTGTCGAACACGGCAAAGTTCTGATGTCCCTGGTAACCCGTCGAGCTCAATTTCGACTGGGTAAAGAAAATCTTGCCATTGGCCGCGATCAGAAAGTAGCCGTAGTGTGCCGACGGCGTAAACGCCACCGGCGGCGCCGACGGGTTGGCCGCTCCGTGGACGATGATGTGCAGATTGCTGGAGTTGGTCACCGGCAAGGTGGTGTCGTACCAACCAAAGGAATTGCCAGATGCAAATCCGGCGATGCTGGCGAGCATGGTGGTTGAAGATCCGGACGATGTGCGATTGAAGTAGAAGTTGGGGTCATAATTGCCGGTCGAAGTGCCCCAAAACGGCAGCGCGCCGGGACCCACTTTCGAGCCGGTGAACGCGCCGGTGTTGCTCAGGAAATATCCGATGTTTTCCTTGGAGCCATCCAAGCTGTGGTTGTCCCAAAAGGCGCTGGTTCCCTTCTCATTCAAAGTAGTTGGAAAAGGCTGCCAGCCGTCGCCGGCAGAGCCCACGAGGGTGTCGGCGTGCAGCGCCGGCACCAACAGCGCGAGAAGTGCGAGAAGGCTGAATCCCTGGAGTCGTTTCACCGCTTCACCTCAATCAGATTGGCCGGACCCAATACACTTAAAACCAGCGCTGGCACAGGGAGAGAAGCATCTCTGGTGCCAAAGTGTGGCTGCTGTAACCGGGTGGATTGCTATGGTCTTAGCGGGGTGTTTCAGTGTGGCCAAGGACGGAAGGTAGGCGCCTGTGCAAAAACTTGCATACCGGCGGCTGGAATGGCTTGATCAGTCAGCGTATGGCCGCATGACACACGAATAAAATGGGCCGCCAAAATTTTGTAGTGCGCGGCATTCCACTACGGATCTGTTCCACAATGAATTTACTTGTCGCCGGCTCGTTCCATGCCTACAGTCTGATTTTGTAAATGCTGCACAAAGGTAGAGTGATGAAACGCGCGTTTCTCTTTTCCGCCTTGACTGCTTTTCTGCTGCTGCCCGGCGCCGCAGCGCAGGCACCGAACTCACAAAAGCAAGCGATTGCGGGCGACCTCACCGCAGTTCAGCGCTCTCTCGCCAGCGGCTCGTCCATTGGTGAGCCGATCGAACATGTGATCGTCATCTCTGTCGACGGACTGATGCCAGCCAGCTACACCGATCCGGACGGCCACGGTCTTGCTGTGCCGGTGCTCCGCGAGCTGGTGCGGCAGGGCGCGTGGAGTCCGGGTGTGCGCGTGGTTATGCCCGCCGTGACTTATCCATCGCACACCACCATTGCCACCGGGGTCTCGCCTGGCCTCCATGGCATCGTCGCCAACCGGGTGTTTGACCCTATGGAGACCAGCGACGAGGGCTGGAATTGGTACACCGAGGACATCCGCGTCCCCACGCTCTGGGATGCCGCGCGCGCCAAGGGGCTGGGGACCGCCCTGATCTCCTGGCCGGTGACCGTGGGCGCGCGCGCCGATTTTGTCCTGCCGGAATTCTGGCGAGGGAAAGGCACCGACTCAGTAAAGCTGCTGCGCGCCATATCCACGTCTGGTCTGGTGGACAAAGTCGCTAGGCAGTTTCCGAATTTTCTTGCCGGGCTCACACCTCCCACCACGAAGGACGAAGCCCTGGCAGACGTTGCTGTCCACATCCTGGAGACCTCGCGGCCCAATCTGCTGATGCTGCACATTTTTGAAGTGGACCACTGGCAGCACGAAAAGGGTCCGTGGAGCCCGGAGGCTGTGCGGGCCATCGAGAATGCCGACGCGCAGATTGCCCGCCTGATTGCCGCGGCAAGAAAAGCCGGCACCTGGAAACGCACTGTCCTGGTCATCGTCTCCGACCACGGTTTTGCGCGGCAGGAAAAGCTCGCCCATCCCGGCGTGCTATTGCAGGAAAAAGGGCTCATCGCCCTTGATGAAAAGAACAAGATCCGGGACTGGAAGGCGCAGGTGCTCATCCACGGCGGATCGGCATACGTCTACCTCAAAGACACGGCGGACGCAGAGACGCGCCGGGCGGTGGTGGATATTTTTCAGCCACTCTCCGGCGCAGCCGGCAGCGGCGTCGCACGGGTCTTCGGGCACGACCGCATCGTGGAATTGGGCGGAGACCCGCAGGCATTTCTGGTGGTCGAGGCCGCGGAGGGCTTCGGCTTCGAAACCGGCATCACCGGCCCGTACATCACACCGGCAATAAAGCTTGGGCTCCATGGTTTCCCTCCCGATCGCGACGACATGCTGGCCTCGTTGCTGATCCTGGGACCGGGCATCGCCCCGGGAAAAATCGAAGGTGCGCGGCTGGTGGACATCGCTCCGACCATCGCGTCGTGGCTGGGGCTTACCCTGGAAGCGGCCGAGGGCCAACCGCTCCGGCTGGCAGCGAAGCCGATCCAGAAAAACAAGCAGTAGAGTTTCTTTCCTTGGGCCGCGCAGAGACAGGTCAGTGTTCCAGATTGGTTGCTTCCCGCTAACATCTCGCCGAAAACCGCCGATTCTTAAGGTATTGTAAGGAACACTGGCGAATGTCGTTGCATTTTCGCATTTTCGCTCTTTGTGTGACTGCGGGCCTGCTCACTGCCGCCGCGGCACAGCAGCCGGTCACAGACTGGCAAGCCGACGTGCGCGCCCTGTGGACCGCGGGGAACACGGAAGCAGTACTGGCGGCGGCAACACGGCGCATCGAACAGGCTCCGAATGACCTCGAGGCGCTGGGCTGGCGCGCCCGCGCTCTCGCGCGGCTGGGCCGGACGGCGGAAGCCGAGGCGGATTACCGCCGCTGGCTGGCTGCGACGCCCAATGACGCCGACGCCCTCGCCGAACTCGCCGCTGTGCTCAGCCGCGAGCAACACTTCGAGGAGGCCCTGACGCTACTGGACCGCGCAGCGCAAATTCCCCCGCCGCGAGCCGACGTGCAGGTCGCCCGCGGTCGTGTACTCCGTGCGCTGGGGCGCCGCGTCGAGGCTCGCGCCGCGTTCCGCGAGGCGCAGCGCGTCGAACCCGGGAACACCGAGGCCAAGGAAGGAGTCGACGGTCTAGCCGAAGAACCCCGCCACGAATTCCGGCTGGGGACCGACATTGACGGTTACAACTACACCGACACTGCCGGGGACTTCGCTGCCAGCCTGCGCTCGAATTGGCATCCGCGCTGGACCACCAACCTCGCCACCACTTATTACGACCGCTTCGGTGGGCAAGCGGTCCGCTTCAGCGGCGCGGCCACCTTCAAGCCGGCGCCGCGCAATGCAGTCACGGTGGGCGGCGCAATCAGCCACGACGATGATGTGATCGCCAAGAGCGAGGCCTTCTTCGAGCTGGACCACGGATTCGCTTTCGGCGGAAAACCGTTCGTCCGCGGCCTGGAGATCAACTACAACCAGCGCTGGCTGTGGTTCAGGACGGCGCGGGTGCTGACGCTGACGCCGAGCGTGCTGGTCTACTTCCCACGCAATTGGATTTGGTCGATCGGCGTCACCTCTGCGCGCAGCTCTTTCCCCGGACTGGCTCCGAGCTGGCAGCCTTCCGGGATCACCCGGCTGGCGTTCCCACTGGTGCGGCGTCTCGGTGGAAACGTCTTCTTTGCCGTGGGCGGCGAGGATTTCGCCCGCACCGATCAAATCGGGCGTTTCGCCGCGCGGACCTGGGGAGGCGGCCTGCGCTGGGATGTTACCCGCCGTCAGGACCTCTCCGGGTATGTGTTCAGCCAGGACCGATCGCAGAGGCGTTCGCAGACCAGCGCAGGATTGAGCTATGGATTCCGTTTCTAACTCGGTCAGGTGGCTGGGACCGGCCCGGTTCATCTTAGAGGCCATTACCCTTTCTCTGGCCGGCATCGCCCTCCTGCTGCTCTTCATCGTAGTCCGCCGGGCCATGCGACAGGCGCACTTCCGGCGCCGCGAGAAGCGCACCTTGGAGATCCGGCGAGATTGGGAATCGATCCTGGACGGCGGCATCCTCCCGGAAGAGTGGCGATTCGATCCTCTTTCCCGCGAGATCATCGAGACCATCCTGCTCGACCGCCTGGAGGTAGCGGCGGAGGACGAAGCCGAGGTCATCCGCCACTGCCTGCGGATAAGCGGCCTGCTCGATATGCGCAGCTTCGAAGCGCGCAGTCTGCGCGGCTGGCGGCGGCGCCAGGCGCTGGTCTCACTGGGCCGGATGCGCGTCCCCGAAGCCATCCCTGCGCTGGCCGAAGGGCTCGACGACATCCATGACGAAACGCGCATTGCCGCAGCTCGCGGCCTGGGACGCTGCGGCCTTCCGGAAGCCGCCGAGCCCATTCTGGAGCGGGTAACGCAAAAGCAGCTCCGTCTGCCGCTGCCGGTCCTGCAAAACGCCCTGCTGCATTGCTGCCGCGCGCGTCCCTCCTTGCTGCACTACTATGTGCGCCATTGCGATGACTCGCTGCGGCCCACGCTGGCGCGGGTTCTGGCCGAGGTGGCCACCGCGGAATTGGGCGAGGATCTGGTCCTGCTGGCTTCCGACCCGTTGCCCGAAGTGCGCGCGTCGGCCGCCCGGGCGCTGGCCGGGGCCAAGCCGCGCCTGGCGCTCAGCGCGTTGCAGCAGCTTGCGGCGGACGAACAATGGTTCGTGCGCCTGCGGGCGGTAGTCGCCCTGGGCATCCTGAACGACACGCGGGCCATCCCCGTGCTCCTGCAAACGCTGTGCGATCCCAACCGCTTCGTGCGCCTGCGCTCCGCCTCAGCACTGGCGCGCATGGATGGACATCTGGAGGAAATTATCGAGCTGGCCATCCGCGCGCGCGACCGCTACGGCCTGCAGTCGCTGGTCAGCGAGCTGCAACGCAGCGGGGCAATGATGGATCTGCTGGAAGCGCTCCAGCACCGCGAGAAACGCGACAGCGCAGCGAAGGTGCTGCTGGGGGCCCTGCGCGCCGGGGCGCATCGCTTCCTGCTCGACGCTTTGGTGCACCACCAGAGCTGGCGCGTGCGCATCCAGGTGGCCCGTCTGCTGGCCCGTTCCGGCGAAAAGCAACTGCTCCAGCCGCTGAAGCTGCTGGAGGCCGCGGCGAGCCGAGCCCGGGAAAAGTGCATCTTGCAGTGGCTGGCCGCGCGGCTGGAGGAAGCAGCGGCGCCCGGACCTGAAGCGGCGGACGCGCTGCAGCCATGATCCACACCCTGCTGGTGATCAACAACCTGCTCTTTCTTTACTACCTGGGAGTCAATCTCATCTATCTCCTCCTGCTGATCGTGGCCATCTACTCCAGCGCCCGGCACCAGCAACTGCTGGCCAGTATCCGCCTCGATCGCATGAAGGAATCTCCCTTCGCCCCGCCGATTTCCCTGCTGGTGCCCGCGCACAACGAGGAGGCCACCATCGTGGAGTCGGTGCGGTCGTTCCTCGCCCTGGACTATCCGGCCCTGGAGGTGATTGTCGTCAACGACGGCTCGGAAGACGCCACGCTGGCCAACCTGGTGCGCGAATTCCACCTGCTGCTCACCGACCTGGTCTACGTTCCGGTGGTGCCCTCGAAACCCGTCCGCGGCGTGTACATGAGCCAGAGCGAGCCGCGCATGCTGGTGGTGGACAAGGAAGCCGGGGGGAGCAAGGCGGATGCCACCAACGCCGCGTTCAACGCCGCTTCCAGTCCTTACGTCCTGGTGCTCGACGCCGACAATATCCTCGAGGAGGACGCGCTGATCCGCGTCATGGTCCCCATCCTCAGCGATCCGGAGCGCGTAATCGCCGCCGGAGGAATTGTCCGCGCGGTGAACGGCTCGGAGGTGGAGCGCGGCCGGTTGCAGAAGGTGCACCTGCCAAGAAAGGCGGTGGAAATCGTCCAGGTCGTAGAATACCTGCGCGCGTTTCTGGTGGGCCGCGAGGGCTGGGGCTTCTTCAACATGCTGATGATCATCTCCGGCGCCTTTGGCGTTTTCCGCAGCGACCTGGTGCGGGCCGTGGGAGGTTACCGGCGCGATGCCATCGGCGAGGATTTCGATCTGGTCACGCGCCTCCACCGCTACATGCTCGATCATGGCAGAGACTACCGCATCAGCTATGTGCCCGACCCGGTCTGCTGGACGGAGGTGCCCGGTGACTGGACCACGCTGGCGCGGCAGCGCGCGCGCTGGCAGAAAGGGATGCTGAACACGCTGTGGCCGAACCGCGACATGCTTTTCCGTCCGCGTTACGGGCGCATCGGGGCCATTGCTCTCCCCAACCTGTGGCTCTATGAATTGCTGGCCCCGGTGATTGAGCTGATCGGTCTGGCCAGCATCGTCACGGCTGCCCTGCTGGGAGTCCTCAGCTACGCATTCTTCGTGAAGTTTCTCCTATTCGGGTTTTTCTTCGCGACGATGATTTCCATCGGCGCGGTCATGCTGGAAGAGATCACCTACCGCCGGTACAACGACTGGCGCGAGGTGGCTAAGCTGATTCTCACCTGCTTCCTCGAGCACTGCCCCTACCGCCAGATGCATCTCTACTGGCGGCTGCAAGGGTTGTGGCAATACATGCGCGGGGATTTGGCCTGGGGAAAAATGAAACGGGTGGGGTTCCAGCCGGCCGCAGCAAGAAAATGATGACGCCAGGCGCGGCCGCCTGGTGGCCTCAGTTCTTGCCCACGGCCTGGGGCTCGCGTGCCAGCTCGCGATTCTCGGCCACAGCAGCTTCCGCCGGCAGAAGTAGCCAGATGCGGGTCTGACCTCCGCCGCTCAAGATTGAGGCCGAGCCGCCGTGGTCGCTGATGATGGTCTGCACGGTAGCCATCTCCAGCCCGGTGGCGTAGCTGCGCTGCAAGCCCGCCGGAGTGAATAGTCTCTCGCCCTCTTCGGGCACCGGTGCGGTGCCGAGCCACTCGATCTCCACACGCGCATGTCCCGCCACCGGCGCGGTGCGCAAGGTCAGCGTGCCGCCGGTGGGCATGGAGTGCACCGCAAAGAGCACCAGGCTGTCCACCGCGCGGGTGAGCAGTGCCGGATCGCCCTGCACCGCGGGAAGGTCCTCGGCCAGATAGACCTCCGGGTGGATGGGCGGACGGGTGATGTCGCTGGCCGCGTTTCCGAACAGCGGCTCGAAATCGCGCACCACGGCGCGCACGATGTCATTGAGCCGCACCGACTGCAGCGGCAGCACGAAGAGATCTCCAAATTCGCGGTAGCGTTCCTGGGTCCTCTGCAGGCGTTCGAAGGCCTCGCGGAATGCGCCCGACTGCGAGGCGTTTTCCAGGCCGCGGACGGCAGGATCCATCTCGAGGGCCACGCGCCGGGCCATCTCCCGCCAGGACGCCACGCGCTCGGCTTGCAGCAGGCGCTCGCGCTCGGATGCCAGCCGTTCGGCAGTCTCGTTCAACGCGCGCGCAATCACCGCGATCTCTCCGCCGGAGGAATCATCCGCGCGGGCGCCCGAACTGCCGGCAGCGATTTCGCGCGCGGTGCGCGCCAGTCGCTCGAGCGGGATGGTAATCCTGGTGGCGCTCCAGACGCTCACCAGCCAGGCGAGGAGAATCCCCGCGGCACCAATCAGCAGGGCGCTGCGGACCAGAATTTTTTCAACCGCCTGGCGTGATTCCGAGGAGTGGCCCAGGATCACGACGCTGAGCACGGTGCCATCCGGCCCGAGGAACGGTTGCGCGTAATAGGTCACCGCTGCGGAGGCTTCCGGAAAAGGTTTGCGGGACGCCGCGCTCTCCGGCTTGCGCCGCACCTCTTCCACCAGCGCGGCCTGCGCCCCGGAGGGAGAAAGAAGCCCGGTGGCATCGAACAGCGAATCGGCCTTGGACGCGGGATCGAGGCTCAGGAATATCTGCGCGGTCATGCCGCCGGACAGCACCAGCGATCGCAGGAAGCGGTGATCGAGGCGTCGGCCACCGGCGAGGAAGAGCTTTTTATCTCCGACGGGAATCGCGCGCACGGCGAGCTGCGCGATGGCCGGCCCTTCCGACGTTTCCACTCGCGCCAGGAATCCGCCTGGCGTATCGCGCGAGCTGGCGGCGCGAATCCAGCCATTTTTCTGGCCGACACTGGAGGGGTTGTGGAAGGAGGAAACGATGGTGCCGTCGTTGGCGACGAACTCGAGCACCTCGAGGCCCTGCGTCCCGGCCACGCCCCGCGCGTCGTTGGCATAAATCGAGTAGTCGGGCTGCAGCCGGTTCAAGTCAATGGCCATGCGCAGGGTGGCTTCGCCTTCGGCGATCATGCCGATGCGGTGGTCCACATCTTCGCCATGGCTGGACAGCTCGTACCGCGCCAGCTCCAGCGCCGCCGAGGCCCGCTCGGACTCCATCTGTCCGAAGGCGTGACGCACGCCGCGCAGCGACGCTCCGAACAGGATGGCCGCGGCGAGAGAGAACGCCACAGCAAACACCAAAAAGAGTTTGGAAGGGAATTTCATGGCCCCGGTGCGAAATCATAGCACAGGCCACGCGCCGGGCAGGCGAGGAGCGCGCGTCGGTTATACTGGTAGGGGATGGGAATGCAGATCAGTTCTGGCGGCGCGCGCATCGGGCGGATTCTGGGGATTCCCATATATCTGCACCCCAGTTGGTTCCTGGTTTTCGCCCTGATCACCTATTCGCTGGTGAGGGGCTATCACACCGAACAGCCGTCATGGAACGAACCGCAGCAATGGCTGGTCGCGCTGGCCACCAGCCTGCTCTTCTTCGCCTCCGTCGTGTTTCACGAGCTGGCCCACAGCGTGGTGGCGCAGCGCTTCAAAATTCCCGTGATTTCCATCACTCTTTTCGTCTTCGGCGGCGTGGCGCGCATCGGCCGGGAAGCGGAGAGCGGCAAGCAGGAGTTCCTGATCGCTGCCGCCGGGCCGGCTTCCAGCTATTTCCTTGCCGGAACGCTTTACCTGCTCTCCCTGCGGTATCCGGAGACCACCATTGCCGGGGTCATGGCCGTCTGGCTGCTGGAGATCAATTTTGCCCTGGCTACATTCAACCTGATTCCGGGCTTCCCCCTGGATGGCGGGCGCATCCTGCGTTCCATTGTGTGGGGAATGACCGGCAACTTTTCCCGGGCCACGAAGATTGCCTCACGCGCCGGACAATTCTTCGCTTACGGGTTCATCCTGCTCGGCATCTGGCAGGCCTTCACGGAATCGCCGCTCTCCGGGCTGTGGCTGGCGTTTATCGGATGGTTCCTGCGCACCGCGGCCGGAGAGACCTACGCGCAGGTGGCCGTCCGCGACCAATTGAACGGCCTGCGCGTTTCCGATGTGATGAGCACCGACCTGGCGGTGATCCCGCGCAGCGTCACGCTCGAGGACTACCTGCAAGAAGTCCTGCGCACCGGCCGGCGGTGTCACCTGGTGACCGGCGATAACGACTGCGTGGGCCTGATCACCGTGCACGCACTGAACGGCGTCGCGCGGGAAGATTGGGCCGGCACCTCCGTCCAGGCGGTGATGCTGCCGCGCCCGAAAATTCATTGCGCTGCACCCGACGAGCCGCTGCTGCGCATCCTCGAGCGCATGAACGCTGAAGACATCAGCCAGATGCCGGTGGTCTCCAGCGATTCCATCGTGGGGATGGTGACACGCGACTCCGTCCTGAAATTCCTTCAGACCCGCCTCGAGCTTGCCGGTGTGGCCGGCTCCAGCCGCTCTCCCGTCTGAGCGCACCCCGTTTCGCGCAGGCCCCCCGAATCGCAGTGAACAAAACTCTCCTCCGCGGTGTCTTGTTGTTAGACTCAGGAGGAGTCCACCGATGCAACTGAAAAAGAAGATCATCACCACTGCGCTGGCTGCCCTCTCCGTGCCGCTGGGGATGCTGGGGATGCCGGGGACTCCGCCGGTCAAGTCCGCGGCGGGAATCGAGGCGCCCGCGCCGCCGCCGGCGCCGGTCATCGTGGCCACTTTCCTGCAGCTTTCACCGCAGCAGGCGGCTCAATTTCAGGAGCTGCTCAAACAGTTTTTTGCGGCCCTGGTGCCCCTGGAGCAGCAGAAACAGCTCGTCCAGCAGCAACTCGATCAACTCCTTGCCAGCCCGGCTCCGGACCCGGCAGTAATCGGCAAGCTGGTCCTGTTGCTGCACGCGCTCGATCGGCAAGAGCAGCACGCCGTCCAGGGTTTCCAGCAGATTTTTTCCGGTTTGCTGACGACTGAACAGATCGAAAAGGTGCAGGCGGTCACGCTGGCGGCGCAGCTCGAGCCTGTAGTGGGAGCGTTCGAGGCTCTGTATCTGGTAGCACCGCCGTCGCCGAATGCGTCCGCGGCTACACGCCACTAGAAACAAGAAGGAGCAGCCGGTCCCCGACCGTGCCGGATGGCCCGTGCCAGGTGATGAGCGCGATTACGAACTCTCAATTGGCGCGGCGCCGGCTGCGCAGGGCGCGGTGGATTTCGAGCAGCAGCTCCGCGATTGCCAGCGCCTGGTATTTCGCCTGGCTTACGCGGTACTCGACAACCACGCCGACGCTGAGGAAGTGGCCCAGGATGTTTTCCTGCAAGCTTACCGCAAGCTTGCGACCCTCAGCGATGCGGGTAAATTCCGCGCCTGGGTGGCGCGGATGAGTTGGCGATTGGCCATCAACCGCCAACGCGCCGCGGCCCGCGCGCGGCGCCGCGAGACGTCCTGGTGGCAGTGGAGCACGCCCCGGCCGCCCAGCGTGGAAAAATTGGCCGCCGAGCGCGAAATCCACTTACGCCTGCGGGCGGAGATCGAGCGCCTGCCGGAGAAACTTCGGGCGGTGCTGCTGCTGAGCGCCGTCGAGGAGCTGGACACGCGAGAGATCGCCGCGGTGCTGGAGATTCCCGAGGGTACGGTCAGGTCGCGGATGCACCTGGCGCGCAAACAACTGCTGAAGGTGTTTTGCCATGAAAGCATGTGATCAGTGGCGCGAAGAGATATTGGACCACGCGCTCGGGCGGCCCGCCGGAGCGGCGCTCGCCGCGCACTTGCAAAGCTGCCCGGCTTGCTCCGGCGCACTCGCCAAATGGTGCCAGCACGCGGGAGAGATGGATGCGGGCATCCGGCGTGTGACCGCCGCGGAGCCTTCACCGGAACTCGAAGCGCGCGTCCTCGATCGAATCCACGAATGGCCTTCCGCGGCGGCCTGGTTCAGCGGATGGAAGTTTGCTGGGGTGGTGTTGGCCTGCGCCGCGGCGATGGCCCTGTTCTTCTACCAAAGCCAGTTGAGAGCTCAGCGCGAGAGAGAGCAGGTCTTGTCCGCCGCGGCGGCGCTTTCCCGCTGGCGATCCCCTACGGCGACCCTTATGAATTCATCGTCGCAGCAATGGCTGCGGACGGCGCCGCGGCTGGGCGAGACGTTTTTCGACCTGAAACCCGGAACCCGGAGCAGGAAACAGGAGAAGGAAAACCCATGAGCGGAAAAAGAACTGTTCGCATCACTTTTTGGATCCTGGCAATCTGTCTGTTGTGGTCTGCGGCGCCCCTGGTAGCGCAGCAACCGCCCAACCCCAACCACGATCCCGTAGCGGAAAATCTGTTCCCACCAGAGTTGGTGATGGCCCACCAGAAAGCCATCGGGCTTGACGACGCGCAGCGCAACTACGTTCGCGCGGAAGTCCTGAAGGCGCAGACGCGATTCACCGAGCTGCAGTGGCAGCTCCAGGACAATATGGAGTCCCTGCTGGGCCTGCTCAAGCAGCCTTCGGTAGACGAAGCTCAGGTCTTGGCGCAGCTCGAGAAGGTCCTGAACGTAGAGCGGGAAGTGAAGCGCGCGCAGCTCCTCCTCATGGTGCGCATCAAGAACAAACTGACTCCGGAACAACAGGCCAAGCTGCGCCAATTGCGCGCGGAATCTGCTCCGCGCTGAGTCCTGGCGAGGTTTTGCCCCATCCCCGGCCGCTGGCGCGTCACGGTTTGGACGGTGGAGAAATCTTTTCGGAAGTAATCGGGCTGGAGGGGTTCAGGCGCACGCTGCCGTCCGGTGTGAACACGTAAGGATACCCTGCGGGATCCACCGGGACGGCCGGCAGCAGCCCGGCACTAACCAGGTCCCGCGAAAAGGCCGGGTAGCGGTGGAAGCGGGCGAAGAACTGTTTGCCGATCTCCACGAGATGCTGCGCGTCTTCTTCCGCGCGCAGCGTCTGCAGGTGCTTCAGGGCGTTCTTGCGTATCTCGGCGTCCTGCGTGGACTGGTAAATCTCCGACCACAGGAAATACGAGGTCCGGTAAGAGCCGCCCTGCGCGGAAATGGAAGCGGCCATCGCTTTCATCCAGATGGGCGCCAGCGGCTGGCGGCTGCCCTGGAGATAGGCGTCGGCGGCGTTGGCGTAATCCTTCTCGTACCAGTAATACACAAAACCCAGGTCGGCCCAGAAGCGCCACTCTTCGGGGTTTGCGGCAATGCCGCGGCGCGTCAACTGAACAGCCAGGTCCGGCCGGCCGGCGCCCGCGGGAGGATGCTCGGAGAGGAACACCGTGCCAAATTTGTAGGCCACCACGAGCTGGGGATCGAGCTCGGTGGTCAAATCGAGAAGCGGAGAGAGCAGCTCGAAGTTGGGGTCATCGTTCAGACGTTTGAGGCCGTAGTACTGCACGGTGCGCGTCCAATAGAGATCGGCCAGCAGCGCGTCATACCCCAGGCTCATCTTTTTCAGCATGCGCGCGGAGCGCAGCAGCAATTCCTCCTTCTGCAGGGGGAGATTGCGGGTGATCGCGTCAATCCTCACTTGCAGTGTAAAGAGGAGCAGAAACAGTGCGGCAATGGCCGGCACCGCCACGCGCACTTCCGGCCGCATGGCTCTCGCGCTCATTTCACTTCAGGTCGCGGCTGGAGAACACCGCCGACGCCGCGAGCAGGATCACCAGGAGGTAAGAGACGGTGTAGGCCGTGTTCGCCCAGACCAGCGTGAAGGGGATGGCACGCCCGTGACCCGCGGCGTGGATGGCGTTGTAGTTGCTGAAATTTGGCAGGACATAGTAGAGCGCGCGGGTCATCAACTCCAATGCGCGGCTGTTTCCGCTCATCCCCGATGCGCGCAGGTCGGCGGAGAATAACCCTGCCAGGTAAATGCCGAGGGTAAACAGGGTGGAAAGCATCGGCGTCGAGAAGCAGGAAAACAGCAATGCCAGACCGGTCACCAGAGCGAGCTGAAGCAGAATGAAATAAACAGCCACCAGTAGATTGGCGTCAGCAGGTGCCAGCGTGTGGGTGACATAGAGCAGCGCCGCGATCAGACCCAGGGTCATCAGCGCGGTGTTGACCGCCAAGGTGAGTAGCAGGCCGGCGAATTTTCCCGCCAGAAATTCCCAGCGCCGCACAGGTTTCGAGAGCAGCGCGTAGAGCGTGCGCTTGTCCATTTCCTTATAGACCAGGCTTACGCCGATGAACACGGCCATCACCAGTCCGGTGACCGAAATGGCGGTCAGCCCCAGGTTGACGATCACCAGCCGCTCGATGCCGATGGAAATCTCGCCGACCAGGACCGCGGCGGAGATCATCAGCAGAGCGAAGAAGATGAGGTTGTAGAGAACGCGGTCGCGCACCGCTTCGCGGAAGGTGTTGAGGGCGACGATGGCGACGCGGGTCATTTTCCAGGCACTTCGACGGCGTGGCCAGCCGTCTTCTGATTGCCCACCAGCCTGAAGAAGAAATCCTCGAGCGTGGCCTTGACCTGGGTTACGGAGATAATTCGCGCCTGCGAGCCGCGCAATAGCTCCAGCGTGGCATACAGCTCAGCTTCGGGGACATGCAAACGTAGCCGGCTGCCGGTTTGCACTGCCGCAGCGCCCAGCGCGGGTGGCAGCGCGCGACCGGCGGGCATGTCGAACAGCACCTCCATCCCTTGTACGGCGATGGATACCAGCTCCTCAGGCGCGCCCACTCCTTGCAGCTTGCCTCCTACCAGTACACCCACCCGGTCGCAAAGCATCTCTGCGTCGGAAAGGATGTGCGTGGAAAAGAGGATGGTGCGCCCCTGGCGTTTCAAGTCGAGGATGATGTCCCGCACTTCACGCCGCCCCAGCGGGTCAAGGCCGGACATAGGCTCATCGAGGATGACCACTTCCGGGTCGTGAAGAATGGCCTGGGCCATGCCCACTCTTTGCAGCATCCCTTTCGAGAACTTGCGCAACTGCACATCGCCCGCGGCCTCGAGACCCACCATGCCGAGAAAGCGCCCCACCCGCTCCCGCCGCTCCGCCGCGGTGTAGCCGAAAAAGCGGGCGAAATAGTCGAGCAGCTCGCGCGCAGTCAGATAGTCGTAGAAGTAAGGCTGTTCGGGCAGATAGCCGACGGAGCGGTGCATGGCCACATCGGAAATCGAACGGCCCAGGATTCGCGCGGCCCCCGAGGTGGGATAAATCAACCCCAGCAGGAGCTTGAGTGTGGTGGTCTTGCCGGCACCGTTGGGTCCCAGAAATCCGAAGACCTCTCCGGATTGCACCTGGATGGTGAGCGCGTCCAGCGCCCGGCGCCTTTTCTTGCGCCAGAATCCGGCGGCGTAGTCCTTGGTCAGTCCTTCGGTTTCGATTGCCCAGGTGCTCATGGCCCGATCTCCGCCGAGACTTCGGCGTTCACTTCTTCATTTGGCTGGATTGTAAGCAAATCGCGTTCCGGCCTCAAGATACACGCCGCCAGCATGGCGCAAAAGGGGAATCCTGTGGAACGGTGTCCTTAACGGATTGTGCCGCGGGGGGGGTGCGAGGGGAATGCGGGGCGCGGGCTACTCCCGCGGGGCGGACTTGACGGAAACCGATTGAGGCAGCGAATTGATGCGCGGAGGCTCGGCGTAGGCCGGGCGCTGTTGAGCGGGGGTCTTCTCCTGTTCTTCCTCGTGGTATTCGCCCTCGGTGTTCACCGCCCACAAATCATGGTTTTCACCGAGGATATTCCGCGCGGCATACATCGCGGTCATCATCGAGTGGTCCTGGTTGTTGTACTTGTGCATGCCATTGCGGCCCACAAGCTGCAGGTTGGGGAGCATGGCCGCCAGCCAATCGCGGATGGCCTGAACCTGTTCGGCCCATCCGCCGTCGTACATGGGGTAGGCTTTGGGCATGCGCACGACGGTGCCGTCCACTATCTCTTCGGCGCGCGCCAGGCCCAGCTCGACCAGCTCGCCCTTGGCCATTTCGATCAGCTTGTCGTCCGCGCTGGACCACAGCTCATCGTTCTCGAACACGAAGTACTCCATACCCAGACAGGTCTTCTCCGGGTCGGGCACCATGTGCGGTGACCAATTCTTGAAGTTCTGGATGCGGCCGACCTTGACGCCCGGCTCGTGGACGTAGATCCAGTTGTCCGGCGTGACATCCTTGCGGTTGAGCACCAGGCTCACAATCAGAAAGTCGCGGTAGCGCAGGCGGTTGGCGGCGGCGAGGATAGGCTCCGGCGGGGGCGGGTCCAGCGCGTTGACCAGTTCGCGGATGGGCATCGAGCTGATGAAGTCCGTGCCGGCAAAGGTTTCTTCGCCGTGCGGGCCGCGCGTGACCACATCGGTTACTCGGCTCCCGTCGTGCCGGATCTTTATCACCGGCCTCTCCATCTTGATGGGACATCCCTTCTCTTCCAGGTTGGCGGCCAGGGTTTCCCACATTTGTCCCGGGCCGCGCTCCGGGTACTCGAACTTGTCGATCAGGGTTTTGACCTTAGGCTTATTCTGGGGGAACAGGGCGTTCCTCACCGCCGAGGTCAGCGAGAGTCCCTTGATGCGCTGTGCCGCCCATTCCGCGCGGATTTCGGTACAGGGCACGCCCCACACCTTCTCGGTGTAGGTCTTGAAGAAGATCTCGTACAGCCGTCGCCCGAAGCGGTTGGAGACCCACTGCTCGAGGTTTTCCTCTTCCTTGTACGGAGAAATCCGCGACTGAAGGTAGCTGGCCATGATGCGGACGGCTTCGATAAGCCCCAACCCGAACAGCGCATTCTTGGGACGCAGTGGGTAGTAGAAGAATTTCTTTCGATAGAAGATGCGCGAAAGGCGCGGGCGCTCCAGGAATTTGTCTCCCAATACTTTTTTCCAGAGGGCCTTCACCTCCGGCCACTTGGTGAAAAACCTGTGGCCGCCGATATCGAACAGATATCCTTTGTAGTTCACCGTACGGGCGATCCCGCCGACGATGGAATCAGCTTCCAGCACCACGGCCGGAACGCCGTGCTCGCTCAGCTCGTGGGCGGCAGTCAGGCCCGCTGGACCCGCCCCGATAATGACCGCTGCCTTACCCCTCTGGAAAATGTCGTTCATAAATAGAGTTAACCCACCCAACAGTGCAAACGATTGCCCATTTGTCTCTGCCGCTAACGTACTCTTTTTCAGCGGGTTAGGGGAATAGTACCGAAGACCCAGTTCGTGAAACTAGCCCTGCGTGTGCAATAGTTTTCCCTTTTTTCCCCAACCTCCGGGCCCAAGCGTGTCTTATGCGCACTGCTCCGCAATTCTGTTGAGCCAGGGTCGCCGCAATCCTTCACCTTCTTCGACCAGCATAGGCGCCTTCCGGCTGGCCACGCAGGCGCCGAACCGTTCGCCGCGCCCAGACATAGGCCCGAAAGCGCGGCGTGAAGAGAGACCGGAACAGCGAAGTCCGGCGCAGGTAGTGAGCATCCACGCGAGGAAGGGCAAACGGATCCGCGCCAGGCGAAACGGGCGCGGCCATTGTGGAACAGGCACCCTTGTAAGAAAGCGCCACGAGGTCACGGACCTGGCGATTCCACACCCCGTAGGGATAACAAAAAAAATCCGCGGCGACGCCGGCATGGGTTGCTATGTCTTCCTGGCTGAGACGAATCTCCTCCTTAGCCACTTCCACCGGGATCTCGGAGAGCCGGCAGTGGCTGCGCGTGTGCGCGCCAAAACCGATGCCCTCTGCGGCCAGCCGGCGGACCTCCGCCCAACTCAGCAACGGCTCGGGCTTCACCCAGGCGGGCTGGCCGGGCCAGTTGTTCGATCCTCCGCAGTATTGAGTTGGAAGGAAGACCGTGGCCGGGAGTCCCAGGCGCAGAAGGACGGGCGCAGCATGGGCGGCGAAGTCAGCGAAGCCGTCATCGAAAGTCAGCACCACCGCGCGCTCGGGGAGCGTTTGCTTCGCGGCCAGCCCGGTCACCATCTCGGCCAGAGGGAGGACGCGCGCATTCGTGTGCAGCCATTCCATCTGTTGGGCGAAAAGCGGCGGTGGGACTTGCAGAGGCGAGTCCCCTTCGGCGATGGAGTGATACATGAGAATGACCGGCTGGGAGTCGGTCCCCATCACTGCACCTTCGTCTTCACGTCAACTCGCGTAACCATGGGGGTGGCCCTGGTGCCACTTCCAGGCGCTGGAAATGATCTCCTCCAGGCCGCGCTTCGGCTGCCAACCGAGCTCGGTCCTGGCCTTGGTATAACTGGCCACCAGCGAAGGCGGGTCGCCCGCGCGGCGTGGGAATTCCTCTACTGCGATGGCTCGGCCGGTGACGCGCCGGGCGCATTCAATCACCTCGCGGACCGAATAGCCGCGGCTGTTGCCCAGGTTGCATGTGGCGGAGCCTTGTTGCGTTCGATCGAGCGCCAGCAAGTGAGCCTCGGCCAGGTCAACGACATGAATGTAATCGCGGATGCAAGTGCCATCGGGAGTTTCGTAGTCGGTGCCGTAGAGCTCGACGTGCGGCCGGTCCCCCCGCGCCACTTCGAGCACGCGCGGCAGCAGGTGGGTCTCCGGATGGTGCATTTCCCCGCAGCGCGCACTCGCTCCGGCCACGTTGAAGTAACGCAAGGAGACAGCGCGCAGCCCGGCGGCCCCCGAAGCGGAAATCGCGTCGGCGATGATCTGCTCGCAAATCAGCTTGCTGCGCCCGTAGGGATTGATGGGCTCGAGGACGCAGTTCTCTTCGATGGGCATGGCCGTGGGAATTCCGTAGACCGCCGCAGTGGAAGAGAACACCAGCCTGTGGCAGCGCGCCGTTTCCATGGCCTCGAGAAGATTGATCAGGTTACTGACGTTTTCCCGGTAGTAGCGCAGCGGCTGCCGGACGGAATCGCCGACGATGGAAACTGCGGCCAGGTGAATCACGGCGTCAATCAACTGTGAATCGAACAGGCGCGCAAGCGCGCTGCGGTCGGCGAGGTTGGCCTCGACCACCGGCACACCCGGCGCTACCGCGCCGGCGTGGCCCTGGGAAAAGTTGTCAATCACCAGCGGGGCCAGGCCGCGGCCGGCAAGCAATTCCGTGACTACGCTGCCGATGTAGCCCGCTCCGCCGGTCACCAATATACTTCCCAAGCTTTTTCCTCCCAAACATCCGCCGCGGAGCAAATCTTTTTGCGCCATGCTCAGCCGCTGGAGAGATGCAGCCCCGCGCCGCGCTTGCGCCTACACAATCAAAGACAATCGTCCCCGCGGTTACGCTCCGAGAGAGACGCAGAAATTCGATCAGATGCGGGCGACCTTGTTGTAAACCGCGCCCAGCACGATGCCGATCAGGTAGCCGGTGAAGAAGGCGTAGCCAAAACCAATGAAGCTGCCTAGAAAGGTCACTTTGTAGCCGGGAAAGAACTGCGAAAGCAGACCGAGGTGCACTCCGGGATCCGGCCCTCCCTTAAGGACGAGGACAACGGTAGCCAGGAAGAGGCCAATCCCCAGCAGCAGGCCGGTCACGATCCCCAGCAGCTTGGCATTCAGGCGGACAACCGCATTCTGAAGCTGCCTCTCCTCTTGCAGTGTCTCGCGCTCCATCTCCGCTCCCCGCCGATTCAGGCGTTACATGTGGTCAAGGAAATCGCCGTACTGTTCCATCTCCGCTTGCGAGCGGATAATCACCAGCCAGACCCAAATGACCAGGTTGTGCACCACAGCGAATCCCCAGCCGAGCATGAAGCCGACTCCAAATCCCCAGGCTAGCCCGACAAACCCGCCGGTGAAGCTGACCGAATAGCCGTAGAAGAACTCTCCGAACAGCGCCAGGTTGGGTCCCAGCGGATAGCCGCCTTTCAGGACCAGTATCTCGGTGAGCACGAACATCATCCCACCGTAGACCACGCCCGCGGCCGCGCCCAACGCCATGCGGTGGAGAGGAGCAAAAGCCAGCAGCACGGGCGCGGGAATTGTCGTCTGTTGGGCAGGTGTCGTCAATTCTTCAACCACATGCGGTCCCAGGTGGACGCGCAAGCGCAATTCTACTCTGGTTTTTGGAAGAAGTTCCATGCTGTGTCTCCCAGGATTCCATTCCGCTGTTGTCCGGTGCGACACAAGGTTAAGCTCCGATTCACGCGGGGATACCTGCAAGGGCGCGCCGCGAAGGCGACTCCCACGGCAAGCCTCCCAGCTTGCGGCGGGCAGTGCTCTCCAGCAGCTCGAAATACATGCCCAGATGAGCTTCTTCGCTCCAGCGCTGATGATACTTCTCGAAGCCGCGCTCACCCATTTGGCGGCGGAGATCGGGGTCGGTGCGCAGGCGCTCCATGGCGGCGAGCAACTCCTCGCCGGTGGAATAGGCAAATCCGCCGTCACTTTCTTCGACTACCTCCTGCAAGCCGCCCAGGCGGCGGACGATCACCGGCGTGCGCTGCAAGTAAGCCTCCAGGATGATGATCCCAAAAACCTCGTAGCAGATGGAAGGCACCAGGACACCGAGCGCGTGGCGGTAGAGCGCGCGCAACTGCGCCTGCTGGAGCGCGCCGAGAAAAATCACATTGTTGATTCCCGCCGCGTCGCGGCGCAGCTCGGCTTCGTAATTCCCGGTCCCGGCAACCAGCAGGTCGGCGTGAGGATAATTGCGAAACACCGGGAATAGCGTCTGCAATCCCTTGATCTTTTCGAGACGCCCGACGAAGAGGAAGAACGGCCGAGGATGCGGCGAGGTCTCCACCGGCGCGGCGGAGTGTTCCCCGGGCGGCACAAAGTAAGGGAGGTGCGCGATCTCGCGGACAAAGCCCCGATCGTGATGCATCTGCCGCGTGAATCGGCTGGGCGAAATAAACGCGTCCACGGCCTTGGTGCAGCGTTCCAGCAGGCGCGTATAACGCCACCATTGCGGCGGGCGGCGAAAGGCCAGCGTGCAGCGCAGGCAGTCCGGCTTCTCGCACAGGCGCTGGTTGTTCTTCCAGAGCACGTGCATGGGGCAAATCAGCCAGTGCTCGTGCGTGGTGTAGAGCTTGATGAAATCGCGGTAATCGGGCTGCAGCTCCAGCACCCGCGGGCCCAGCAACGAGATGTTGTGGTAGTGGATCACATCGAACTTCTTGCCCAGCATCACCTCGAGAATTCTTCGCGTCTTGAGCCAGGTGCCTCCGGTCTGCTGCGAAAGCAGCGGCGACAGGCGTCCCCAGCGGCTGCGCAGGGTGTGCACGGTGACGTTGGGATGATTGGGGAATTTCGCCGTAGGTTCGCGCGGCTCGAGCACGTGATAGGAATCCGCGCAATGGACCACGTCCACTTCGTGTCCGCGCCGCGCCAGCGCGTTTACCAGGCGATACAAATACATGGCATCGCCCCCGAAGCTGTAGGGCGGGTAGAAAATCGAGAGGTGGCAGAACCTAACCGGCCGCGCCACGTGGTTCTCGCCTCCCGCGCGATTCTCCGGCTTCCGCAAAAATGGCCAGCAGATGCCGTGCGCTGCTTTGCCAGGAGAGGCGTCCGGCAGCCTCGAACGCCGCCGCGGCCATGCGGTCGCGCAGCGCTTTGTCGCTCAGGATGCGTTCCAGGGCTTCCAGCCAGCCGGCGCGGTCCTCGGGCTCCAGGGCAATGGCACCCGCTCCCATCAGCTCCGGCAAAGGACTGCGCGTAGTCACAATCGCGGGCGTCCCGCAGGCCGCGGCCTCTATCGCCGGCAAGCCGAAGCCCTCGCAAAAAGAAGGCAACAGGAGGGCCTCAGCGCGATTGAGCAGCGGCACCAGGACGGCATCGCCGAGATAGCCGGTGAACACCACGCGGTCCGCGAGGCCCAGCCGCTCCACCTGCTGTCTCAACTGCTGGTAGCCGGAGTGGAAGACGTCGCCCTCGTAGTCACCGGCCAGCACCAGCCGGGCCGCGGCGAATCGCGGCTGTGCGGCCAGGCTGCTGAACACGTCCACCAGCAGCGGAAGATTCTTGTGCGGGCTGAAACCGCCGACGTAAACCAGCAGCCGTGCATCAGTTGGCAGACCGAGCCGCTGGTACAAGGCTTCACACGCGATTGCGCCCGGTTCGAGGCGGCGGAAGGCCGGGGCGCCGGCCTCCGGAACAACGCGCAGACGCAGAGGATTGAGGCCGAGCACCTCGGCCAGGCGCTGTCGAGAGTACTCCGAGACGGTGAGGACCAGCCGGGCCTGGGCACAGGCCATCTTGACCTTCGCCGACCAGAACAACTTGGAGCGCAGGCTGGGAAAGACCAGCTCGGGGAAAAGCTCCGGGATCACATCATGGATGGCCACCAACTGCGGCACGCGTCCGAGCAGAGGCACGTAGCTATACACTGAAGGGAAGAAAAACAGGTCGAGCGGCTGCGCGCTGATGGCGCGGCTCATGGCCCACATGTCGCCCAGCGAGCGGCTTCCGTTGGAGGCCGCCGCTCGCACCGTGGGCACGCCCACGGCCACGCGGACCACTTCCACATTTTGCGGCACGGGGAACTCGCTCGATTCATCGTCGAGGAAGAAAACGTAGCGGTTCTGCCGGTCCACCTCCAGCGTGGCGGCGAGCAGGGCGCGGACGAACCGGCCATAACCGCGGCGGTTGGTCCAGCAAGTGGCGTCGATGCCGATGCGCATGGGAGTCAGGCGCTCCGCGGCGTTCTGCGCACCGCGTGCCGCAGCGCGATGATGACAAAAACTGCGCTGCTATAAAAGAAGTAGACCCAGTGGGCCAGCACGGCTCCGGCGGTAAACAGCAGCCCGCGTTTGCGCGCAAACCAGAGGTAAACGCGCGCGTTGAGGGCGAGCAACAGCGGCACGGCCCCGCCGGCAATTCCGGCAATCTTCGCAGGCGACAAAAATGGAAACCATCCTGCGAGGGAGAGCGGCAGCAGACAGAGCGTCAGGACCAGCAGTCCCACCAGAACGGCGCTGGCACGCGCGCTCCAATCGAGATTGAGGTCTCTGGGAAGGTTGCGCGATTCCAGAATCAGCTCGGTCCAGGGAATGGCCCGGTAGGAGATGTCCGCGCGCAGCAGGCCGCGCACAGTCCACTTCTTCAGGTGCTTTACCTGGACGCGCTTGTCCAGCAGGATCGGGCGGCCCGCCTGCGTCAGGCGAAAGCCCAGCTCGATGTCTTCGATCGAGGGCTTGGAATATTTGTCCGGGCGGAATCCGCCAAACTCGAGGAAAACGTCGCGGCGCATGGCCCCGCAGCCCGCCCAGAAAGTTGCCGCGCGCTCCGCGGCGGTCTGATGGACGTAGTGGTGCATCAGGTTTTTGTATTGCGAAAGGAAGTCACTCCACGCGGGCGTATCGTCGTAAGAGCCGAATACAGCGGCGAGTTGCGCGTCGCGGGCAAGATCCTCAGCCAGCATCGCCAGCGTTTCCGGCGCCACCACCACATCGGCGTCGACAAACACCAGGACGTCGCCGGCGGCATGGCGCGCGCCCAGATTGCGTGCCGCGGCCGGCCCGGCCTGGCGCGGTGTGCGCAGATACCTGGCGCCTGCGCGCTCGACAATTTGGCGGGAGTTGTCGGTCGAGCAGTCGTCCACGACGATGACCTCGAATGTTTCGTACGACGAATGGGCCAGCGCGTCCAGGCAGCGCGGCAATTGCAGCCGCCCATTGAAGACGGGCACAACCACGCTCAGACGCGGCCCGGCGGCGGACCGCTGGTTATTCTCCTGTATGGCGTTCTGGCTGGCCACTAAAGTCACGGAGCAATCCCTTGCAAGTCAGGAAGGCGCAGAGCACTGCACCCCCACCAATGGGCAAATCCGGTGCCAAGGTTTATTGTATTGAACAATCTGGGTTTAGCACAGAGAGGGCGGGGACGCCAAGCGGGCTCTGCCCACAATGTGCAATCGCTTGCATGTTCGCCGGCTTGCGCTGAGAATCTTCGTCCGCCGCGGCAGACTCCGAATGACGATGCAATGGAATTGGCCGCAATCTGCTGATACGGCCCCGGACTTCAGCGGCGGGAGGCGCGCTCCAGGCGGGCCCGTTCAAACTCCACCACTTTCTCGATGATCTGATCGAGTCGGGTCGTGGGCCGGTAGCCGATCAGGCGGGCAATCTTTTCGAGCGAGGGGACGCGGCGTTGCATGTCTTCAAAGCCCTGCTCGTAGGCCTGATCGTAGGGCACGAAGCGGATCTCCGAACGCCCTCCGGCGATGCGGCGCACGCGCTCGGCCAGCTCCAGGATGGTGACCTCTTCATCGCTTCCGATGTTGAAGACTTGGCCGACCGCGGCATCGGTGCGGATCAGCTTGCCCAGCGCCTCGACCACGTCGCCGACATAGCCGAAGCACCGCGACTGCGTCCCCGGGCCGAAAACGGTGATGGGTTCTTCGGCCAGCGCCTGGCGGACGAAGTTCGGAAGCACCATGCCGTAGCGGCCGGTCTGGCGCGGGCCGACGGTATTGAAAAAGCGAACGACAATCACCGGTTGGTGTTTTTCCTTCCAGTAGGCCAGGGCCAGGAACTCGTCAATGGCCTTTGAGCAGGCGTAGCTCCAGCGGCCCTTGGTGGGCGGGCCGATGACCAGGTCGTCCTCCTCGCTGAATGGAATCTTGGTGGCTTTGCCGTAAACCTCGGAAGTGGAGGCGATGACCACCAGCTTTTTTTTCTTGGAAGCGGCTTCCAGCACGATTTCCGTTCCGCGGATGTTGGTTTCTATGGTGCGCACCGGGCTCTCGACGATCAGACGAACGCCGACTGCGGCGGCGAGATGGAAGATGACATCGCAGCGATCCACCAGCTCGGCCAGTTTGGCGGTGTCCATGATGCTGCCGATCTGGTAGTGGTAGTGCGGGTGGCTCTTCAGGTGCTCGATATTCTCGATCGAGCCGGTGGAGAGGTCATCGACCGCCCAGACTTCTTCCCCCTGGCCCAGCAGATGCTCCGCCAGGTGCGAAGCGATGAAGCCCGCGCCGCCCGTTATCAGAATCCTCAAAGTGATTCGCTCCTCCGCAAAGAGATGCCGTCAAGCCGCCTGCCGGAGCCCGCAGAGCATTGTAAGCGTTTCCCGCGGCGGGCCAAAGGCAAGTTCTGCCGCAGTTGCCGTTGAAACTCCACGCCGCCCGTGCCAGCATACCGTGGCATGCTCTTTATCCTCTTCGCCCGCCCTCTGGCCAGCCGGTTCGCTCTGCTCACTGCTTTTTCTCTGCCGCGCGCATTTCCATCTTCGGAGTATTGGACCCTGGCAGTGGCGGCTGGCAGCCTGCTGGCGGCGGGAGCATTGTCGCGGACACGCTGGCGCGCCACGGCCGGGTGGGCCGCCCTGGCGCTGGCCGGGCAGGCTTTCTCGCTGCAGTTGCTCCAGGTCGGCAATCACATCCGTCCACAGCTTTTCTTCGGATGGACGGACCTCTTGCGCAGTTATCGGATTTTGTTCCTCGCCGCGCTGGCGCTGCAGGCGCTTCTGGTCTCCGCAGGCGTGCTACGCCGGCGGGCAGAGTTTGTGAAGGCGTGTTCGCGCATCTTCCCCCTGCCGGCATTCCTGGGCCTGCTCGTTCTGCAGGGGTTGGCCGCTATCGGGTTCGCCCCCGGCGAAGTCCGTGGGCTGGTCCTGGGCGGATTCGCAAGAGCCGCGGCGATGCAAACTACCAAGACAGGTTTGGGCCTGCTGATACTGGTTGTGGGAACTCTAAATCTCTGTCTGGCTGCGGCGAGTTTTCCTGATGACGCTTTGGAGAATTTGCACGCGCGATGGCAGCGCCGGAATTCGCGGCGTCTGGTCTGGGCGGCGGCACTCTGGGTGGTGCTGATTTCTTCGCTCATCGCCTGGCTGGTCCTGGAACGGATGCCGCACGTACCGGATGAAGTGGCCTACGTCTCGCAAGCCAAGTACCTTGCGGCGGGACGTTTGTATCTGGAAACTCCGCCTCAGGCCCGCGCGTTCGAATGTGAATTTGACATGTTTGACGGGCCAAAGTGGTACGCCGCCACGCCGGCGGGCTGGCCGGCGCTGCTGGCGCTGGGCTTTCTATTGGGCGTCCCGTGGCTGGTGAATCCTCTGCTCGGCGGGATTGCCATCCTGCTGGCGCATGCCCTGGTGCGGCGGATCTATGACCATGATGTGGCCGACGGCACCGTGCTGCTGCTCGCCGCATCACCCTGGCTGCTGTTTCTTTCCGCCAGCTTGATGCCTCATCCCGCCGGGCTGGTCTTTTCCCTGCTTGGACTGCTCGGCGTGGAACGCGCGCGCAATCACGGGAGCGTGCTGTGGGCGGCAATCGCCGGGCTGGCCATCGGAGCGCTGCTGCACGTCCGGCCTCTCGAAGCAGTCATCATCGCGGGCGTTGGCGGGTTGTGGTGGCTCGGCGCCGGGTGGAAAAAGATGCGCTTGGGAGCGCTGGCGGCGACCGTAATTTGCGGCGCGGCGATGACCGTACTCTTCCTAGGCTACAACCATGCGCTCACCGGCCAGGCGACCTACGTGCCCATTTCCAAATTCACCGACGCGCATTATTACCCAGGCGCCAATCGTCTGGGCTTCGGAAAAGACATCGGCAACTTCGGCTGGACCGAGCTCGATCCGCTGCCGGGACACGGCCCCATTGACGTGGCCGTGAACACAAACATCAACGCCAATCTTTTGAATGTCGAATTGTTCGGATGGCCCTGCGGTTCCGTTCTGCTGGTTTCTCTTCTGCTGCTGTGGCGCAATTTCCGGGATGATGCGCTTCTCTGGGGCCTGCTGCTCGCGCTCTGGGCGGGATTCAGCCTCTATTGGTTCGCCGGCGGTCCTGATTTCGGTCCGCGTTATTGGTATCAGATGATATTGCCCTGCGTGGTGCTGACCGTGCGCGGGGGGATGGTCCTTGCGCAGCGCTGCGACGAGGGTTCAGGTTCTGCGGGACGCGGCAACAAAGTTTGGGCGTTTGTCCTGCTGGCCTCGGCGATTGGCTTGGTAAACCTTGCCGGCTGGCGCAGCCTCGACAAGTACCGCCACTACCGCGACGTGCGCCCTGACGTGCGCAAGCTCTCTGCCGGACTCGGCCGCAGCCTGGTGTTCGTCCGCGGACAGGCGTTCCCGGACTACGCCGCGGCGATCCCCTTCAACCCGCCGACGCTTGACCGCAACGCGCCGGGGCCGATTTTCGCGCGCGATCTGGGAGCCGAGTCCCGCGCGGAATTGACGGCGTACTTCTCCGGCCGCACCGTTTGGACCCTGGAGGGACCGTCCGTCACCGGCGAAGGCTTTCGTCTCCTCGAATTCAGTCAGCAGCCTGAACCGCTTCAGCCGTCGAACCACTAAACTGGATCAATCGGCTGCATTTCGATGATTAGCGGAGTTTATTTCACTTGGCGACGGCAGGTGAGTCGTCGTTCTGCGTCCGTCGGGGGCGGACTCAGAATTACGAGAATTCGGGGGGAGCTAAAAAACGAAGATGCGCAGGCCCATACCCAGCAGCGCTGCGGCGATAATTCCTTCAGGAATGTGGCGCGGAATGCGGCCGTGCAACTGGCTGGCCAGCCACATCGCCGGCAAAGAGCCGGCCAGCAGCGCACCGATGGCGGGCCAGGAGACGTGACCCAAGCCCAGGTGGGGAATGGCGGCAATCGAAGCCAGGATGGCGCTGGCAAACACGTTGCTCCCCACCAGCACTCCCACTTCCAACCGGTAGCAGAGCACCATCACCGGCACCATTGCCGCGCCCGCGCCGATAGACGTCACGGTGACGAAGATGCCCACCACGAATCCCGAAGCCACCACCACAAGACGTCGCAACCAGGGGTGCACGCGGAATTCGCGGTCCACCAGACTGGGCCGGTGCCGCTCGGGCAGTAGCCGCGCGATCATGATCAGAGACACCAGAATGAGCGCGAGGCCGATGGCGCGAAGTAGAAACACATCCATGATTTCCGGGCGGCGAACGCCGAGATAGCGCACCACGAAAGCGCCGATCATCACGCCGGGAAGCCCGCCAAGGCTGAGGTCGCGCACGATCTCCATGTGGATCAGGCCGCGGCGGTGGAAATTCCAGCTCCCGCCTATTTTGGTGAGAAAAGAAAACACCAGGCTGGTCCCTACCGCCGAGGCCGGAGCCATCCCGGCCAGCAGGATGAGCAGAGGGGTAAGCAAAGAGCCGCTGCCCAGGCCGGTAAGGCCGATCAACAAGCCGACGAGAATTCCGATGCCGACCTCCGTCAAGCCGAGCAAAGGCCCTGCTAGGTGGAGGGGCGCACTCACTGCTCGATGTACCCCAGCCGCGTGAGGCGTTCGCGGATTTTTTCCGCTTCTTCATCGGTGTACGCGGGAGAATGGCCGGGTTCGGTGAGGCCCAACTGCTCGATGCGCTCGAGAATGCGCGCCGCGGACTGCTCGGGCGATTCTTCCTGCGTGCGGATGGTAATTTCCGGGGTCGCGGGAGCCTCGTAAGGATCATCCACGCCCGTAAACTGTTTTATCTCCCCGGCCAGCGCCTTTTTGTACATGCCCTTGACGTCCCGCTGGATGCACAGCTCGAGTGGCGTTTCCACATAGGCTTCGACGAAGTTCGCATGCCCGGCGCGAACTTCGTCGCGGACCGAGCGGTAGGGAGAAATAGCCGCGGCGATGGCAACCACGCCGTTGCGGCTGAGCAGCCGGCAGACGAAGCCGATGCGGCGGATATTTTCGTCGCGGTCCTCGCGGCTGAAGGTCAAGCCCTTGGTCAGGCTCTTGCGCACTTCGTCGCCGTCGAGGATCTCGACAAAGCGCCCGCGC
>JBGPJC010000007.1:0-55491 GCA_041485165.1 Terriglobia bacterium | reverse complement strand
GGGGTGTCCCAGGAAGATCGAGAGCTGCTGCATCATGGCGATTTCCACCATCAAAAAGCCCAGACCAATGGCCACGAAATAAGCGATTCCCCCGGCAAGCGCCGGGCGGTTGCCGCCGCGCAACCTGGTCCAGCGCACGAGTGGGAAAACGATGGCTGCGGCCAGCAGCACAAGCGCGGCAACCAGGAAGCACAGCAGGAACGCCAGGGCGCGGAGGTTACCGCCACCCAACTGCACGTTGCGCAGCACCTCCGGTAGTCTGCGCAGACGCACCGAATTGAAAAAAAACGGGGAAGTATCGAACGTCGGCGAATAGTCCAATTGCGCGTTGCGCAGGCGGGCCAGATCTTCCAGCGTCCGCGCAGCGGAAATGGTTTGCAGCTCCGGAAGAGCGCTGGTCTGGCCGGGGAGGGAGAGAATCTCGAATTCCATCTCCTCGGCGATCTGCTGCAAACGTGCAAGGTCTTCTGTGCTGAGCGGCTGGTTGCTCACCAGCAGGGTGGCGACGTCGTCCGAGCCCACCAGGGCGACGTGCTCAGACGGGTTTGTGACTCCTTCGCTCAGCAGTGTGGCCCGGGCCAGTGCGAACATCCGGAAGGTTTGCGCCGCTTCGAGCCCTGAGTTCCAGCGGCTGAAAGTGATCAACCCGCCGGGCTTCAGGTGGCGGTAAAAAATCTGCCATGCGTCCACGGTATAGAGGGAGTTTTCCGAAAGCGTCATCGCGCCCGCGGAGGTTGCTGCCCAAGTGTCCACCATGGAAGCCTGGATGATGTCGAACTTCTCGGCGGTGCGGGTCAGATAACTTCGCCCTTCGTCTTTGTGGATTTCGACTTGCGGGATGTTGCCCAGTCCGCTGAACCAGCCCAGACGGCGCGTGACCACATCCACGATCGAGCTGTTCACTTCGATGGCCACGATGCGGTGAAAGCCCTGCGCCAGCGCGGCTAGGACGTCGCGCCCTCCGCCCATGCCGATGATCGCCGCCGCCCCGCCGGGACGCATTTGCACACCCAGAGAAGTGACGTCATAGCGCAGGAAGCTGACCTCGTGGGGATCTCCGTGGTAGCGATACAACGGAGTTCCGGCATCGTTGTCGATATTCAGCCGCGTGGCCTCGATTAGCATCTGCGGCGCACGCGGGCTGGGACCCCAATACTTCGGAGTCTCCCACTGAGGCTGGTACACGCGCACTTTGGAAATGGGGTTCCACACCTCGGCCAGCAAATCAGTGCGGGGATCGAGCTCTCCTTTCGACCAGATGGGCTGGATGCCGTAGAGCGTGGAGGCGTTCAATCCTGCCAGCACGGCCAACAGCAGCGCGTAGCGGAGATACTTCTTCATCGGCAGGGCGTCTCCCGCATGGCTGGCATAGCCGGCCGCGGCCAGGAACAGCAGCCCGGAGATGGCCAGGATGGCGCTGGGCCCGTCCAATACTTCGAGCAGTCCGACCGCCCCCAGACAGCCCGCCGCCGCTCCCACCAGGTCCACTCCATATACTCGTCCAATCGGAAAAGAGGTCCGCGTCAGCGATAGGCATACGCCGATCCCCGAGAAAAAAAAGGGCACGGCAATCACCGCCGTGAACAGGGCAAAGCTGTAGAGCGTCTGCGCCGAGAGGGAGATCTCGATGGGCACCGCCAGCAGGGTCAACAGCGCGAGTGGCATGGCTATGGCCATGGCCAGAGTCGCCTGTTCGAGCCGCCGGGGAACCTGGCCTTTATCGAAGAGGTCCGGCCGTAGCTGCACCAGCAGCGCCCCTGCGGTCATCCCGAACATGGCCATGGAGACGGAGACGAACGCCAGGTAATACCAACAGATCACGCTGAGCAGCCGCGTGAGCACAACTTCGTACATGAGCGTGCCAGCGCTCAGCAGGAAGAGGCCGAGAAAGAAAGGCATCTGGCGGCTCCAGTACTCAGGTGTGAATGACCTCGCCCTTTTACCGCGATCGCCGGCCTCCGGCAAGGATTTTCGCCCCTTCTGCTGTGGAGTCCGGCGCGGCGCGCGTGGTCCTCGACACCGGCGACCACCCCGCCCTGCTGAAGGATGCCGACACCACTCCGGCGGGCTGCACGATTGACGGAATCCTCGAGCTCGAAGATGGCAAATTGCGCGTCAAGTTGATCAAAGCCGTGGTCAAAGCCACGGAGCGCGCCAAGCAGTTGATGTTCGAGGGGTGATCGCGGAAAGCTCTGGCGCTCGACAGTATGCACCAGACACGGCAGAAGGTTGCGCGGGACGGCATCAAAGGCCCGACTGCTCCCGCTATTTAGCCGCTGCGCCAGACAGGAAACGGTCTGCGAGCAGTTTATCGTAAATGGCTCTCGCCGCCAGGCGATGGCCCTCGCGATTGGGATGGTCGTCCCAACCTTTACGGAAGAGATCTCGCGGAACATGGCCTACATAGGCACCCAGGAGATCGAGAAGTCCAAAGCCATTTTTCACCGCAAGATCGCCGACCTGCTTGTGAATCTGCGGATAAGGATACTTTGCCCACGTCGATGCCCAGGATTTGTCGGTCACCTCGGGGAAGATTACGACCATGACCTTGATCCCCCTGGATGAGGAAGCCTCCCGGATATCCTGAAATGCCCGGACCACGCTTTGCCACTTTGGCTGGCCCTCTGCATGCAAGTATCGGAAGTAGTCTCCGCCACCCAGGCGCCGCATTTCCCAGTTGTGGTTTGCTCGGGCGATCAGACGAAAGAGGTGAGAATATTGCCACCAGAGGGTTTTATCGAAATAGTAGTGGAGCGGCTGGATGGGATCTGTTTCCGGGTCGTTCAGCACATAGGCAACCACCACCACGTCCGGGTTCCATGCCACCGCCTTATACTTTACGACCAGTGCTTCATCCCGGCTGCAGTACCCGGAGACACCGAAGTTCAGAACCTCGTACCGCCCGCCGGCATCCCTGCTCGATTCATTCAGCATGCCCTCCAGGACGCTGGCAAAGGTTTCCTCGGCGGAGACACCGAAGCCAAATGCGAAGGAGTCTCCAATGGCGGCGATCCGCACGGTGCCAGGCGGCTTTTGCAGAGTTCGTTCGCGGTCTCTCATTCCATAACTGTTCGTCTTTACCGGGACGCCCGGCGGAAAGATCGATTCGTGGTTCGGCGCAAGATCGTAAGTGAGGCCAGGAATTGCGGAAGCTTCGTGCATCAGGTTGAACTCACGCGACCAAACTTCTGGTTTCCGATAATTGATGGGTCGAAACAGCCGCAAGCCCATCTCCAGCAGAACGAGCGAGAACACCACGGCGCCCGCGCTCGAAAGAAGCTTATAGAAAGTCGCTTTGCGTGCCGTGTTCATGGTTATCGCTGTGGCTTGCATTTTCTTGTCTGGCCGCCCGCTGGTCAATCTTCAAGTCAGTAATCTACCCCACATTTCCTTTTTGAAGTCGGTGTAAGCAGCCGTATGATATCGTTCAATGCGAGTATTCATGCGGTTTTGAGAGCAAAACGAACTCCGCGGAGGCCTCGACCCAATGGGTGAGAAGCAAAACCAGCCCTTTCAACTCTCCTTCAACTCCTCTTTGAGGGTCGATTTCCAAGGATCGCGGGTCGCTTCGGACAGCGGCTTGCTGCTGGTACGCGAGTTGGATGAACGTCTGGGGTTGAGTTTGCTCATGGCCGACCACCTCACGGACGACCGGCGTGGAAAGAACACGCAGTTGCCTTTGGCAGGTTTGTTGCGGCAGTCGATCTACAGCCGCCTGGCGGGTTATGGAGATGTGAACGATGCCGAGCGGCTTTCCCAAGATCCGACGTTCCGGCTGATCGGTTCGGAGAAGATTTGGGATCGCGGTCCCGCGCTGACGGCCCGTCTGCGTTGGTTCGAAACCGAAGTGCTGACGCAAGAGGAGAATCTCGACGGCCTGGTTACGATCAAGAGGGAGTTGATTGCGAAGGGAGAAGCCTTCGATTCCCGGCGCCGCGTCGTGCTTGACCTGGATAGCACAGAGATCCCGGTTTAAGGTCAGCAGGAGCAGAGCGCCTACAACGGACACTTCGAATCCACCTGTTATCACCCGCTACTCATGTTCAACGGCGAAGGCGTAAAGTAGCATGCGCCTCCGGGAGCGTCCAGGGAAACGCCGTTGTTGCCTTAAGTCTTGACAAGGAGGCTGCTTCCGGTTAAATTTTTGAACGAACGTTCGATTCAAGCTCGATGTCGCTCGCCGGAATGGCCCGGTGAGACAGGAGCCAGCACGCTTGGCTGCGGCAACAACACTTCGCAAGTCCGACCGCAAGCTGCAGCACATCCTGTGGCACGCGGCCGAGGTGTTTGCCGAAAAGGGCTTTGAAGGCGCCTCCATCCGCGACATCAGCCGCTCCAGCCGCGTCTCCCTCTCCGGGCTGTACTACTACTTTGAGAGCAAGCAAAAACTGCTCTACCTAATCCAGTACCACGCCTTCTCCAGCATCCTGGAGGAACTCCAATCGCGCCTGGCTGGCGTCGCCAGCCCGGAACAGCGCCTGGCCATCCTCATCCAGAATCACTTGGACTATTTCCTTCAGCATCCGGCGGAATCAAAGGTGCTCTCGCACGAAGCCGAGGCGCTGGAAGAGCCCTACCGCCGAGAGGTCGCGGCCATCAAACGGCGCTATTACCAGCTGGCCTTGGAAATCTACCGCGAGCTGGCCGGGGCGGGTGGCGCGCGCAGCATCAATCCGCGGATTGCGGTGCTCGGCCTGTTCGGCATGATCAACTGGGTTTATACGTGGTACAACCCGAAGGTCGATCCCCGGGCCAAAGAGCTGGCCGGCACCATGGCGCAAATGTTCCTGAATGGCGTAATGAACGGACACAGCAGCGGCGCGGCAGCGGGCACAAAATCCGCCGCGAGCGGGGCTGGCTCGGGAAAGTCCGGCGGATCCCGCGTGCACAAGAACGGAGGGCGGTAATGGGGACCATCCAGGCGGTGGACCAGAAAGTGCTGGTGCGCTACCGCGTGGACCAGGGCGTGGCGGTGATCGAGATGGACGACCCGCCGGCCAACGCCTACACGTACGAAATGATGCGGCAGCTCGATGACTCCATCCTGCGCGCGCGCATGGACGAAAATGCCCACGTCATCGTCCTGCGCGGCACGGGCGAAAAGTTTTTCTCCGCCGGCTCCAACATCTCCATGCTGTCCAAGGCCGGCCCCAGCTTCAAATACTATTTCTGCCTGCATGCCAACGAGACGCTTTCGCGGCTCGAGCAGACCCCCAAGCTGGTCATCGCCGCGCTCAACGGGCACACTGTGGGCGGCGGCCTGGAGATCGCGCTGGCCTGCGACATCCGCATCGCCAAAAAAGAAGGCGGCAAGATCGGTCTGCCGGAAGTGACCCTGGGCGTGCTGCCCGGCACCGGCGGGACGCAGAGGCTGCTGCGCGTGATTGGCCGTTCGCGCGCCCTCGAGCTGATGATCACCGGACGCACCTTCGATTTCAAGGAAGCTCAGGATATCGGCTTGATTCACCATATCTTCGAGCGCGAAACTTTTTGGGACCAGGTCATGGCCTACGCCCGGCAGTTCTGCCCCCCGGCCAAGGCCGCCGGCGCCGTGGGACGTATCAAACGCGCGGTGGTTACCGGTTCGGAGGTCTCCTTCCAGGAGGCGCTGGGAATTGAACGCGAGTTGCAACAGCTCCTCTTCCAGAGCGAAGACGCCAAAGAAGGGTTGGATGCCTACGTGGGCAAGCGCCAGCCTGAGTTCAAGGGCAGGTAGCCCGCGGCTCATGCTCGCGCTGTAGAATTGCACGCAATTCAAGACTTTTTGTCTGAATCTATGAGGACTGGAGTGGCATCGCGCCGCCCCGCAAGGCGGGGCCGACAGGGAGGGTCCATGAAGACGCTGCCCGATTTTCTCCGCGGAGGAATGAGACTGGTGGTGGTCGGCTTCAACCCGGGGGAGGCCTCCGCCCGCGCCGGTCATTATTATGCCGGCCGGGGCAACCTGTTCTGGCCGCTGCTTTACCAGGCCGGCATCGTCAGCGAACAGCTCGACCCGGAGGACGACCGGCGCGTGATGGAATTCGGCATCGGCCTGACCGACCTGATCAAGCGGCCCTCGCGCGGCATCGAAGAGATTGTGCGCGAAGAATACTCCGAGGGCCGGGTGATGCTCTCGCAGAAGCTCGAGCAGTTCCGGCCGCTCGTGGTGGCCTTTAACGGCAAGCTGACTTACGAAAAGTTTTCTTCCCGCGCCTGCAAGCTTGGCGCGCAGAAGGACCGGCTCTACGACGCCCGGGTTTTTGTCCTGCCCTCGACCAGCGGGCAGAACACCACCGAGACGCCGGCGGAGAAGCTGGCCTTCTTCAAGCAGCTTGCCGCGCAGCTGTCCGAAAAATCCATGGCCAAGGTTGCCGGCCGTGGCTGAAGCCAATGCCGCCGCGGCGCCGGTGGTCCTCGAATCGCTCCAGGATGGCGTCCTGACGCTGACGCTGAATCGGCCGGACAAGCTAAACGCGCTCAACGTCGAGTTGGGCGCAAGTCTGGCCGGTGCGATTGACCGCGCAGCAGCCAATCCCGGAGTGAGGGCCGTTGTGCTGACCGGCGCCGGCCGGGCGTTTTGTGCCGGGGGCGACTTGGGCGCGATCCGCGCGGCGCGGGAAAGCGGCCGTGTGGCCGAGCTGGAGCCATTGCTGCGCGCCGGGGCGCAATTAATCTTGCGCATGCGCACCATGGAGACTCCTATCGTTGCCGCGGTGAACGGCGCAGCGGCGGGCGGAGGCATGAACGTGGCGCTGGGCTGCGATCTGCGCATCGCTTCCGATCAAGCCTCTTTCGGTCAAAGCTTTGCCAAGGTGGGCTTGTTCCCTGATTACGGCGGCACGTATCTGCTGCCGCGCCTGGTGGGCCCGGCGCGCGCCGCGGAGTTGTTCTGGCTTGCGGACATGATCCCCGCGCGCGAAGCCGAGCGGCTGGGCATTGTCAACCGCGTGGTGCCGCACGAGCAGCTCGCCGCGGAGGTGCAGGCACTCGCCGCGCGCCTGGCGGCCGCGCCGCCGCTGGCCGTGCGCGCCGTCAAGCCGGCCTTGCTCGCCACAGAACGCGCAGAGCTCGAGCGCGCCCTGGAGTTCGAAGTGCAGCAGCAGATGAAGTGTTTCTTCTCCGAGGATTGCGCCGAAGGGCTGCGCGCGTTTTTCGAAAAGCGCCCGCCTGTTTTCCGCGGCAAATAGCTGCGTCAGCATGTGGACCGAATGCAGAGATTCCAGTAGCAGCAAACGCAGCAGCAGGCGAGGCCCAGTGGACCGCGACGTCACCAATCAACTCACCATGCTGCGAGATGCGAGTATTGCGCCGCCGCAGCCGGCGGCCAGGGAAGCATGAGTACCGGGGTCCAAACGGGAAGCGCCGCGGGCCAGTACACGCGGGGCGAGCTTATGGTCGCCGCGGCGGCCCGCGAAGTGGGCGATGGCGAGTTGGTGTTTGTCGGCATGCGCCTGCCGATGCTTGGCTTTCTCGTTGCTCACAGAACGCACGCCCCCAACGCCATTGGCCTGTATGAGAATGGCGTGATCCGTGAAACGCCCGCGCCCGAGCTGCTCTACACCATGGGCGACCCGCCCAATCTGCGCGGCGCCACTTTCTGCGGCCAGATGCTGGATGTGATGGCCCTGCTCCAGCAGGGCCGCGTGAACCTGGGCTTCCTCGGCGCGGCGGAGGTGGACCGTTTCGGCAATCTGAATTCGACGTGGGGCCGCCGCGGCGGGAAGGATGTGCGCCTGCCCGGCTCGGGTGGCGCATGCGACATCGCCTGTCTGGCGCGACGCACCGTGGTCCTTCTCGAGCACGACCGCGCGCGGCTTACTGAACGCGTCTTGCACGTCACTTCGCCGGGGCATGGCGAAGGGAATGACTGGCGGCGCGCCCAGGGTTTGCCGGCGGGTTCTGGGCCTTCCGCGGTGCTGACCACCAAAGGGGTGCTGCGCTTTGGAGAGGATGGCGAGGCTTACCTGGCCTCGGTGCATCCCGGCGTGGCCGTCGAGGACGTGCTGGCCAATACCGGCTGGACGCTGCGCGTGGCCGAGCGGCTGGTGGAAACGCCGGCGCCTACGGTAGAAGAGCTCGCCGTGATCCGCGAAATTGATCCGCAAGGCTTCTGGACGAAAACGCCGTGAGCACGCCGAGACAATCGAAACTGGTCAGCATGGCCAACGCCATTTCGGCGCACGTTCCCTCGGGCGCAATGGTCCTGCTGGGCGCGCAGATGGAACAGATGATCCCTTTTGCCGCCGGCCACGAAATCATCCGCCAGGGACGCCGCGAGCTGACCCTGGTCGGGCCGATCTCGGACATCCTGTTCGACCAGATGATCGGCGCGGGTTGCGCCTCGCGGGTCTTCGCCGCCTGGGTGGGCAATGTTTCCGCGGGTGTGGGCTATTGCCTGCGCCGCGCGGTCGAGCAGAATGTGCCGCGGGCGGTGCAGATGGTGGACTACTCGAATTTCACCATGGCCCTGGCGTTGCACGCTGGCGCGCTGGGCGTGCCCTTCCTGCCCACCTACTCGACGTTGGGGAGCGACCTGCTCAAGAAGAATGGCAACCTGCGCGAGTTCGCTTCTCCGGTGAATGAAGAAAAGCTGGTGGCGGTGCGCGCGCTGCGGCCGGACGTAGCCATCCTGCACGTCCAGCGCGCCGACCAGTTCGGCAACGCGCACCTGTGGGGCAGCCTGGGCGTGGCCGTGGACGCGGCGCGAGCTTCGCGAAAAGTGATTGTGGTAGCGGAAGAAATTGTGAGCCCGGAGGTGATCGCCTCCGACCCCAACCGCACCCTGGTTCCCGGATTCCTGGTCGCTGCAGTGGTCCACGAGCCAAGCGGCGCGCACCCTTCGCCGGTGCAGGGGTCCTACGGGCGCGACCACGCGTATTTCACGCAATACCACGAGCAGACGCGCACGCTGGAAGACTTTGAAAAGTGGCTGGCGCGCTGGGTGCTGGGTGTGCCCAACCGCCGCGCGTACCTCGAACTGCTTGGTGCTTGCCGCGTGGATGGGTTGGGACTGAAGGAGCACGCATACTCCGCCGTGGCGGACTACGGGTATTGAGATTTGAAAATCACCGAGGATACATGAGGGTGCCGATGATGAAGCTGCAGTTTCTCCACAAGCCCAGTTGAACATCTTGCCGCAAAGCAAGAGGTCTCTTGCTGGGGAGAGGAGCCGAGCTCGACCTTCGCGACCTGGATCGTGAGCGGCTGAACGTCGAGGAGCTGGATAAGCTGATCGGCAACCGCGATTACCGCGCGTTTCTGAACCCGCGCAACAAGCTTTACCGCTCGCGGGACATGGCGGCCAAACCGCCATCGCGCGCCGCAGCCTTGACGCTGATGGCCGAGAATCCGAACCTGATCCGGCGGCCGGTGGTGATTCGCGGCCGGGAAATCGTGCTGGGTTTCGATGCTGAAGCTCTCGCGCGGCTGGCTGGCGGATCCAGCCCGGCGAGCAAAGAAACGGCGAGGCAGAAGAAGTCCTGATGGCGTTGGCCGATTGTCTTTTTACCGTGCGCTGTAACTGGAGAACTTGTGAGCAAGGAAATTGTCCGGCTGAAAGTGAACGGCGAGTGGCGCGAGGTGGCCCTGCCGCTCAACCGGCTTCTGCTCGACGCCCTGCGCGAAGACTTGGTGCTGACCGGTTCGAAGCGCGGGTGCGACGATGCAAGCTGCGGCTGCTGCGCCGTGCTGGTGGACGGCGTCCCGGTGCTGTCCTGCGTGGCGCTGGCATTCAGCTATCAGGACTGCGTGATCGTCACCGTGGAAGGCATTGCCGCGCCGGGCGAGCTCGATCCCGTGCAGGAAGGTTACGCTGAAGCCGGCGGGGCGCAATGCGGCTTCTGCACGCCGGGCTTTCTGATCGCGACCAAGGCGCTGCTGGATCGCCATCCCCACCCCACGCCGGAGCAAATTCGCAATGCGCTTTCCTCGAACCTTTGCCGGTGTACCGGCTACATGCAGATCTACGAATCGGTAAAACTGGCCATCGAGCGCGCTGAATCGCGCGCTGTAGCGGCGGGGAGGAGCTGAGCTATGGCCGGCGAGACGCTGATCGGAAAACCCATGCCCATGACCGACGCGCGGTCGAAAGTGACCGGGCTCGGGAAGTACACCGACGACATATCCGTGCCTGGGATGCTGATCGGCCGCATTCTCCATTCTCCGCATCCCCACGCGCGCATTCGCGGGATTGACACTTCGCGCGCAGAGGCGCTGGAAGGCGTAAAGGCGGTGTGCACCGGCAAGGACGCTCCGCGGCCCTACGGCATCCTGCCCATCGGCCATGACGAGGGCGTCTTCCAGATCGACAAGGCGCGGTACATCGGCGACAACATCGCCGCCGTTGCCGCCACCAGCGCGGAAATCGCCGAGCAGGCGCTGGGGCTGATCGATGTGGACTACGAAGTGCTCCCCGCGTGGCTCGATCCGCGCGAGGCCATGCTGGCGGCCGATAACTGGATACATCAAGGAAAGCCCAACAACATCGAAAAGGAATACCACCACCACTTCGGCAACGTGGATGAAGCCCTGGCGCGCGCTGATTTTGTGCGCGAAGAGAGTTACTTCGCCGGCGAGGTTAGCCATGCGGCCATGGAGCCGCACTCGACGCTGGCGGTGTGGGATGCCGACGGCCGCATGACCGTCTACTCCTCGACGCAGGTGCCTTATTACCTGCATCGCACGCTTGCCGATGTGTGCGAGATGCCCATGAGCCAGATCCGCGTGATCAAGCCGCTGGTCGGCGGCGGCTTCGGCGGAAAGAGCGAGGTGATCCCGCTGGAGATCGCCGCAGGCGTCCTGGCAAAAAAGGCCAAGAGGCCGGTGAAGATCACCTACACCCGCGAAGAGGTTTTCTACGCGCACCGCGGGCGGCCGATCACCTACATGGACATCAAGGCCGGGCTGACGCGCGAGGGCAAAATCACCGGGCTCTACGCCCGCGTGGTGCAAGACGGCGGCGCGTACTGCGGCTACGGGCCAGTGACCGTGCTCTATTCCGGCGCGCTGCTGGGGGCCATCTACGATATTCCCAACGTGAAGTACGACGGCTACCGCGTGTTGACCAACAAGCCGGCCTGCGGCGCGATGCGCGGCCACGGCACGGTAAACGTGCGCTTCGCCGTCGAGGCCATGCTCGACGCGCTGGCCCACGATGCCGGCCTCGACCCGCTGGAAGTGCGCCGCCGGAATCTGCTGAAGGCGCCGTGCATCACGGTCAATGGATTGCGTGTCACCAGCTACGGGCTTCCGGAATGCATCGAGCGCGTGGCCGAGCGATCCGGCTGGAACGAAAAGAAAGGAAAAATGCCGCCAGGCCGCGGGATCGGCATGGCTTGCAGCCACTACGTGAGTGGCGCGGCTAATCCCATCATCCGTTCGAACATCCCGCACACCACCATAAACCTCAAGATCGACCGCGACGCCACGGTCACCGTTTACAGCGGCGCGGCGGAAATCGGCCAGGGCTCCGACACCATGCAGGTGCAGATTATCGCGGAAGTGTTGAGCGTGGACCCCCAGCGCGTCCGGCTGGTGGCCGCGGACACCGACCTCACGCCCATCGACCTGGGCAGCTACTCCAGCCGCGTCACCTTCATGGCCGGGAATGCCTGCATCGACGCGGCAAAAAACATGCGCGCGCAGCTCCTGGCCGGCGTAGCGAAAAAGCTCGGCGTGGACCCAGCGCAGATCGATTTGCGCAACGAGCAGATTTTCGTTGCGGGAGAAGCACAGCCACGGATGAATTTTGATCAGGCCGTAGCCGCGGCGCTTGAATTCCAGGGTGGCCTGGTCGCTCGAGGAACCTATGCGCCGCCCGAAGAGGCCCGCGGCGGCAAGTTCAAAGGCTCGGGTGTGGGTCCATCGCCTTCGTACAGTTATAGCGCGCAGGTGGTCGAGGTGCACGTGGATGAGGAGACCGGGCGCGTCACCGTAGATAACATCATCGCCGCGCACGACTGCGGACGGGCACTCAACCCGCTCACCGTTGAAGGACAGATCGAAGGCTCGGTCTATATGGGCCTGGGCCAGGCATTGCAGGAAGAGATGATCTGGCTCGACGGCCGGCTGATGAATCCTTCGCTGCTCGAATATCGCATCCCTTCGACGCTGGAGACTCCGGAGATTGAATCCATCATCGTCGAGAGCATGGACCCCGAGGGGCCGTTCGGCGCCAAGGAGGCCGGCGAAGGCTCGCTGGCCGCGACCATCCCGGCCATCGCCAACGCCGTTTTTGATGCTGTCGGAGTGCGCATCAACACCTTGCCGATTACTCCGGAAAAAGTGCTCGCGGCGCTTGAGGCCAAGAAGAAAAGTGAGCGCGTCAAGGCCAGCGGCAACGGCGGGCCCGCTGGTGGCAACGGGAACCGCGGAGGCTCGCGATGACCATGCCCGCCTTCCGCCTGGCGCGCCCCGCAAGCCTCGATGAAGCTGTGCGCATCCTCGCCGACGGCGGGCCGGAAGCCATGATCATCGCCGGCGGAACCGACCTGGTGCCCAACCTGCAAATGAAGCTGTTCACGCCGCGTGTGGTTGTGGACCTCAAGCCGCGGCGCGAGCTTTCCGGCATCGAATTCTCGCCCGGCCGTGGCTTGCGCATTGGCGCGCTCACCACGCTTACCGCCATCATGGAATCGCCCGTCGTCCGCGCGAAGTTTCCCGTGCTTGCCGCCGCGGTCGGCACCATTGCCGGGCCGCTGCAGCGCAATATGGGCACGCTGGGCGGCAACCTGTGTCTCGAGACCCGCTGCCGCTGGTACAACCAGTCGGATTTCTGGCGCACCGCCCTGGGTGGCTGTCTGAAAAAGGACGGCCCGATTTGCCACGTGGCGCCGGCCGGAAAATTCTGCTGGGCGGCGTGGTCGGGCGATGCGGCGCCGGCGCTGTTGACTCTCGACGCGGAAGTTGAAGTTACCGGCCCGGGTGGCGCGCGCCGGATGCCTCTCGGCGATCTTTACACCGGCGACGGAATGGACCGTCTCCGCCTGGGACGTGGAGAGATTCTCACCGCCGTGCACGTTCCCGCGCGGATGGCCGGGCGCCGCGGCGTCTACCACAAGCTGCGCATCCGCAATTCGATTGATTATCCGCTGGCCGGCGTGGCCGTAACCATGCTGGTGGACGGGCAGGGCGTCTGCCGGGAAGCGTGCGTGGCCCTCACCGCGGTCAATCCGGCGCCGGTGGTGGTGCGTGATGCGGGCCAAGCGCTGATCGGGCGGCGCTTCGAGCCCGCGCTCATCGAACAGGCCACCCATGCCGCCATCAGCACCGGCAAACCGCTGACCACTTCGGCGTCGACTCCGGTCTATCGCCGGGAAATGGTGCGGCTGTTCACCCGCCGCGCCCTGGAAGAACTTTGGAAGAATGGCCGCGCCTGACCTGCACATGCCTCCCATCATTGACATTCACATCCACATCCAGCCGCTGCACATGTTCAAGCCGGAAGCGCTCGAGCTGATCAAGCGCGGCCGCCGCGACTACGCGCAGGTGGAAGAGTTCTCCGCCAGCCCCGCGGCTTTTCTGAAGTTCCTGGACACGCTGGGCATCGAGCGCGCCGGGCTGATCAATTACGTCAGCCCAGAGGTGATCGGATTTCCGCCGGCGGTAAACGATTGGGCGGCGGAATACTGCTCGGCCGCACCGCACCGGCTGATCGCGTTTGGCTCAGTGCATCCGAAATTCGTGCCCGACGCCGGCGCGGAAGTGGATCGCCTCGCGAAGATCGGCATTCGCGCCCTCAAGGTTCACCCCTCGCATCAGCTTTTTTCACCCAATGACTATCGCAACGGGCTTGGGCCGCTCAAAGCGATGTACGAACGCGCCGCAGCCAACGGCATGCCGGTAATGATCCACACCGGCACGTCTATATTCCCCGGCGCGCGCAATCTGTACGCGCAGCCCATGCTGGCTGACGATATCGGGGTGGACTATCCCGGCCTCACGGTGATCCTGGCGCATGGCGGGCGGCCGCTGTGGATGAATGAGGCATTTTTCCTCGTCCGGCGGCACAAGAATATGCACATGGACATTTCCGGGATCCCTCCGCAGAAGCTGCTGGAATACTTTCCGCGCCTGGAGGAGATTGCCGACAAAGTCCTGTTCGGCACTGACTGGCCGGGGCCCGGCGTGCCGGACGTGCGCGGCAACATCGATAAGTTCCTGGCCCTCCCGCTCGGCGCGACGGCGCAGCGCAAAATCCTTTACGACAACGCCGCGCGAATGTTTCCGGCCAGGCAGTAACGCGGGATGTAGGGCTCGGCTTTAGCCGAGCCGTCTTGGTTGGGATCTCTGGTTGGGATCAAAGGTGGACGAATGGACGTGAAGACGATCACCGTGATTGGTGCGGGGACCATGGGCCGCGGCATCGCTTATGTCGCGGCGCTGGGTGGCTTCCGCACCATCCTCGAGGATGTCCAGCCCGCGCAACTTGCGCAGGCTATGGCCAACATCGCACAGACGCTCGACGAGGGCATCGCGCGCGGCAAGCTGACCGCAGAGCAAAAGAGCGGAGCCCTCGCCCGGATTTCGACCGCCGGCTCGGTTGATGCCGCCTGTCGTGAAGCCGATCTGATCATCGAGGCCGTGCCGGAAGATTTGGAAATGAAGGTGGACGTCTTCTGCATCCTGGAAAAATTCGCGCGGCCCGATGCCATCTTTGCCACCAATACCTCCTCGCTCTCGGTCACCGAAATCGCCGCCGTCACCACGCGCACCGAGCGCTGCGTCGGCCTGCACTTCTTCAACCCCGTGCCGAAGATGAAACTCCTGGAGATCGTCCGCGGCCTGGAAACCTCCGAGCAGACCATCGCCGCATGCCGCGAGGTCGGCCGCCGGATGGGCAAAGAAGTGGTGGTGGTGCGGGAATCTCCAGGCTTCATCACCAGCCGCATCAACGCCATGATCGGCAACGAAGCCTTCTACATGCTTCAGGAGGGGCTGGCTTCTGCGCGCGAGATTGATACCGCGCTCAAGCTGGGCCTCAACCATCCGATGGGCCCCTTTGAGCTGGGGGACCTGGTCGGCCTGGACGTGCGCCTTTCCATCCTCGAATACCTGCACAAAACGCTGGGAGAGAAATTCCGTCCCTGCCCGCTTTTGGTGCAATACGTCAAGGCCGGGAGGCTGGGACGCAAGGCCGGCCGCGGCGTCTACGACTACCCAGCGGCGGAGAAGGGCGACAAGGGTTAGGCGCTGCTTTCATCCCCGTGCGACTCTGCTACGATGGACGCCATGGCCAAGTCCGCGCGAATTGTGATCCGCCAGGGCGATCTCACCGAGATCGACGTGGACGCCATCGTCAACGCAGCGAACAACGACCTGCAGCTCGGTGGCGGCGTGGCCGGAGCCATCCGGCGCAAGGGCGGGCCGTCCATCCAGGAAGAGTGCAATACGATAGGCTCGATCCCCATCGGCACCGCGGCGGCAACCACCGGCGGCAACCTCAAAGCGCGCCACGTGATCCACGCTGCCAGCATGCAGCTCGGCGGGCAGACCACGGCGGCGGCCTTGCGCAGCTCCACCGCTTATTCGCTCAAGATCGCCAGGGAAAAGGGGCTGAAGACCATCGCTTTTCCCGCGGTAGGGACGGGAATCGCCGGCTTCCCGCTGCGCGAGTGCGCCGAAATCATGCTGCGCGAGGCGGTGACGCATCTACAGGGCGAAACTTCGCTGGCCACAATATATTTCGTGCTGTTTGACGCTCCCGCGCGCCAGGAATTCGAGAGCGTGTGGAAAGAGATGCGCGAGCGGAAAGAATCGCTGTGAGCGAACGCCTGGAAAAAGTGCGCGCGGAGCTGGAGCGCTACGAGCATCCGCTGTTTGCTTTCGAGGCGCGGCCCGCGGGGGAAAACGTCGAGGTGCTGATCCATTTCCGGCCCGCGCCGGAGGCCGTGCATACCTACGTCTACCCCATGCGCCCGCGCGAGATCGAGCACCCGCAATTCCCCTGGTCCTTCCAGAAGCAGCTCTACGACTGCCTGCACGACTACGTCATCGAGATGTTCACGCGCAACCCGCAGGGCCAGGACTAGCGCCGGCGGCAACGCTGTGATTCCCACTCCGCAACGACCGACTCCGCTGCGCGCCCTGCTCGCCGCGCGCATCCGCGAGGGCGGGCCGCTGACATTCTGCGAGTACATGCGCGAATGTCTCTACCATCCTGAGCACGGATACTATGCGCAACCCGCGGCGCGGCGCCGCGCCGATTATTACACCAGCGTGGACGTTCATCCGATTTTCGGCAGGCTGCTGGCCCGGCAGCTTGCCGGCATGTGGGAGGAGCTTGGCCGGCCGGCGGAGTTCCTGGCCGTGGAAGGCGGCGCGGGAGAAGGGCGGCTGGCCGGCGACATCCTGGATTTCGCCGAGGGTGCTCTGCCGGAATTCTATTCTGCGCTGTGCTACGTCGCAGTGGAGTGGTCCGCGGCGGGCCGTGCGGCGCATAGTGAGAATATTGCATCCCATCTCGCGGCGGGGCGCGCCTGTTCTTCAATTGAACTGCCCGAGCGCGTCCCGGCAGGCTGCGTCTTCTCGAACGAACTGCTCGACGCCCTCCCGGTGCATCGCCTGATCTGTGAGCAGAATGAGCTGCGCGAGATCTACGTGACACTCGAGGGCGGCGGACTCTGCGAGCAAGGCGGGCCGCTCTCCAGCCCTGCGCTGTCGGAGTATTTCGCCGCGCAAGGCATCACGCTCATCGAAGGCCAACAAGCAGAGGCGGGCCTCGAAGCTTGCCGGTGGATTGTGGGAGCGGGCGAACGGCTGGGCCGGGGATTTGTCCTCACGGTGGACTACGGTCACGAGGCCGCCGAGCTGTACAACCAGCGGCATTTGCGGGGCACTCTGCTGGCCTACGAACCACACCGCGCCAGCGAGAGTTTCTATGCTGCGCCGGGCGAGCAGGATCTGACCGCGCACGTCAACTTCACCGCCCTCGATCTTTACAGCCAGGCAGCCGGCCTCGAGCGGACTGGGCTGGTTTCACAGACGCAATTCCTGCTGGCGCTGGGCCGCGGCAATGATTTCGCCGACCTCTACCACGAGGGCCAGAGTGAAACCGAGCGTATTCGCGAGCGACTGTCGCTGAAGACTCTGATTCACCCGGAGGGAATGGGCGAGACTTTCCGCGTGTTCATCCAACACAAGGGATTATCCAGCCCGCGCCTGGCAGGACTCAAGCCGCTCTTCTAGTGTTATCTCCCAAGCACGCAAAGCGTTGTAGGGGCGGGGCTTGCCCCGCCCGTGAGCTCCGCACGCAGCGGCAAACCGCCGCACTTTAGGAAAGAAGTGAAAACCAGAATGGTGGATTTGCGTTAGGGTGTGCTGCGGCTGGTTTCGTTTTCCAGCTTGAACGGCTGCGCGATCAGCCGCTCGATCTGGCTTTGCGCGCCGCCGGTATCGTCCTTCATCTCGCGCGCCTTGGAGTATTCGTTCAGGGCGCGCTCGCGCTGTCCGGAGAGATCGAAAATCTTGCCCAGGTAGACGCGGCTCCATACCCCCACCCAGTTGGGTTCAAGGTCGCCCTCGAGAGCATCGCGAAAGGCGTTGGCGCCGGCCTGGTAATTTTTCTGGAAAAAGGCGGCCTCGCCCATGCGGAAATGGGCCAGCGAGCTATTGCGCTGCACATCCAGGGCGCGCTGGTATTCCTGGATGGCCTCGTAATATTGCCCCCGCTCGGCCTGGTCTTCTCCGCGGCCGATCATGGCGCGGACGCGCAACTTTGCGCTGGCCTTGAGCAGGTTGTTGTTGGGGTCAACGACGATGCCCATGGGCTTGGGACGCCCAAAGGTTTCAATGGAGAACTCCGACTTGAGGCCTACCACTTCAATGGTCTTGATCTCCGGGTTCCCCTCGGTGGATACCTTCAGCTCGACCGGCATGCGGAAAGTTTCCAAGTCCTGCCGCACCGAGCCGCGAATCAGAAAGCCTTTGCGCGTCCGGACCACGACATAGTCCAGTTTGAACTGCGGGACGCCGGTGGAATTCAGCCATTGGGTAAAGAAGGCGACAAGGTTGGGCGCCTCCTTGCCGGGGGCGGGCGGCGTCGACGCAGTGCGCTCGATGGCCAGCTTTTCGAAATCTTCCATACGCGCTGACTGGCCGGCGAATTTGGTGTAGAAATCGTGCAGCACGGCGTGAAAGTTGTCGTCGCCGATCTGCGCGCGGAGCATGTGGAACACCATGGCGCCCTTGTTCTGCACCACGGAGCGATACTCGGGCGTGAAGGGAGCAAGCTGTGCCGCCTGGCCGATCGCCGCGGTCTGTTCGAACATCAGCGCGCCCACCGCGAAATCCTCCAGCGCGCGGTCGAGAGCCTCGCGCCCGGCCACGTTTTCCACGTACATGCCCTCGAGGTAGCGCGTCAGGCCGTCGGTCACCCAGACGTCGCCGGGCGAGGCGGGAAGCACCTCAGCCCCAAACCACTGCTGCGCTTCGAGCTGCGCCAGCAGGCGATAGTTGTTCTTGGGGTCCCATTGCCGCGCGCCCAGCAGCAGCAGGCCGGGAGCCGAATAGCCGTTTAAGCTGCCGGGTGGAAGCTGCGCCACGCTCAGCCGCGGGTCTGGCAGCCCGCCCAACTCACTCGAAAAATACGCCGTGATCCCGGAAAGAGTCTGTGCGAAGGCTTCGCTCTGATTCGGCGAGCCGGCCGGAGCGTAGATGGTGAGCATGCCCTCGCTGCCCTTCGCCGTCTGCACATCGTATTTGCCGACGACAAAGCTGCCCGCGGCTGCGGGCCGCGTGGTGCGAAACGTGTAGACCATGCGCGTGGTGGGCGGGGGCGCCTTGCTATCCGGTGGAGTCTTGGTCTTGGGTTGTCCGGGGCGAGAGGGTTCATTCCCGAAAGTGACCGTGCGCTTCTGCGGCGGCAGCGCCTCTCCCGTCCCCGCGACGACCATCCCTTCGGGCACGGCGATGTTGAAGATGGCGGTGTAACGATTCGAGGGATAGTCGGTGACCGGAAACCAGCGACCAGGCAGCAGGAGTATGGCGCTGTTCTCGCTGATGTTGGCCAGCCGGACGCCTTTGACCGGGCTGGTGTCGTCATTGGCCAGCGGGCCGGCGTAATCAAATGTCAGCGTCACGCGCTGGCCGGCGATCACCGTCTGCGGCAGCGTGACGCTCAGCCGGAGCGGCGCGTCCGAATTGCGCTGGAAGGTCAGCGGCTTGCCGTCGGCGCCGGAAACGACTTGCACAGTCAGGTCCTGGTGCAGTTCGACCTCGACTGTGGCTGAAGCCTCTTTAGCCTCGAAATCAATCTTGACCCGCGCCGAAAGCGACTGGTTGGCCGGAAACAGGGCCGCGTTCACTTCATAATTCACTGCGTGAAAGGCGTTCTTGCGCGGCGTCTGTGACGCGGCCGGGAGAGCGGCGGCGAGCGCAAACAGTGTAGTGGCCAGGGCCAGGGCGGAACGCGAGCGGTTGTGCGGGCTGAGCATCCTCAACATTGTACCTCGTTCTAAGTACGTGGTTATGACGGCGAAACTTCCCGGCGCGTTGCTTCACCCTCGCTCAGCATCTCCGCGATGATCTCCGCCGCGCGGGCAATCGGATCACCGCACGGCGAATGCAAACGCGTCTCGACCTCGGCCAGTCCCTGGCGCATGTGCGCGCGCGCTTCCGGTGAGTCCAGCAGCCGGCCAACCTCGTCGGCCACATTTTTCGCGGTGTAGTTGTCCTGGATCAGCTCGGGGACCACGCGGCGCCCGGCGATCAGGTTGACCATGGCGAAAAATCTGGTGCGCACCAGCGGCCGCGCCAGCAGAGCAGTGAGCCGCGAGACGCGGTAGACCACTACCATGGGCGCGAGAAGCAGAGCCGCCTCGACAGTGGCCGTGCCGCTGGAAACGACCGAGGCGTCGGCGGCCGCCAGGGCATCATACGTCGCTCCTTCCACGACGCGGATGCCGCAGTCCGCCTGCGTGGCCGGCGCGTAGTCGGCCGGAGAAAGCCCCGGCGCCGCAGCCAGAACAAAAGAAAGAGATCGGCTGCGCGCCAGCTCCCGGCAAGCCTCCACCAGCACCGGCAGATTGTGCGCCACCTCTTTCGATCGGCTGCCGGGCAGCAGCGCGACAATCTGCTTTCCTGCGTCCAGCCCCCAGCGCTGCATGAACTCTTCGCGGCCCATGGCCGGCTTCACCGCGCCCACCAGAGGGTGGCCGATATATTCGGCATTCACGCCGGCATTGCGGTAGAAATCCACCTCGAACGGAAAAATGCACAGCACGCGCTCGAAGCGCCGGCGCACCGGACGCACACGCCACGGCCGCCACGCCCAGAACTGCGGGCCGATGAAATAGACGTTGCGCACCCCGCGGCGGCGCAAGCGCCGAGCCAATCGTAGATGGAATCCTGGAAAATCCACCAGGACGGATAAAGCAGGGTGGCGCTTGTCTGCTTCGTCAAGCAGACGGCGGAATACGCGGCGCAGCGCGGGGAGCCGGCGGACGATCTCGCTGATGCCCAGAACACTGACTTCGCTGTAATCGGCGACCAGGTCGACGCCCGCATCGCGCATCTTCGGCCCGCCCAGACCGAACAACTCAGCCCCGGTGCGCTCGCGCAGCGCCACTGCAAGCCGTGCGGCATGCAAGTCCCCCGAAGCCTCTCCGGCGGAGATCAGGATTCTGGGAGCGCTCAACGCCGGCCCTCCCGGCCGCAAGGAGAAGGCGGAGAAGTCCGCGGCTCAGTCATCGGCAGGCAAGGCGGCGGCCGAGGTACTGGCGACGCCGACGGGCAAGCGGACTTCCTGGTCCTTGTACTGGAGCTGGTAGAGACGGTAGTAAATGCCGCGGTGGCCGAGCAACTCCTGGTGCGTGCCTTGCTCGCGCAGGCGGCCTTTGTGGAAGACCAGAATACGCTCGGCGTGCTGGATGGTGCTCAGGCGGTGCGCGATGACGATAGCCGTGCGGCCGGAGAGCAGGCGGTCGAGCGCGGCGCGGATTTGCAGCTCGGTCTTGGTGTCCACGCTGGAGGTGGCTTCATCGAGGATCAGGAAGCGCGGGTTGTGCGCCAGCGCGCGCGCGAAGCTGATGAGCTGCCGCTGGCCGACCGAAAATGTCGCGCCGCGCTCGGTGACTGGAGCCTCGGCGCCGCGGTCCAGTTCGCGCACAAAGGGGCCCAGGCCGACTTCTTCCAGCGCCTTCTCGACCGCGTGACGGCTGATGCCTTCGGTGCCCAGTCGGACGTTGCTTTCCACCGTGCCGGAAAACAGGAAAGGATCCTGCAGGACGATTCCGAACTGGCGGCGGAGATCGTGAATGTCGTACTCGCGGATGTCGCGGCCATCGAGCAGGATCTGCCCGCGCTGGATGTCGTAAAAGCGCAGCAGCAGGGAAATCACCGTGGTCTTTCCCGCGCCGGTGTGGCCTACCAGGGCTGCGGTTTCTCCCGGCGCCAGGTGGAAGGAGACGCCGCGCAGGACCCAATCCTGCTCTTCGGGTTCCGCGCCGCCACGGTAGGCAAACCACACATTGCGGAATTCTATCTCGCCCCGCGGGTTGGAGAGTCGCAAGGCATCGGGCTTTGAAACTACCGTCAGTGGCTCATCCAGCAGCTTGAAGATACGCTCGGAGCTGGCCATGGCCGTCTGCAGCAGGTTGTATTTCTCGCTGAGGTCCTGGATGGGACGGAAAAACTGCTGCGCATACTGGATGAAAGCGGTGACGATGCCCAGCTCCAGGGTGTGCGCCAGGACGCGGTTGCCGCCGTACCACAAGACCACGGCGATGGCCATCACACCGATGAACTCGACCATGGGGTAGAAGAGCGCGAAGGCCAGGATGGCGTCCTTGAACGCCAGCATGTGCGCGCGGTTGGCGTCCGCGAACTGCTCGCGGGACTTGCGCTCGTGGCCGAAGATTTGCACCACGCTCATCCCCGAGATGTGCTCCTGGAGGAATGAGTTGATCCGCGCGATGGCCGTACGGATGCGCCGGTTGGCGTCGCGCACGCTGCGGCGGAACACCATGGTCACCAGGCCAATCAGCGGAAGCACACAAAAGGCGGCCAATGCCAGGCGCCAGTCGAGCTCCAGCATCACCACCACGATGGCCGTGAGCATGAAGAAGTCGCCCAGCATGGCCACTACGCCCGCGGCGAACAGCTCGTTGAGCGTGTCCACGTCGCTGGTTACGCGCGTCACCAGCCGGCCCACTGGGTTGCGGTCAAAAAAGCTGAGCGGCAGGCGCTGCAGGCGGTCGAAGATTTCCGTGCGCAGGTCGTACATGGCCATCTGGCCGACCCTCTGCATCATCCGCGTCTGCACGTATTCGAACGAGAAGCGCACCACCAGGGCGAGCAAGAACAGGACGGCGATCCATTCCACGCCGCGCAGCGCCGCGGCAAAGTCCAGACGCCCGTGGAGCGCGGGCAGCAGGTATTTGTCCACGGTGATCATCAGCAGGAATGGCCCGGCCACCGCCAGTGTGCTGGAGACCAGGGTGAACAGCACCGCCGCGATCACCCGTCTGCGGTAGGGGCGCAGATAAGTGAGCAGGCGGCGGGTAAGCGCGCCGTCGTAACCCTTCCCCAGTGCCTCTTCTTCGTGGTGGCCGCTCATACCTGTTCCAACTCTTCCTCGAGTAGCTGCTTCTGATACAGGTCGGCGTAATACCCGCCCCGGCCGATCAATTCTTCGTGAGTGCCCCGTTCGACGATCTGGCCCTCGCGCAGCACGGCGATCTGGTCGGCGTGGCGCACGGTCGAGCAGCGGTGGGAGATCAGGATGGTGGTCCGTTCGCGCATCACCTCAGTCAGTCCGCGCAGGATGCGCTCCTCGGTCTGCGTGTCCACGCTGGAGAGCGCGTCGTCCAGGACCAGGATGCGGGGGTTGCGGACCAGAGCGCGCGCCAGGGCGGTACGCTGCTTCTGCCCGCCGGAAAGCGTCAAGCCGCGCTCGCCCACCATGGTCTCGAACTTCTTGGGGAAATCGAGAATGTCGCCGCGGATGTTGGCGATGTCCGAGGCGCGGTCAATCTCCAGGTCGGTGGCCGCGTCCACGCCAAAGGCGATGTTCTCCCGCACCGAGTCGCTGAACAGGAAGGTGTCCTGCGGGACGTAGCCGATGGCGCGCCGCAGCGTGGCGAGCGGCCACTCGCGGATGGGGCGCCCGTCCACCAGCAGGCTGCCGTCGGGCGCTTCCCACATGCGGGCCACCAGCGCCGCCAGCGTGGATTTTCCGCTCCCGGTGGGGCCGACAATCGCCATGATTGAGCCCGCGGGGATGAGCAAGTCAATGCCGTGCAGGACTGGCCGCGCTTCAGGGCCCGCGGCTCCGTTGGGATGAGCAAAGGTGAGGTTGCGGAATTCGATGTCGCCGCGAAGGGTCGAGTCCGCCGCCTGACTTGCCGCGCGGTCGTCGATCTCCGGCTTGGCCTCGAGAACATGCTGCATCCGCCCCATGGAGGCGGCGCCGCGCTGGAAAATGTTGGTCACCCAGCCCAGGGCAATCATCGGCCAGATGAGCTGGTTGAGGTAAGCGTAGAAGGCCAGCAGCGTGCCGAGCGAGATGGTTCCCAGCAGCACCAGCTTGCCGCCCTGCCACAGAACGATTAGAAACGTCACGCCGATGAGCAGCTCGAGGGCCGGGAAGAACAAGCTCCACGCGGCGATCAACTCCATGTTGCGGGCGATGTATTCGCGGTTCTGGCTTTGAAAGCCGCGCGCCTCGGCTTCTTCCTGGTTATAAGCGCGGATCACTCGCAGGCCGGAAATGTTTTCCTGCACGCGCGCGGAAAGCGCGGCCAGCATGGCCTGGATTTTCTCGTAGCGTTCGTGGATCACCTTGCTGAAATAGCGCACGGAAAGGGCCACGGCAGGAACGGGGATGAGTACGAAGAGCGTGAGAAGCGGCGAGAGGCGCAACATGACGGAGATGGCGGCGATCATGGTCACCACCGTGGTCAGGCTGTACATCACCCCCGGCCCCAGCACCATGCGCACGTTGTTCAAGTCGTTAGTGCACCGCGACATCAGCTCTCCGGTGCGGTTGCGGATATAGAAGGCCGGCTCGAGGACCAACAGGCGGTCCAGCAGGTCGCTGCGCAAGTCGTATTCGATGTCTCGGGAAACGCCGATCAGGATGGAGCGCGTGAGAAAAGAAAATATTCCCTTGAGGATTACGATCGCCAGCAGGGCGGCGACGTAGAACACCACCGTCTGCTTGCTGAAGGGGCGATAGAACGAAAGCAGCAGGCGCTGCAGCAGGCCGGGCAGGGCGCTGCTGCGCTCCAGCAGCGAACGCGACCCGGAGAGCGAGTCAAAGATCGTCCCGATGGCCAGAGGAAGCAGCGCGCCGACCAGGGCTCCGCACACCAGCGTCAGGACGCCCAGCCACAGCCTCCCACGGTATCGAGAAGAGTAGGGAAGCAGTGCGCCCAGACTCTTCCACGAGGAGATCCGGCTCTCCGATGCGGCTACGGTTTGTGCCATGCTGCTCATGGATGTGTTTCGCTTTCCGCCTTCAACGCTTCAGCCTGGATTGCGCGGTTTCGAGCGTCGGGGTCTCACCCAGAAAATTATGGCGCGCGCGATCCATGGCCTGGTAGCGCCCGGCTTTCTGGTTCCAGCGAACTTCGATGGTTTCTCCCGTGCTCCCGGCATTCTGCGCGTTCATGGGCGAGAAGCGCAGCACCAGGCCGGCGTCAGGGAGTTGCTGGGTCTCGAGTCGCCAGCCGGAAACAGCAAGGGCCGGGGTTCCCTGCAGATATCCATTAGAATTCTTTAGATGTTCATCGCAGCGAAAGGCTTCCTTCCATTTGCTGTTTTCCCGGCTCAGGATTGAGACGCGCGTGACGGCGATTCCGGTTTCATTTGCGCCCGGTGAGGCCGGCAAACGATTGATGGCTACCACCTGTGGCATTCCCGTTCGTGCCAGATCGCCGGAGAGCAGCACTTCGGCATCGCCACCCAACGCCGCACGCGCCGCGCCCTGGTATTCCTCGGAGACGGCGGGCGGGGCGGGGTTCTGCGCCGTGGGCTGCGTGGCGGGCGCGGAATCGTGGCTGCAGGCCCCGCAGACCAGCGCCAGAACGCAAAGCAGGAGCGCAGCGATGGAATGTCTGAACAAGCTCGTTTTTTCTCCCCGCCCGGCCTACAGGCTCGGAAATGCCAGGGTGATCTGCACGACCCGGCCGGTCTTCCGGTCGTAGCTCACTTCCAGCACTTGTGGCACTTCCGGGCCGGCCCAATCGAACGAATAGAACATGAATTCTAGCTCCTGCCCTTCGCGCGTGGAAGGGCCGTGAGATTCCGGCGCGTCGTAGATGGCCAGGACGCGCTCGTGCGCTTCGCCCAGGGCCAGGCCGCGGCCGGTGCGCCAAGTCTCGGCGCGGATCATCCACGGAGCTTCCTTGCAGTCAAGCACCCCTTCGCTCCCGGGCATTTCCGAGACGGTGATGCTATCCAGGATGCTTTTCTCCATGAACTCCATGCGCAGTCCGCGGCGCCGGCAATTGTTGCGCCAGGCCAGGCTGTTTTCTGATCCGTCTGCCGCTCCGCCCGGATAGCGCTCCTCCGCCGTGGCGCGCGTATCCCTGCCGGGACGCAGCCCGGAAAGCGTCAGCTCATTCGCGCGAACCGGACCGGAGGGCCGGGCCGGTGAGGCAAACACGGCGAGGAGCAGCCCGGCGAATAAGAGGCTAGTGTGCCGCCAGGATGGCATCGAGCCGCGCCTCCAGGTTTTCTTCGTTTTCTGACCACAGGCGCATGCGCGCCACCGGCAAGCTGAGCGCGATCTGGCGCATCCAGCGATCCAATTGCCGGACGTTGTCGCGTGTTTTCTTGCGGTACTCGGCGAGCCCCTCAGACTGCGCCTCCCGCGTCACATCACCGGTGAACAGGTGCTCGAAGCCGAGCACGGCGCGGAAATGGCCGTCCTCCGGCCAGAATCCTTCGTCGAAATCCAGACCGAAGCAGGCCAGCTCCAGTTTCTGAGGGCTCAGGGTCCAGGCCGATGTGGCGGGATCAAAGGTCCACAGCTCCCATTGAGTTTCGACTTCGCAGCAGGAATCGGCGCTGAGGTTTTCACGAATCTCGGCCAGGACCCCCGCCGCGTCGAGTGGGCTTGCCCGCCAGTCTTCCTCAATCAGCGGAGTCTCTGCCCAGTCCACGGCGCGCAGGACGAGCTGCAAATACCCGGGAGACGAAGACGAAAATGGCGCAGTAGCCAGAAACTTTTCGAAGAGTCCAGGCAGCGTTTCGGCATCCATGCCCCGACACCACACGCTCAAATAACAGCGATCAGCCAAATCTCTATTATAGCGGCATGTCCCCATGCGCGCAGCCCGAAGGCCTTCGGGCTGCCAAGACGCGCAACCTCGGTTGGGAGCAGACGGGTTCCTGGAGTGCGGCGGCTTGCCGCCGCGTTTTTTTGGATCGCACCGGGAATTCCCCACACCTAGCGGCAAAGGTCTGCCTGGATGATCCCTGGATTCGCCGTGAGGCCTACTTCTTTTCTGCGGGCGGTGGCGCGATGGGCGGAGCGCCCGGGGCGAGCTCCGCGGAGAGACCGAGCAAGCGGTGGCGCAGGCTGTCGCCCAGCCCTGTGAAAACGTGCGCGCAGGTATCGCGCAGGCGGTGTTCGGCGGCCTGGGCCAGTTGGTCGAGAGCGGTTTGCGAATGCTCGGAAAGCGTGATGATCGAAGCGGCCATCCAGGAATTGGACACATTGCCCAGCTTGTTGCGATGCTCCTCGATGGCTTCCTTGCCCACTGCATCCATGTGCGTGAGCCACTCCTGGTGCTGGACCTGGCGCTCGCCGCGCCAGCTTTCCATGATGGGGAGCAGGGAAATCTCCAGGTCGTGACGCGCCTGGGAGACCCCCTCCTCGATCTTCTTGGCCAGGTTCTGCTGGAAGGATCCAAAGGAGAGCGTGGCGTCAAGATTCATGCGCTCGCGGCTTTTCGCAGCGGCTTCCTCGGCGCGGATTCTGGCCTGCTCTGCGGCAGCTTCGGTATCCAGCTTGGCCTTTTGTGCGGCGGCTTCAGCGGCGGCGCGAGCCTGGTTGGCGGCAGCTTGTGCCTCGTTGACTGCCGCCTGGGCCTCATTGCGGGCTTCGCTGGCGGCCGTTTGGACTCCGTCGCGGGCTTCTTTGGCGGCGGTCTGGATACGCACCAGCGACTGTTCCAGGCGGTACTGGGTCTCGCCGGCGCGGCCGTCCATGCGCGCCAGGGCCTGGTCAGAAGTCAGGTTGGCGGTGGTTTGCACGCGTTCCAGTTCTTTCTGCGCGGTGCGGCGGGCTTCATCGCTCAGCCGCGCCGTGGTGATCTCAATGGCTTCGTCCAGTTTGTTCCGCGCGCCCTCCACCATTTTCTTCGAGGTATCTTCCAGCGAAGCTTCGGCGTGCTCCACGTAGCTGCGGCTGTAGTGGTCCAGCTCAGAAGCGAAAACGCCGGACACTTCGCCGGCTTTCTCGCGCAGCGAAACACTGGCCTGTTCGATGGAGCGCTCCAGCACGGACTGCATGCTGGTTTGCACCTTCTTCTGATACCACTCGGAAGCCTTGAAGAGCGATTCAAAGGTGGTGTGCGTGGTGTCGGTCACCTTCTCGTCCACCTGGGCCAGGATTTGCGCCAGGGCTTTGCGGCTGGAAGTCTGATATTCGCGCTCCAGCTCGGTGATGCTGGCCTTCAGCCGCGCCACGGCCTCGCTCACGGAAAGGTCGGCGGACTCGCGCAGGCGGTCGCGGATGCCGGCGATGGCTTCCTCGGCGTGCTGCTGGCCGGAGGTGAGGCGCGACAGCACGCCATTGACGCGCTCCATCTCCGGAGAGAGTTGTTTCTGGAGATGATCTTCCAGCTCGCGCGTGAAGCGTTCCAGAGACTTTCGCCCCGCGGTCTCAAAGGCGGGCTCCAGGCGCTGGGTCATTTCCAAGACCACGCGCTCGGCGCGCTGGTTCAGGGTCTCGCTCTGGTTGCTGAGGATGGTCTCGAAGCGGCGGTTGAGCTCCTCGGCGGTGCTCTGGCTCAGAGCATCGAGCTGCATCGCGTATTCCTGGACGCGCTGTGCGGCGTCCTTGATCTCGGCGTAAATGTCCTGGGCGCGCTGGGCGTCGCTTTCCAGCGAGGCGCGCAGGGTCTCCACGTTCTGGCGGGCTTCCGCGGCGCTGGCGTCGAACGACTTGCGTAGCGCGGCGAACGCGTCGCGGGCAGAGGAGACAGCCGACTCCGTCTCCCCGCGCATAGTGGCCAACAGCCGTTCTGAGTTTGCCGTGGTCTCCGTGGAGGCCTCGCGGGCCATCAAGACGGCATGCGCGGCCTCCGCGCGCAGGGAGTCGAGCGATTCGCGCGAGGCGACGAGATGGCTCTCGATCTGCGACGTAAATTCCTGCCGCGCGGCAGTGGCTGCCGCAGTGGCCTCTTCGCCCAGCCGCGTAGCCATGCCTTCTGTGGCGCTGCGCACCGACTGGCCCACCAAGTCGTTCATTTCGCCGGCGGCAAGCGCCAGGTCGGATTCAAGCTGCTCGCGCCAAGCGGCGCGGCCGCGCTGCGTGACTTCCGCAATTTCGCCTTCAAGTTGACGCGCCGCGGCGGCCAACTCTTCTCGCCGCGCCCCCGCGCCTTCCAACTGGCCTTCCAGCTTCTGCTGCATCTGCCGCTCGGCTCCTGCGGCCATGGCCATGAGTTCGGTCTGCAGCGCGGCCAGGCGCGCCCGGCCGGCCTCGATTTCTCGGGTGGCCACGGCACTCAGCTCACTGCCGGCCATGGCGACTCGCTCGGCAAGATTGGCAACCGCGCCCTCGGCGGCGCGTTGGGCTTCGCGGCGCGCCTCTTCGGTGACCGCGCGGATGCCGGCTTCGCGCGTCTCTTCCAGCCGGCCAAGGGCCTGGTTCAGGGCAGTTTCCTGCCGGGCAGTTACCTCTGAGGCCCGCTGCACTTCCCGTTCTCCCTGTTCCGCGACGGCCCGGAGCGCGGCCTCGCGCGATTGTTGCAACTGGGCGAAAGCCTGGCGCGTGCCCTCCTCCAGGTGCATGGTGATCTCGCGGGCGCGCTGTGTCCCCTGGTTGGATTGTTCGGTCACCGACTGCACAGCGGCCTCGCGCGTTTCCTGTAAACGGGCCAGAGCGTGCTGCAGCGTGTCTTCAAGTCGCTGGGAACCCTGGCCCACGCGCTGAGCTTCCTGTTCGGCGCGTTCAGCAAGCGCTCGCATCGCTGCTTCGCCGGCCTGCTCGGTAATTTCAAGTCCGCGCTTGGATACCCCCTCAGCCTGCTGCTCGAGGGCGCGCGAATGGCTGGCGTAGGAGTCTTCGACCGCTTCGTTGGCCGCGGTGCGGAGCTGCGCGTTCAGCTCGACCATCAACTGTTTCACTTCCGCGGTCACCACCGCCGTGGTAGTTGCGCGGACCGTCTGCTGGAGCTGCTGGCGAGCCTCGACCAGCAGCCGCGCCATCTGCCGGGCCATGAACACTCCGGAGTCCGGCTGCGCGCCAGGCTTGGGCATCACGTGTACTTTTTCCGCTGCGGTTGGGGGCGGTTCTACCTTATGCGCCGGCGAAACAGGAGGAGCGGGCGGCGCTGCGGAAGGCGCGGAGTGCGGAGTCTGCGCAACCGTGGAGGGCACGGCGGCGGGGACAACCACCGGCGGCATCATTGCGATTTCTGCGCCGGCCGTGGGGATTTCAGGCCCATCCTGTTCCGGCCACGCGAACCAGTCGTCCGGCGGGAAGGCCACGCCCCACACGTTTCCGGAAACCTCCAGTTCCGCGCCCACCTGGAAAAGTTCGCGCACGGTGCGCGGACGCTGGATCCAGGTGACTCGCGCGCGCACACGCCGCGGCTCGCGCTTGGGGTCGGGATGCGGGATCTCAAGATTGACGAATGCGTTTTTGGGAACGTAGTGCTTGGACTGATAGCGGCAACCGTGGCAGTTGACGATCAGCGTCGAGGTGCGCTCGCGGAAAGGCTGTCCAAGCGCATCTTCCCCCGTCACCGTCAGGGGGATAGCCTGCACGATGCGCGTGCTCCGCCGACGCTGCGCGCCCGGATCGTTTACTGGTGACTGCTCAACCACGCCACACCCTCTGGAATCAGGGAGTAAAGGATAGCACTGGGAACAGGCGAATGGGCGCGGGTCAAGTGGGTGAGCGCGAATCAGTTAATGCCCATTTAGCGCCAGACGGGCGGGGGATGGTACGCATGCCCTTCCGCGAGCCCGCCCGGGGCTTGGTTGTTCGACGGTTGATTACGGCTTCGCCGCCGGAGGAGCCGGGGAACCCTCGCGTCCAGAAGAGCCGAAAAACAAATCCTTCAGCTCGCGTGCCACCCACAGCGGTCCCACCAGAAAGTACACCGGACCCTGAAAGAAGGCGGGCTTGTTGCCTTCAATGCGATGACCCAGAAAAAGCATCGCCCAGCCTCCCGCAAACAGCCCCAGGCCCCATCGCCAGTTGATGAAAAGCAGGATGATCCCGGCGAAGATCAGCGGAATGCCCAGCGCATGGAGCAGCTTGTTCGCCAGGTTATTGTGTTCGTGCTCGTACTGCGTCATGTAGCCGTCGAGGTTTGGCACGGATGCACTCCTGTACCCATCTACATACGCCCGTCCAGACAAATCCGCAAGCGACTCTATGTTGTGTAGCTCAGGTCCCGCCCTCGCCCCGACGATTTTGGTCGGGGCGAGGGCTGACCTGAGGCCTGTTCCGAGCCTTGAAATCGTGAGTTGCGATTCGTCCCGGTTGCGCGACAAAAAGCCTCGGGTCAGTCCCGGTCACAACCCGACCGGGAGGGGACCCGAGCTACAAGGCCTACCCGGGGCGATTCGTCTTCTCCCTTTGGAGGCTTTTCACCAGGACGTACAACACGGGGATGAAGAGGAGATTCAGCGACGTTGCCGCAATCATCCCGCCAAACACCGTGGTCCCGACGGAATGCCTGCCGGCCCGGCCCGCGCCCTTCGCCAGCACCAGCGGCAGCACGCCGAGAATGAAGGCCAGCGAGGTCATCAGGATGGGCCGCAGGCGGATGCGCGCTGCTTCGATGGCGGCATCAACAATAGACATTCCCTTCTCGCGCAATTGCTCGGCGAATTCAACAATCAGAATGGCGTTCTTGCTGGAAAGCCCGATGAGCATGACCAGCCCGATTTGACAGAAGACGTCGTTTTCCAGGCCGCGCCACGACTGCGCCACCAGCGCGCCGAGAATCGCCATAGGCACGGCCAGAATCACGATGAAGGGAAGTGAAAAGCTCTCGTACTGCGCGGCCAGCGTCAGATAAACCACCACCAGGCCCAGACCAAATAGCAGGACAGTCTGGCCGCTGGACCGTATTTCCTCCAGCGACAGCCCGGTCCATTCGTAGGCCATCCCCTGCGGCAGCGCGCGCTGGGCCAGCGCTTCCATGGCGGCGATGCCTTCCCCGGAACTGTGGCCGGGCAGCGCCGAGCCGTTGATCTCCGCCGAGCGGAAAAGATTATAGTGGCCGATCACCTGCGGGCTGGCGGTTTGCTGCGTGTTCACCAGGTTTTCGAGCGGGATCATGCTGCCCTTGTCCGAGCGCACGTAATATTGGCGGATATCCTGAGGCCGGCTGCGGAACTGCTGGTCGGCCTGGACGTAGACGCGATAGGCGCGATTGTTGAAGTCGAAATCGTTTACATACGCCGAGCCCATGTAGATCGAAAGAGTGTCGGTGACCTGGCTGAGCGGCACTTGCAGGCTGCGGGCCTTCTCCCGGTCGATGGTCACCAGAAACTGCGGGTCGCTGGCGGTAAAGCTGCTGTAAAGGCCGCCCAGTGTGCCGCTCGAGTTCCCCTCCTTGACCAGCTTTTGCGTAGCCTGAAAGAGCGATTCCGGCGAGCCGCTGCTGCGGTCCTGCACCTCGAACGTGAACCCGCCAAATTCCCCCACCCCCTCAATCGATGGAGGCGAAAACGGCACCACCACCGCGCCGGTAATCTTCTGCAGAGGACCGCGCAGGCGGTTGACCACCGCGTCGCCGGAGTGCTCTTCGCCGGGGCGCTCCTCAAGCGGCTTCAGGTTGACGTAGATGATCCCGCGGTTCGGCGCGCCGGAGCCGGAGACGGCGAAGCCTCCTTCGATCTCCGGTTCGTGCGCCAGGATGGCTCCAGCCTGGTCGGTGACCCGGGTGGTGTAATCCAGAGACGCGCCTTCTGGCGCCTGGACCACCACCACCAGGTAACCCTGGTCCTCGGACGGCATAAACCCCCGCGGAACGCGCTGGTAGACCCAGTACGCTGCGCCCAGGCCGAGAAAAAATAGAATCAGCATAGCGAACCTGAACCGCAGGCCCCCGCGGAGCATTGCGCGATAGCCGTTGGTCAGCGCGGCCACGCCGCGATTGAACAGCGAAAAGATCGCGCCTTTGCGGCCGTGCACGCGGCCCAGCAGGATGGCGGACAGGGCCGGGGTGAGCGTCAGCGCGTTAAAGGCAGAGATGGAGACGGAACACGCGATGGTCAGGGCGAACTGCCGGAAAAGAATGCCGGTGGTGCCGGGGAAAAACGCCACGGGCACAAAGACCGCCACCAGCACCAGCGACGTGGCCACCACTGCACCGGCGACCTCGCCCATGGCCATCGATGCCGCCTGGTGCGGCTCGCTGATGCCCTCGCTGATGTGGCGCTGTACGTTTTCGATCACCACGATGGCATCGTCCACCACCAGTCCGGTGGCCAATGTCAGCCCGAACAGCGTCAGTGTGTTGATGGAAAACCCCAGAAGTTTGATGAAGGCAAAGGTGCCGATGAGCGACACCGGAATGGTGACCGCGGGAATGAGCGTGGTGCGCCAGTCCTGCAGAAAAATGAAGATGACCAGGATCACCAGCAGAATAGCCTGGGAAAGAGTTATCAGAACATCGCGGATGGATTCCGCGACCACGGTGGTGGTGTCAAAGGCGACTATATATTTCAGCCCAGGCGGGAATCGCTTGGACAGTCGCGCCAGCTCTTCCTTGGCCTGGCGGTCAACTTGCAGCGCGTTGGCATTGGCAAGCTGGGTGATGCCGAAGCCGATGGTCTCATGCCCATTGAACTTCAGATTGCTGCTGTAGGCTTCGGCGCCCAGTTCGGCCCGGCCAACATCTCTGAGCCGCACCAGGGTTCCATCGGGATTCGACTTCAGAATGATGTTCTCGAATTCATGTGCTTCTGCCAGCCGCCCCACCGCGCGGACGCTGATTTGAAAGGACTGGCCCGCGCGCAAAGGAGGCTGGCCCACCGCCCCGGCGGCCACTTGCACGTTTTGTTCGCGTAGCGCGTTGACCACGTCGGTGGCGGTCAGCTTGCGGCTGGCCATCCGCACCGGATCGAGCCACAGCCGCATGGCGTATTTCCGTTCACCGAAGAGGATGACGTCGGCCACCCCGGGGACGCGCTTGATGGCGTCGCGCACATAAAGGTCAATGAAATTGCTGATGAACAGGCCGTCGTATTCGCCATGTTCGGAGTAAAACCCCGCGCCAAGGACGAAGCCGCTGAAGCCCTTGCTCACCTGAATCCCGGTGGTCTTGACCTCATTGGGCATCCTGCCCAACGCCCCGTTGATGCGGTTCTGGACGTCCACCGCGGCCAGGTCGATGTCGCGGGAGATGTCAAACGTTGCGGTGATGGCGCTGCTGCCGTCATTGCCGCTGGTCGAGGTCAGGTATTTCATCCCCGGCGCGCCGTTGATTTGCTGCTCGAGCGGAGTGGTCACCGCCGTCTCCACCGTTTGCGCGTTGGCGCCGTTGTAGGAGCTGAAGACGGAAACCTGTGGCGGAGCGAGGTTGGGGAACTGGGCCACGGGCAGGGTGGGGATGGAGACCGCGCCGGCCAGGATGATCAGCAGCGCGCACACCGTGGCAAAGATCGGCCGGCGGATGAAGAAATCTACAAACATCAGTTCTTGATCCTCTCAGCTCCCTGAGCTGCTTTGGGAAGTGGAATGGTGCGTCAGGGTTGCGGTGCGCCGCTGGAGTCTTTCGCCGCTTCCGCCACGGGCGTTCCGTCAGTGAGGTTTTGCGTCCCCGAGACCACCACGCGGTCCCCCACCTTGATGCCTTCAAGCACCACGTAATCGTTCCCCACTAGATCCCCCAGGCGGAGCATTTTCTGCCGCGCGACCAGTGACTTGGCGTCACCCTCGGCCACGAAGGCGAAAAACCGGCCGTTGATCCGGGAGACCGCCAGGACCGGGATCACCGGGCCCTGATGCTCTCCCCAGGTGATTCGCGCGCGCTTGATTTCCGCGGTGCGCAACTTTCCCTGGCGATTATCCACCTGGGCTTTGGCCAGCACGGACTGGCTGTCAGGATCCACTTGCGGGGAAATGAAATTGACGCGGCTCTGCGCCACCGGCGCACCGGCGGCGTCCAGGAATTCGACCGCGGCGCCCAGATGCAATTCTTTCGAGCGCTCCACCGGCACGGAGATGTACGCCTCGAGCTCGCCGGGCTGGTCCAGGGTGGTTAGCACGGTGGAGGAAGTGACGCGGTCGCCGACGCGCACCGGGATGTCCCCAACAATCCCATTCATGGGAGCAACAACTCTGTAGTAACGCAGCTGCACCTGCTGCTCGCGGACCTGCGCGTCCAGCGCCTTCAATTCCGCCTCAGCGCTGTCCAGCGCCAGTTGCGATTCGTCCAGACTCTGCTTGCTGGTGACGCCGGCTTCGTAGAGCTTTTTGGTGCGCTCAAATTGGATCTTGGCGTAGAGCAGGGCGGCATGTTTGGAGGCGCGCGTGGCCTCCTGGCTGCCGACCGTGGCTAGCTGCTTGAGCGGATCAATCTGCATCAGCGGCGTGCCCGCGGCCACCTTGTCGCCCGAAGCGACAAGGATGTGCGTCACCTGCCCGTCCACTTGCGGGCTGATCGTCGCCGAGTGGCGCGACTTCAGCACCGCCAGGTATTCCGAGGTCAGCGGCACCTTGGCCGACTGCGCCAGCAGCAGCTTTACCGCAGTTGGCGGGGGAGCTGTCTCGGCGGCGGTGCTCTTCCGGCTGCATCCGCATAGCGCAGCCGTCACAGCGAGGATGGCTGGCAGCGCTAAAACGGCGAGCCGGAATCGAGAATTGTGTTCTCTGGTTTTCATGATCGACGGGCGTGGTCGCTTATGAATTATGCAGGATTCTGAAGAATTCGTTGAAAAAATGTCGCCTGCCGGCCCGCATGTCTCTCAGACGCGCCAAGGGGGCATACGGTTACTCTGACGACTCCGTAGGGGCGGCTTTACGCCGCCCAGTCGGTCGTTCGAATTGCGGCGGCCCACCGCGCCGGGCGGCCACTAGAGTTCTCGGACTCCTTTTCAGCAGCCGGCTAGATTTCGCGGCGGCCTTCCAAGGCTTTGGACATGGTGACCTCATCGGCGTATTCCAGGTCGCTGCCCACGGGGATGCCCATGCCGATCCGCGTGACGCGCACGCCCAGCGGCTTGATGAGTTTTGAAAGATAGACCGCTGTCGCTTCCCCCTCAGAGGTGGGGTTGGTCACGACGATGATTTCTTCCACCGTGGCGCCTTTCAGCCGCTCCAGCAGGCTCTTGATCTTGAGCTGGTCCGGCCCCACGCCGGAGAGCGGTGCCAGCGCGCCTCCCAGCACGTGGTATAGGCCGTTGTACTGCCGCGTCTTTTCAATCGGGAGAATGTCGTGCGGCTGTTCGACCACGCAGATCATCTTGTGAGTGCGCGCGGCATTGGTGCAATACAGGCAGGGGTCCGTGTCGGTGATGTTGTTGCACACCGAACACTCGCGGATGTTTTCCTTCGCCGCGCGGATGGCCTCGGCCAGCGCCAGCGCTTCCTGGGGATCGGCGCGCAGGATATGGAACGCCAGCCGCTGCGCCGTCTTCTGGCCGATGCCGGGAAGGCGCTTCAGCTCGTCCACGAGCCGGGTGATGGGAGCGGCAAAATCAGGCATGTGCGGTTTCTGATCTGCGAGTCCCGCGGTCCCGCGGGGATGGAGAATGGCCCGGCAAAAGCAAAATCAGAACAGCCCTGGAATTTTTAGTCCGGCGATTCCGGGCAAGCCGCCAGCCAGGCCCTTGAGCTGGCTCTGCAATTCTTCGTCCACGCGGCGGCTGGCTTCGTTTACTGCCGCCTGCACCAGGTCCTGCATCATTTCCTGGTCCTTGCCGCGGAACACTTCCGGGTCGATGCGAACTTCAGTGACGCGCTTCTGCCCGTCCATCTTCACCGTGACCATCCCGCCGCCGGCCGAGGCTTCCACGCGAATTTCGCGGACCTGTTGCTCGAGCGATTCCTGCATCTGGCGGAACTGCCCCAGCATCTGTTGCAGAGCCTTGACATCCATGGTCAGTCCTCGTCGCGGCGGCGAACGTCTTGAATGTCCCCGCCGAACCGTTCGAGCATGGCCCGCACGATGGGGTCGCGCTCGAACTGCGCGCGCAACTCGGAGCGTCCTCGCCGTACGGAAGTTGAAGATGCAGCTCCGGCTGCTTGCGCTGCCTCCAGCTTAACACAGACGCGCAGCGGTTGCCCCAGCACTTCGCTGGCGATGGCGCGCAAACGGTCAAGCGCGTCGCGCGCCTGCAGCATCTCCGCCAGCGAACTGCGGTCGCCGGGAAAAAACACGCGCATCTCGCCGCCGGAAAGCTCCCAGCGCGAGACGTGCTCGACCAGCGACGCCAGCATCTTCTTCTGCTCGCGCACCGCTTTCAAGATCGCTTCCACCTGTACCGCTTCCAGCCCGCTGAATTCTCCCGCCGCTCTCGCCACCAGACTGGGCGGCGGAGCGGCGATGGGAATCTGCGGGGCTACGGCGGGCGCGAGCTTTGCCGCAGGCGTTTTTCGCACCGCGTCATCGGCGCCGCGCGCTTCCGCCGAGCGCGAGGGCAAAGCCGCGCGCCCCCCGCCTAGCGGGGCGGATTGCGGCGCCGCGTGGCTGCGCGCTGCTGGCCGGTCGTTGTGCTCCGCGCTGCTCTCGCCGCGCAAGCCCGCCAGGACCTGTTCGAGAGGAGCGAGGCGCGCGGCGCCGGCCAGGCGCAGCAATCCCATTTCCAGGTGTAACTGCAGGTCGGGCTTGCGGCGCAGATCGTATTCGGTTTCCAGAAGGATGCGGAAGAAGCGCGTCAAGTCTTCTTCGCTGAACTGCGCGGCCTGCTCGCCCAGACGCGCGCGATGTTCCTTGCTGGCTGCGATCATCTCCGACTCCGCGCCGGAGATGCGCGCCACCAGCAGGTTGCGGACGTGCCGCACTGCTTCGCGGCAGAAGTGTTGCAGGTTGTGTCCTTCGGTGATGAGCTGGTGGACCAGAGCCAGGGCGCGCTCGCTCGAACCGGCGGCCAGCAGCGCGGTGAACTCGTCGATCACTTCCTCGCGCACCACGCCCAGCAGCTCGCGCACCTGCGCATCGCTGACGTGCTCGCCGCAGTAAGCCACGGCTTGTTCGGTGAGCGAGAGCGCGTCGCGCAGGCTGCCCTCGGCCGCGCGCGCCAGCACCGCCAGCGCTCCGGCGTCGATCTCCATACCTTCCTGCTTGGCGATGCGCTCCAGTGAAGAAATAATTTCAGCGAAGGAAAGCGTCCGGAAATGAAAACTCTGCGCGCGCGAGCGGATGGTATCCGGCAGCTCTTCCGGGGCGGTGGTGGCCATGATGAACAGGACGCCCGGCGGCGGTTCTTCCAGCGTTTTGAGCAGCGCGTTGGCGGCGTCGTCGGTGAGCTGGTGGGCTTCGTCGAGGATGATCACGCGGTGCCGCCCGCTGGCCGGGGCGTAGCGCACAATCTCCCGCAGTTCGCGCACCTGGTCGATGCCGCGGTTCGACGCCGCGTCAATTTCCATCACGTCGAGCGAGCTTCCGCTGGTGATTTCCTTGCAGGCGTCGCACTGGTTGCAGGGATCGGGCGTCGGCCCTTTCACGCAATTGAGGGCTTTCGCCAGGATGCGCGCCGTGGTGGTCTTGCCAACGCCGCGCGGACCCGAAAAAATGTACGCATGAGCCACGCGGTTGGCGCGGATGGCGTTGGCCAGCGTGCGCGTCACGTGCTCCTGGCCCACAACTTCACCGAATGTCTGGGGTCTCCACTTCCTGGCGATAACCTGATAGCTCATCCGCGCGGCCTGTTGTGCGAGGAACTTCGGGATCTCTGCGGCACACGAAACGATCCCGTTACCGTTGCTCCCTTCCGGGCCTGGCGGGGTTGGCGGGGGCCCGTTGCACAGAGCCCGAAGTTCCACGCTCGTGCAGGTGTTAGCCTGCAGGCGCAGTGTAGCACGGGTGCAAGCGGGAGATGTAGAGCGGGAGCCCCGGGTGGCGGGTCATTCACGCGGATTACACAGCCTGTAAGAAGTCTCTTTTTCCTCCGGGAATACAGCCCTTTGCCCCCGGCACTACATCGTCAGCACGACGCGAAACTCCGCCTTCCCGCTCATCATCCGCGCGTAAGCTTCGTTGGCCTTCTCCAGTGGATAGGTCTCAATCATCGGCCGCACGCCCCTCAATTCCGCAAAACGCAACGTATCCTCAGAATCGGTGGGAATCCCCGATGACCAGCCCTGCACGCTCTTTCGCCCAGAAATCAATTGAATCGGCGAAACCTCGATCGGCTCCGGCGCCGCGCCAACCACCACCATCTTTCCATTCATTCCCAGACCATTGATCAGCTCAGACATCGCTTTGGAACTCGGCGCTGTCGCCAGGATCACCCGCGCCCCGCCCAGTTTCTGCAGCTCCTCCGCCGCATTCACCGCCTTGCTGTCCAGGTAGACGCTCGCACCCAGCTTTCTTGCCAGCGCCGCGTTTTCCGGCCCGCGCCCCACCGCGACGACCTTGTATCCGAACTTGCTCGCAAATTGAATCCCCAGGTGCCCCAGCCCCCCAATGCCTTGCACCGCCACCAGGTCTCCCGGCAGCGCCCCGCTATGCCGCAGCGAATTGAACGTGGTGATTCCCGCGCACAGCAGAGGCGCGGCTTCCGCTGCCTCCAGGCTCTCCGGCATCGCCGCCAGTGCCGTCACCGGAGCGATCATGTACTCCTGATAACCGCCGTCGTAGCTCATCCCAGGGACCATCAGATTCGGACAGTTGGCAAAATCCCCTTTCCGGCAGCTCAGGCAATGCCCGCAGTGACCGCCGTGCCAGCCCACTCCCACCCGCTGGCCTTTCTTCCATTCCACGACGCCCGCGCCCACTTCATCGATCCCCCCTGCGATTTCGTGCCCCGGCACGCGCGGGTAGGTGATCCCCGGCCACAAATTTTCCTTCGTAAACATATCACTGTGACAGATCCCGCAGGCCTGCACGCGGATCCGCGCCTGCCCCGCTCCCGGCGCCGGAATCTCGCGCTCCACGATCTCAAAGTCTCCACCAGGTTTCCCAACCTGCGCAGCTTTCATCTTTGGCATCGGCATTCTCCTGTTAGGAGCAAGACTTGTACCACAACCCACCCGCGCTCCCCGTTGGATGCCGCGCCACCGTTATCGGTTCGGATCGTGAGTCTCCGCACTGGCGGAAACTCGCGCTATCCCGGCGGAATTCTCCGCAGCCGTATCTCGTGGCTAGGTTCCGTTTACGATACTCGCCGCGAGAATTCGCGCCATCGCTCTCCGTCTGGGCGCTATCCTGTCTGTGGGGGAATTCCTCCAACCCTGCCCGTGGCGGGCTTCGCATCCTGCCGCGGGACCGCGGCGCCAGCGGAAGCTCCACGACACGGAGCCGGAGGAACCAATGAAGGTTGTGTTGTCATTTGGCGTCGCATTCTGTCTGCTTCTTGCCATCGCTGCTCCTGTAGCGGCGCAAACTCATGAAATCCAGCAGGGCACTCAAATCCGCCTGGTCCTGCTCAACGGGCTTTCCACCAGCGTGGCCCGCGACGGCGATCCTTTCACCGCCGTGGTGGCTGAACCGGTCTACCTCGGCGGGCAGTTGATCCTGCCGGCGGGAGCAAAAGTGAACGGCACGGTTGGCTCCATCGTCCGCCCCAAGCGCTTCGGCATCATCCGCGGGCAGGCGGCCATGAATCTCATTTTCCATTCCCTGGAAATTGACCGCCACGAAACGCCGGTGCAGATCAGCATCCTGGCCATCCTCGATCCTTCCACCACCAACAACGGCAAGAAGCGCAAGGACGTAAAGGTAGAAGAAGGCGCCGTGCTCCACCAGCGCCGCGACATCAAGGGCGCGGCGACTACCGTGGCCCTGGGCACCGCCGGCGGAACGGTTGTCGGCGCGGTGTTCAGCCACGTTGCGCGTGGTACGGTGATCGGTCTAATCGGGGGAACTGCCTACGTAATGGTAAAGAAGGGCAAGGAAGTCGAATTGCCCGCGCAGACCGTGCTTCTTGTGCGCATGGACTCGACCATCTCCGTCCCCGGCACTTTAGCGCAAGTTACGCCCCTCACGACCAACGGGCAGTAGCTCTGCCGGCGATCGCCGGAACTGGGCGCGCCATCGGGGAAGATTATCGAGGTGTGCGCGGGTGGAGAGGCATGACTCGATGGTGGGAAGGTGAAACAGCGGTGCCGCCGCCGCACGTGCCCGCGCTCACCCAGCTTGTTTAGACGATCTTCAGGACGCCGCGCCGCGTTCCTCGTCGACCAAAGCCTTCTCGGGGATAGCGATCTGCCACAGGTTTTCCGGTTGTAGCTTCGAGGCGCCCACCGCCCAGCGGTCCTTTTCCATTTTCTTAACCCACGAAATCACGAACAGCACTGGCCGGTGCGGAAAGGGCTGCCCTCCCCTCCGCGAAACCAGACGGATGGCCACCACCGTCCGCGCAGCCACTGGCGTCTTGATCTCGAACCCACAGCCGCCCTGGCTCACGTTGATGGTCACGGAGCGCTCGGTGAAGTAGTGATTCGATTTGTCGAAACCAAAGATCTCGATCGGAAACGAGAGGTTTACGCGCCGCTCGGTGCGCCGGTCGCGCTGCGCTTCCTCGCTCAGCTCGGCCCATGGGGAACTTGCATGGGTTTTCGGATTGGTCACGCCAGCCATTGTCCTCCTCACTCCTGCTCCAAAACTGGAGCAATCCCCTGGCCAGACAGCCGGCCTGCCCGCACCGGAAGTACAGGCAGTTGCGGCATCCGCGCGCCGGAAGATGGAAGCAAAGTGTTCAAGTCCAGTGAATCTGTTTCAGGTTGAAACATCGCCACCACACCCCGCGCGTGGGTTTTACGTTCCGCCACTAGTGTTGTGTCACAGACAAAACTACCAAAATCCCGGGCACGCCACGCGCTGTACGGGCGGGGCAAGCCCCGCCCCTACCAATTGTCCGGGCACGCAACGCGTTGTAGGGGCGGGGCTTGCCCCGCCCGGGAGCACGTAAGATTTGCCAGACATTTGTGGGACACAACACGGGCACTCCGCTGGGATTAATTCCTCTTGGCATCGCCGTGGACCGTTTTTTTGTGCGCACCGTCATTGCCGTTGCGCTTTAGAAAGCGATACAAGCTGGTGCGCCCGATTCCCAGCATTTGCGCGGCGCGGAGACGATTGCCGCCGCACAGCTCCAGCACCCGCTCGATGTGCTGCTGGCGCACCTCGGCCAGCGACAGCGGGCGCCAACCGTTGTCCTTTGCATCCCGCTGCGAGGCGGGCTGGCGCAGGATTTCCGGCAGGTCTTCCACCCCGATCAGGTCGGTGGTGGTGGTGATGCAGGCGCTGGAGATCACGTTCTCCAGCTCGCGCACGTTTCCCGGCCAGGTATGGCGAATCAGGACGGCCTGAGCGTTCCGTGTGAAGCCTTCCAGATTGCGGCCATAGGACTGGTTGAATTTCTTGAGGAAGTACTGGGTAAGCAAAGGGACGTCCTCGATGCGCTCGGCCAGGCTGGGCACGCGGATATCGATCGAGCTCAGGCGGTAGAACAGGTCCTCGCGGAAGCGCCCGGCCTGTACTTCGGCGCGCAGGTCGCGGTTGGTGGCGGCGATCAGCCGGATCTCCACCTTGCGGACTTCCGGCGAGCCGACGCGCTGGATTTCGCGGTTCTGCAGCGTGCGCAGGATCTTGGCTTGCATGGGCAGGGACATCTCGGCGATCTCATCGAGGAAGACGGTACCGCGGTCGGCGTATTCGAACAGGCCGGGGCGCGTTTCCGTGGCGCCGGTGAACGCGCCGCGCACGTGGCCAAAGAGCTGGCTTTCCAGCAGCGTGTCCACCAGCGCCGAGCAGTTGCAGACGGCGAAGCGCTGCGAGGCCGCCGGGCTCATGGCGTGGACGGCGCGCGCCACCAGTTCTTTGCCGGAGCCGGTGGGGCCGGTGATCAGCACGTTGGTGTAATGCTTGGCGACGCGCTGCGACAGCTCGAACATATCCAGGATCGAAGGGCTTTTCCCCACGATCCCGTACATCTCCAGTTGCGCGAGCAGATGGTCTTCGAGCTCGCGGATGCGCATGCGGCGCGATCCGCTCTCGGCCAGCTCGTCGAGCGTCTTCAGCAGACGAGCGCTGTCCACCGGCTTGGTCAGGTAATCGCGCCCGCCGCGTTTGATGGCCTCGATGGCGGAATCCAGGGAATAGAAGCCGGTCATCAGGATCACATTGACGGTGGGGTCGAGCGCCAGAGCGCGGTCGAGGAAGGTGAGGCCGTCCATTTCCGGCATGCGCACATCGGCCAGCACCACGCGGCAGCGGCGGGAGCGCACCGCTTCGAGCGCGGTGTGAGCGTCCGATGTGCCGCTGGCGGGGAAGCCGAAGCGTTGCAGCATCTCCACCAGGGTATCCAGGAGCACGGCCTCGTCGTCGAGGACGCACACCGGCAGGTACTGCCGCGCCGCCGGCGAGGCGGCGTCCTCTTGTCTGGTCAACAGCGTTTCCGCCGAGTTCCGCAAGCTGCTTCTCCGTCAGACGCCCGCTGCCGGAAGGAGGTCCGCCGCTGCGGATGGACTTCCAGCACGCAGGATGCACTGCCAGTCGTCGCCCGCGCTGCCATTTGCAGAACACGGACGAAGTTCCTTCGCGTCTCTGAGAGCTATCGGCGGGGGCTGGGAAAACTTCAACGCTGGCGAGCGGCGCTGGCGCTAATCGCCGCTGGGCGCGGCTGCCTGGAGGGGGCTTGCGCTGCTCTCCTGCGGCCGCGGCCACAGACGGCGAAGAATTGCTTCGTAGGCGCCTGCTTCCATTCTCGCGCTGACGCGCCGGACGCGGAAGGCCACCGGAAAGCGTATGGGCTCGCTGGAAGGCTCGACCACGCGCAGAAAAATCATTGAGCCGGGGCGCACCCGGTGGCGAAGGCGAATGATGTTTTCCTCGCCTGCTTCCCATCCCAGGGAGGTGCCTTCCACGAAGAAATCCTCGTTGGAGTCCCAGCCGGATATCTCCACCTTGTGTTCCTGACGTTCCTGCGCAATGGCATCTGGGCGGTTCATCTGCGTTCTCCTGGTGTTTGAAGAAGCAGGCCAGTTGCCAATTGCCCAAACAGAATCACCGTTGAGAGCAGGGGACTTATGAACGGATAGCGGCCAACGAAAAACCGCTCAGCGATGCATTGCAGTACAGTGTGTTCGCCTCTGAACCACTCCGCGGCCGGCGAAAGTCAGATGCCGAAGTAAAGCAAATCCAGCGCTCCGTTCAAAAGTGGGGAAAATATGCGAGGGAAGAGCGCCCAGGCGACGATAAGCCCCGGCAGGCTCAGACCGGAACGGTGCAGGAATTCGAGCATGCGGACAGCTTTTTCCCGCGGCAGTAGCAGGGCGATGCCCGAGCTGCCGTCCAGCGGGGGGAGCGGCAACAGATTGAATGTGCCCAGCAGCAAGTTGAGCACAAAGAACACGCTCAGCAGGGCGGCAGCAAAGCCGAACGTTTCCGGGTGTACGGCCTCCACCAGCCGGGTGAACTGGATGTTGTCGGGAACACGAAAGACGCCGAACGCGATGCCTGCCCGCAGCGCCGCGGCCGCCAGCAGCATGAGCGTAAAATTTGCTCCAGGCCCGGCCAGTGCCATCCACCCCGCGCGATGCGGGTGACGCCGCTGCCAGTCGGGGTCATACGGCGCGCTGGCCCAGCCCATCATCCAGCCGTTCAGGGCATAGGAAACCAGCGGCACCACCAGCAGACCCAGCGGCTCCCGCCGGATGTGCGGCAGCGGGTTCAGCGACGCCTGTCCTCCCTCGGAAGCGGTGGGATCGCCGCCCAGCTTGGCCGCCAGCGCGTGCGCCCCTTCGTGGCAGACGGTGGAGAACAGGAAGGCGAGATACCAGATCATTCCCAGGCCGATCATCTCCGGCGTGAACTTCATCGGCCAGCAGCGTACGGTCTCCTCGCTGGGTTTGCAAGGTGCCTTGGCGGGCCTCCCCCACTGGAGGGTGACGGAGACGAATGAGCGGGTGTCGGTAATGTGCGGGCGGGGCAAGCCCCGCCCCTACGGGAGGATGTCAGAAACGCGCGGGAGGGTGTTGGAAATGTAGGGGCGGGGCTTGCCCCGCCCGTTGCGGTCTCTGCGATCTCTGTGTTAATTCTTTCTCTGGAAGGGTCCACGGCTACACGGCTATTTCCATCATTGCCGAGACTCGCCACTCGGCTAATTCCGCGAAATGATTGGCTCCGGGGCCTGGACTCGAACCAGGATAACCAGATCCAAAGTCTGGTGGCCTACCGATTAGCCGACCCCGGAGCAGAATTGACCAATCCAGTCTAGCAGACAGGCAGAGGAATTTCCGCAGCCGCGCGGTGCCGTGCGTGTAGCGCAAGACGCCAGACAGACTTTTTTCCGTGGCGAATGCCTGTAGAATAGGGCCAGCCGCTTCTGCCGGAAGCGCCCGCTGCCACACTCTGACTGCTGAGGGGGATAGACCATGACATGCGTCCCTGGTCTGAAGAACTGCCGCACGCCAAAGGGCTTGCTGTTTGTCGCGCTGGCCGTTGGTCTGATCGCGCTTCTGTTGCCGCTGGGCGCCTCGGCGCAAGGGCGGCCCGAGGGCCGCTGGGAAGGCATCATCAGTTTGCCGGGCCTCAACCTGCAGGTGTCCGTCAACTTCCAGTCCACCAAGTCCGGCTGGCAGGGAACGATTGACATACCCCAGCAGCAGGCCGAGGGCGTCCCGCTGCAGAACATCACGTTCGACGGCGCCAAGACGCATTTCGAGCTGGCCGCTGCGACGGGCCTGGCCATTTTCGAGGGCGAGATCAAGGGCCGGCAGATGGCCGGGAACTTCACCCAGGGTGGACGCAGCGTCCCGTTTACGCTGGAGCAAAAGACCGGCGCCGCTGTTTCGCCCGCCGTGCTGCCGGAAGGCATCATCCCCCGCGAAGTGCTTTTCGGAAATCCTGAAAAGGCCTCCCCCAGAATTTCGCCCAACGGCAAACTACTCGCCTATCTTGCTCCCAGCGGCGGCGTGCTCAACGTCTGGGTGCGCACCATCGGACAGACCGACGATCGTGTGATCACCTCGGACAAGAAGCGCGGAATCCGCTTCTTCACCTGGCAGCATGGCAGCGAGCAGGTCATTTACCGGCAGGACCGCGACGGCGACGAGAACTGGCATCTCTACCAGAGCAATGTGAAGACCAGGATGACGCGCGACCTGACGCCGTTTGAAGGCATCCAGGCGGAAATCGTGGCCTACGATTCGAGGTTTCCGGACACGCTGCTGGTGGCCATGAACGCGCGCAGCGCCGAGGCCCACGACGTCTATCGCCTGAACCTGAAAAACGGCGCGCTGGACATGGACGTGCAAAATCCCGGGGATGTCTCCGGATGGGTTGCCGACAATCTGCTTACCGTGCGCGGCGCGCAGGTGGTTTCTCCTGATGGAGGCATTGAGATCCGCGTGCGCAACGACCTCAAGTCGCCCTGGCACACGCTTGTGAAATGGGGTTCGGAAGACGGGCTGGGGGGCATCCAGGCGTTTTCTCCCGACAACAAGTCGGTATGGGTCTCGAGCAGCCTGGGCGCGAACGCCGACCGCCTGAGCGAATACCTGCTGGCCACCGGGAAATCGCGGGTCATCGCCGAAGACCCGCAATACGACGCCGGTGAGGCGATGATCAACCCCAAGACGAATGTGCTGGAGGCGGTGCCCTTCACGCGCGCGCGGAAGGAATGGCAAGTGATCGAAAAAACGCTCCAGGCCGACTTCGACGCGCTAAGAAAAGTGCGCAATGGGGATTTCAGCGTGGTCAGCCGCGACCTCGACGATAAGACCTGGGTGGTAGTCTTTGACCTGGACGACGCGCCGGTCTCCTACTATCTCTATGACCGCGCCAGCAAGATCGCCACACTGCTGTTCACCAATCGCCCGGCGTTGGAGAAGTACAAGCTGGCGAAGATGCAGCCTGTCTCCTTCAAATCGCGTGATGGCTTGACTCTCTATGGCTACCTCACTCTCCCTCCAGCCGGCGGCAAGAACTTGCCGATGGTCATGTTCGTCCACGGCGGCCCGTGGAGCCGCGATGCTTGGGGCCTCGACAACAATGTGCAATGGCTGGCTAACCGCGGCTACGCCGTCCTCCAGGTCAATTTCCGCGGCTCGACCGGATACGGCAAGGCATTTCTGAATGCCGGCGACCGCGAATGGGGCGCGAAGATGCACCTCGACCTGATGGATGGGATGAAGTGGGCGGTCACGCAGGAGTACGCCGACCCGGAGAAAGTCTGCATCATGGGCGGGAGCTACGGAGGTTACGCGACGCTGGCTGGGCTGGCGTTTACGCCGGGTGCATTTGCCTGCGGCGTGGACATCGTCGGCCCCTCCAACTTGGTCACGCTGCTCAACAGTATTCCCCCCTACTGGAAGCCGGTGCGCGCCATGTTCAAGAAGCGCGTGGGGGACACCGAGACCGAGCAGGATTTCCTGAAGTCACGCTCGCCGTTGTTCAAAGCTGACCAGATCCGCGTGCCCCTGCTGATCGGCCAGGGCGCCAACGACCCGCGCGTCAAGCAGGCGGAGAGCGACCAGATCGTCGCGGCCATGCGCAAGAATGATAAGCCGGTCATCTACATCGTGTTTCCGGACGAGGGCCACGGCTTTGCCCGGCCGGAGAACCGGCTGCGCTTTTTTGCCGCGGTTGAAGATTTTCTGGCCAAATATCTCGGCGGTGTCGCCGTTCCCCCAGGCGACAAGGAAAAGTGGGACGATTTCCTGAAGTAGGCAGCATTCCCATCCTGCGTTGCCGCTGCTGGCGAACATCTGTTACTTTTGTAGAGTTGCCTTCCCCGCGGAGAGGTGTCCGAGTGGCTTAAGGAGCACGCTTGGAAAGCGTGTGTTGGGGAAACTCAACCGTGGGTTCGAATCCCACCCTCTCCGCCATTTTTTCTCTTTTGTTTTCATTTAGTTCGCGAGCTCACGCTTTCCGTGTACCTCTGGTGTCCCCTTCCTCTCGAGGAGCAACACGGGATCTCGTAGCCAAGTGCGCCGTACATCAGCCTCCGCCTGCTCCTGGCGCTCTCGAATCCAGGGCGAGTAATATTTCTCTGTGACGCGGATACTCGTGTGTCCAAGCAGAATCGCGACGCGCTCGATCGGCACTCCCGCGAGCAGCAGTTCCACGGCCATGGTGTCTCGAAATCTGTGGGCCCGGACCTCCGGCACCCCGGCGAGCACTGACAGCTTTTGAAGTCGGCCCTGCCAATCGGCCACAGCCGTCTGAAGTTTTCCGTGGCCGGTCCAGAACCACCGCGTTTGGCTCAGAGGCGCAACCAAGGCGAGTTCCTTGACTACGAAATCCGGCAATGGGACGTGAACATGAGTTCCGCAAACAATGCTGTCGGGCCCCTCGTCACCGACGGACCTGGGTTCCGAAGTTCTCCACAAACGCGTACCCTAGCAGGAGTCCCGTGAGCAAGAGGCTGAGTCCAATCGCAGCCAGATTCCAGGACCTTACCCTCAGCTTAACCACCCTTACCGTCCCTCCAGCCTCTTCCTCCCGGCCCACGCTTACCAAAGTCGCCAGATTCAATAGGACACTGGAAACCAGTGTTCCCAGCAGCACGATGGGCGAGATGATGTTGAATGCTGCAGCCCGTCCGGGGCGTGAGAGCCAATGCTCTATCGGTGTAAAGAACCACGTGATTCCCCACTGATTGAGCAGGGATGCGCAAACGAAATAGAAAGGTACCAGCAGCAGAATGAAACCGATCCCGGCTGCCGTTGCGTAAGGCGGTTCTTGGCCAGGTTGTTTGCGCCAGGCACCCGTCAATATGCTGTGTAGGGCTGCTTTCGACATAGCCGTCATTCCTCCTACAATCCATTCCAAGCAGGGCCAAAAGCCACTTATTCCGTCGAGTTCCGAAATCACCGCAAGTCCCCACTCCCGCTGTTCCTTCGGAAGCGCACTCATGGCCCGCATCAACATCAGCTGAGCTGCAGTGCGTATCGGTGTGAAGGAGAATCTCGGCACGTAGTCAGACCTCGTTGTAGATCGGACGCGTTGAACGTGCACGCGCGGGCGCGTCTTTCGTTGCTGCACGAGCCCACGATCGACCGTCCTGCGTCAGGCGATACATATGCCGGGAAGGTCGGCCGGGTGCGCTCGGTTCTTCCCAGCGCGTCTCCAGCAACCCGGCATCACTAACGCGCATGAGGATGGGGTATAGCGTTCCGGCTTTCAGATCGGTTTCTCGACTCAGGTCGTACCCATACCGCCACTGGCTGGCGCGTTGCAAGAGTGCGGACAACAACACTCTAGTCTGAGCCGACAATCGAATAGTGTGACCCATAGACACAACTCTATATATATAGACTTAGCTTGTCAAGAGAATTGCGGTAGTTTTTTCTTGCCGAACTGGTCGGCTCTTTCCCGAGACGGTCATTCGTCGAGAAGGCTCATTTCCCGCGATGCCTTGAAAATCCCCGCCCGAGGGGCGGAATACTCACTAACGGCGAGCGCCTCCTCTCCAGTTCAGGCTGAACCAAGACAGCCCGCGCTGATCAATACTTAAGTCGCAGCTCCCAGCCGGCGGGGGAATCCGGCATCGTGAGGGTGACCGCCTTCGTTTTCGCGTCATAGTGCCAATCGCTCAAGACGCGCTGGCCGGCGCGTGTTTCTCTGGGCGGCCGATCAGCGCCAAACACGGTTACCTGCACGCTGCTCCACCAAGGCATGAAGTTGCCCTGACGGGCTGAACTTGTGACGCGCACAGACCTCTCACCTGACTGGCACGTGTAGTTCACCCGCAGATATTCCCCTTTCGTGTAGGCAAATGTGCGCCCGTCATCAAGATAGAGAGTGCCCCGGCATTCCTGACCGGGATATACGCGCAGTTCAAGCAGTCCGCCCGGTGTCTCGTTCGTGGATTGCACCAGAGGCTGTTGAGACAAGATGGCGCCGGCGCGTACGTAAAGCGGGATAACGTCAAGCTGAGGCTTCACCTCGATAGTTTTTCCCGGCGCAAGCATATCTCCGGTCCAATAGTCGTACCACTCGCCTGGAGGAAACCTCACTTTGTAAGCATCGAGCGTCTCCTCGACGACTGGAGCGATCAGCAGATCGGGGCCGAAAAGGAACTCGCGATCCTCGCCGTAGAACTCTTCCGCCTGCGGGTATTCCAGGAACACGGGACGCATCAGCGGAGTGCCCGTACGCGACATTTCTTCGACGCTCGTATAAATGTAGGGAAGCAGCCTGTAGCGCAATTCAATGGAACGCCGGCGAATGGCTTCGTGCTCGGGGCCGTGGACCCAGGGCTCCTGGTCGGCGCTTTCTTTGGTCGTATGGTTGCGAAAAAGCGGCTGCAAGGCGCCGAGTTCGATCCAGCGTGTCAGCAGATCCGGCGGCGGACTGCCAACAAAACCGCCAACATCGGCGCCGACCAGCGGATAACCAGAAAGGCCGAGGCTGAGCAGCGTTGGGATGGTCATCCGCAGGTGGTTCCACGTGCTGCTGTTGTCTCCGGTCCACGAAGCGGCGTAGCGCTGCGCGCCCGCAAACGCGGCGCGGGTGAGCACAAAAGGCCGCTCGTTCGGCCGCAGCTTGTGCAACCCCTCGTAAGTAGCGCGAGCATTCTCCATGCCATAGATGTTATGGACCGCAGCGTGGCCGAGGGTGCCACCGTCGTCGAGCCGGTGCACTACCTCGAGGGGCATGGTCTTGTCCGCACGTTTGAAGATGGCTGGCTCGTTCATGTCGTTCCAGAATCCGGATATCCCCATGTTCACGAAGTCTTTGTAGAGCAAGCCCCACCAGGCGCGCACACGCGAGAGCGTGAAGTCCGGGAACACGCATTCTCCGGGCCAGACTTCGCCGGCGTAAACCGAGCCATCCGCATTCTTCACGAAGGCATCGGCAGCCATCTCCGCTTCATAGGGCGCGTAGCCGGATTCCTTTTTAATGTGCAGGTCGGTAATCGCTACGGTGTGGAATCCGGCAACGAGCAGATCGCGGATCATCTGCTCGAAATGCGGAAACCGTTTGCGATCCACGGTGAATGGCCGGTTGCCATCCTGGTAGTCAATGTCGAGGTAGAGGGCATCCGCGGGAATTTTCTTTGCGCGGAAAAGCCGCGCGATCTCGCGCACGCGCGCCTCACTATCGTAGCTCCAGCGGGACTGTTGATAACCAAGGGCCCAGAGCGGAGGCAGGGGTGTACGCCCAATCAGGGCAGTAAATTCCTCGATAACCGTCTTCGGCTTCGGACCGGCAAAAAAATAATAATTCAGCTCCCCACCATCGGCGCCAAAGGAATAGCGCGTGGCCGAATCTTCCCCGAAGTCGAAGCCCGTGCGATAGGTGTTGTCCAGGAAAACGCCGTAGGCGGTCCCGTGACGCAGGCCGAGAAAGAACGGAATCGCCTTGTAAAGAGGGTCGGTGGACTCCTGCCAGGCATAAGCATCGGTATTCCACAGAGTGAAGACGCGATTGCGCCGGTTGAGCGGGCCGGCCTTATCGCCCAGGCCGTAATAGAATTCCTCCGCGGGCATTTTCTTCCAGACGCGCACGCGGGCGCCATCCCACGCCATGGGCAGGGAGGAATCGTCCGTAAGCAAAACATTTCCGTTCGAATCGAGAAAGGTGATGAGAAGTGGTGAGCGCGTGACCCGCACTACGATGCGGCCCGCCGTCATGCGCACTTCATCGCGCGTCTCTTCGATTTTCACGGAGGGCGCAGCCGGCTGCTCCACCACGGCCCAGGAGGGTTCTGTGGCGAAGGTCCCGCTCGCAGCCAGCCGGACGCGAATGACGCCGTCGTGGAAAGCGGTGATGCGCACCCGCGCGGGCCCAGCGACCAGCTCGATCCCATCCGGCAGGCGTTCCACCCGCCGAACCTCGCCGATATGCTGCCAACCCGCGCCCAGAGCGGTCAGGGGAAGCGAAGTCGCCAGCAGCAAAAGAAGAAGGGCCCGGCGCTGAAACCCGCGGATCCCGCCCTGAGAAACACGCGGCTCCGCGCAGGCGGAAAGCGTGTCTGTCGACTGCCCCTGCCCTGAGATCGCAATGTTCATCTTTCTCCAGTGTGCGCCGCGCGGGTCGCGGAGCCGGGCATCGACCTCCACACCAGGATCGTCATGGCCACAAGCCCGAGCAGGGGAACGACCAGACCCTCCCGCAGACTTCCTCGTTGAGTGGACGTCCAGCCCACCAGCCAGGGCATTGTGGCTCCACCGAGGCCCGCGAGCGTGAACATGACCCCGCCTAGTTGACGGGCGGACACGCCTGAGCCTTCCCATAGCCAAGTCACCAGGATAGGAAAGATGGTGGCGAGTCCCAGTCCGGCGGCAAGCACACACAGTGTGAAGCCCATCGCTGAGGTTGCTCTCAGCATAGCGGCGGTGCTCACGAATGCGACGGCTAGGCCGCCGAGGACATAGGCCCTTTCCGAGAGATGGCGCAACATGACTGGCGCCACCGCCCGGCCGGCTACCAGTGCAGCCCAGAAGTAGGATGGAGTGATCGGCCAGGCCATTTCCGGGGTCGTGCTCAGCCGCTTGGCGAAAGATGCCGCCCAGCCGGCGAGGGAATTCTCCGTTCCTATGTAGAGAAAGAAGAGGGCCCCTAACACGGCCAGAAAGCCCTTCGTCCACGTCTGGGTTTCTCCTAGGAGAATCTGCGCAGGAACTTGCACCGGCTTCCGAGAATGAGCCGGCAAGACCGAACTGACCGCGACTGCCGCCAGACCGCAGAACACCGCCACCACCAGGAGAAAAGACTCCAGATGGTTGCCGCGCATTGCCAGTCTTGCAAGCGGAGGGCAGGCCACGGCGCCGATACCCCAGGCGAGATTGAGCAGGCTGAGCGCTGCCGTGGGCCGCGTCGAGGCCGATTCGGCGACGAACAGGTTTGTCCCGGTAATGATCAAACCCAGTCCCAAACCGAATACCAACGAAGCCAGCAGACCGGCTGTCCAGGAGCCCACGCCGAGCGCTCCGATGCCTGCTCCTGTTGCAGCAAATCCCGCAGCGATGGTAAGGCGGAACCCCCGCGAAGGAAGGAAGACGCTCGACAACGCCGCGCCGATGATTGAGCCGAGAAACTGCGCGGTGAAGAACAGGCCGGCCTGCGCATCGCTGAGCGACCAACGGGATGAAAGTCCGGGCAGCAGAGGACCCAGAAAAGTAGTGGCCATTCCCGTGACCACAAACCCGGCGTGGAGAATCCAGTTGGATAAGGTGAGTCGCGGAGAAGGAGGAGCAGCCGAGGTCTGTGCAGGTACGCTCATTTCCGGCCTCTGCGGCGGTTCTAACGGGACAGCGACCGTGCTTGGCAGGTCGAAGCGCGAACCACCATCTCGGGCTCTACCATTATCTCTTTCGGGTACGACGTGTCCGCGGGATTCGCAATGCGGCTCAGCAGCGTCGTCGCGGCGATTTCGCCCATCTTTCGCAGTGGCTGGCGCACCGTGGTCAGCGCAGGATTCTGGAACGCAGCGCTCTGGATGTCGTCGAAACCTACCACAGAGATGTCTCCGGGTACGGAAAGCCCGGCTTCGCGCAGCGCGCGGATCGCGCCGATGGCGGCAATGTCGTTAAAGGCGAAAAGCGCCGTAAATTTCTCCCCGCGGGCCAGCAGTTCCTGGGTGACGTGATATCCCAGTTCGGAGGACGGAACGTCGCCCTGGAGTTGCACGACAAGTTCCGGGGCCACTCGCAGATCCAAATGCCGGGCCGCATCCCGGATGGCGCTCCAGCGCACTCGCGTGTCGGAGCTGAATTCCTGACCTTTGATAAAGACGATGCGCCGGTGGCCCAGGGCGTGCAGATGCTCCATCGCCAGGCCCGCGGCGCGCCGGTGATTCAGGACGAGATTCGTGACCCCGGGGATAATTCTGTGTCCCGACACCGCCACGACAGGAACCGGCAGTTTGCGCTCGAGGGGAGTGTCCACAGCGATGAGCCCCTCGATGGCCCGTCCCAGCAGGATCTTGGGATATTCTTCGAGTAGATCCGGCCTGTGCCGGTGGCACACCACCAGCGAGAAGTAGCCTTCGCGCAATAAATAATCCTCAATGCCGCTCATCACCAGGGCCGCATAACCCTCGCTGATTTCCGGCACCACCACGCCCAGAGTGAAACTGCGTTGCCGGCGAAGAGAACGGGCCAGAAAATTCGGACGGTAATTGAAGCGGCGCGCCGCCGCGCGAACTCGCTCCTGGGTCTTGCGGGGAATGGAAGCAGCGGCAGGAGAGCGATTCATCACCAGCGATACGGTGGCTGGAGACAGACTCAGATAATCCGCCAGCGACTTCAGACTGAGGGGCTGCTCAGGGCTGTCCGAGGAGGAGTGGGTGGCCCGCTTGCGCGGCATCGGCGTGTAGTCTGCCACAAGCGGCGTGGGGCGGCAAGGGGAGCCGGGGGAAAGAAAATACTTGACAGGGCCCGGGCCCTTGACTACGCTTCGCGCAATAAATCGTTTTACTAGACATCTTCGCTACACCAGGGGGCTCCGGTGATCTCGCTCATCGGACAAAAGGGGGTTGTCATGCTGAAAGGATTTCCTTCGCTCAAGACGCTACTGCTGGCGACGGTGTTTTTGGGTTTCGCCGTCTCTGTGAGCGCACAATACAATGCCGGCGTCGGGGGAACAGTGAAAGACCCGAACGGCGCGGTTATCGTCGGCGCCAAGATCACCGTAACCTCGCAGGAGACCGGCCGCACCACCGAGGCGGTGACCAACGAGAACGGCATTTACCGGGTTACCGTCCTCCCTCCGGGCAAGTACAACGTGACAGCGGATGCCGCCAATTTCAAGAAGAAGGAAGTCCGTGGCGTCGCCGTGACGGCAGAGGACATCCGCGGCCTGGACCTCACCCTCGAGCTGGGCACAAGGACCGAAACCATAACCGTGACCGGCGAGTCGGTCCCGGCCCTGCAGACGGAAAACGCCAACCTCTCCCACTCCATCAGCACGGAACAGATCCGCAACTTGCCGCAAAACGGACGCGACCCTTTTGAGCTGCTCCAGTTGTCTCCTGGAGTCTTCGGCGACAGCTCACGGAACGGCGCCGGCCTCTCGACAAACCTTCCCTCCCAGCAAGGCCCGGGCGGCTCAAACAATCAGGTCTTCCAGGTAGAGAACCAGGTGCAGGTGGTGGCCAACGGCCAGCGCACTTCTGCCAACAACTACCAGGTCGACGGTGTGAGCATAAACAGCCTGGGATGGGGTGGCGCCGCCGTGATTTCGCCCAACCAGGAGTCGGTGAAAGAAGTGGTTGTGCTTACCTCCTCCTACTCCGCAGAGGATGGGCGCAATTCGGGCGCGCAGGTCAAGGTCATTTCGCAGAACGGGACTAACGGCTTCCACGGCAGCGCCCTGGTGAAGTTCAATGATAAGGGCCTGAACGCTTTCAACAAGTACAACGGGCCGTTTGGCACTCCGAACCGCGTCAATCAGAAGTACCGCCAATTCGGCGGGAGCATTGGCGGCCCAATCCTGAAGGACAAGCTGTTCTTCTTCTTTTCGTACGAAGGCGCGCGCAGCAACAACTCCACCGTCAATCGCAACATCCTGGTGGAAACCCCGCAGTTTCGCACCTCGATCATCAGTCTCCGGCCGAACAGCCTCGCAGCAAAGCTCTTCGCGACGCCCGGTATCGCTCCGCGGTCGATTTCCGTGCTGAACACCACCGACTGTTGCTCCCTTAACATGCCCACGGGCTCTTACTACGACTTCATGAACGCCACAGGCGGCGGACCGGATGGGGTTCCAGACTTCTCACGGGTGAATACCAGTGTCCCCAACACGTTCGCGGGAGACCAGTTCAACGGCCGCCTTGACTACAACCGCGGCAAACACCAGTTTTTCGGAAGCACATATGTGACGCGGCGCAACGACGATCAGGGGGGCAACCGCCCGATCGAGGATCTAACTTTCAAGCCGCTGAGCTGGGTGCTCACCGGAAGCTGGAATTGGACGATTTCCACCACGCTGCTTAACGAAGCACGAGCGAACTTTACGCGCTGGTCTTTCGACCAGGTGGCTTCCTCGGTAACTACGAATTTCGGCATCCCGCGTTTCAACGTGTTCGACTTTGATGTCCCTGGGTTCGGGTGTTGCATTGTCCTGGGTGCGGATCGCGGCGGCAATACCCCTGGCATTCTTGCGCAGAACACCTTTGAGTTCCGCGACACCTTGTCGAAGGTGTATCGCACCCACGCGTTCAAGTTCGGCCTGGAAATCCGCAAGGAATACAACAACAGCAACGAATCAGGCGGAGCAAGACCGCTTTTCCAGTTTGAGAAGTTTCTCAACTTCG
>JBGPJC010000006.1:0-56900 GCA_041485165.1 Terriglobia bacterium | reverse complement strand
TTTGGCGATGGACGGAGCCGTCGGGGTCACGGCGATGGACACCAGCGTAGCCGCCGTTACCGTCAGCACCGCGGTGTTCGAAGTCACGCCGGATTGCGCCGCGGTGATGTTTGAGGTGCCTACGCCTGCCCCGGTCGCAAGGCCCGTGTGCAATCCAATCGTGGCCACGGTCGTCGTCGCCGATGCCCAACTCGCTGTGGTGGTCACATCCAGCGTGGAGTTGTCTGTAAACGTCCCTATGGCCGTGAACTGTTGCGTCAATCCCTTGGCGATGGACGGAGCTGTCGGGGTCACGGCGATGGAGACCAGCGTTGCCGCTGTTACCGTCAGCACCGCGGTATTGGAGGTCACTCCACTTTGGGCCGCGGTGATGTTTGAGGTGCCTACGCCGGCGCCAGTCGCAAGACCAGTGTGCAATCCGATCGTACCCACGGTCGTGGTCGCCGATGCCCAACTCGCTGTCGTGGTCACATCCAGCGTGGAGGTATCAGTGAACGTCCCGATGGCGGTGAACTGTTGCGTCAGGCCCTTGGCGATCGACGGGTTGGTAGGCGTCACGGCGATGGACACCAGCGTCGCTGCCGTAACCGTCAGCACCGCGGTGTTGGAGGTGATAGCACCCTGCGTCGCGGTGATACTTGACATGCCCACACCCGCGCCTGTCGCCAGGCCAGTGTTCACGCCGATCGTGGCTACGCCCATGTTCGATGACGACCACGTCGCCGTGGCGGTGATGTCCATGGGCGGACCGCTGCTAAAGGTCCCAATGGCGGTGAACTGCTGGGTCAGGCCCTTGGCGATGGACGGGTTCGCGGGCGTCACCGCGATGGAGGTCAAGGTCACCCCCGAACATATTCCGCGATCCGCCACCACCGCCGTGAACGGCGTATTAGTCAGACCGGTGGTGGCGATGTTTCGAATCTCCACGCCGGGGCTGCCGCCGAATGGGTCGGTTCCTATCCGGAACCGGATTTGCACGGGTTTCCCGGCAAACGCAGTTCCCAGGTTTACGGTAACGGACTCGAAACTGGGATAGCCCGGGCTTCGGCCGCTGTAGGCCATGCGGCCCCCGAGCACGTTGCCGCCGCCGACCTCCAGGGTGTGGTCGTAACTGGGGGTGGCCATCCCACCGATATCGGTCCAGGTAACGCCGGCATCCTGGCTGAGCTCGAGCACCATGCCGTCAAAAAACATGGCACCTTGAAACTCGAATAGGTAGCGCTGCTCGAAGGAGATCGAAAAGTTCCCGCCGCCGACCTGCATGACGGGGGAGACGAGAGATACGTCGGTCAGAGCGTTGGAGTCCTGTCCGGCCCAGAGGTGCTTTATCGGGGTGATCTGGCGCTTCTCCCAGGTCAGGGAATCGGGTATAGAAGGCGGAGTTCCGGCCACCGTCCATGGGCTGTTGGTCGCTTCGATGTTGTCCGCGGTCGAGCCGTTGGGAACTTCGTCATCGCTCGCGCGGAACGATGCAGTCGCCGTCACCGCCGCGGGTAAACCCAGAGCCGGGTCATTGAATGCGATGGTGAAGTCTATCTGCTGTATTCCCGCTGCTCCACTCATGGCAACGATGACGGCAGCCGTGGTATCTACGCCCGGGGCCGCGCTGGGGAAACTGATGGTATTACCGCTGGGGAAGCTGACGTTTGGATTCGTCGAAGTGATGGTCGCGGTAATGCCGCTGAGCGTGGTGGCGCCATCATTATGCAAGGTGATGGTCAGATGTCCCTGTTCAGCGTTGTCCAGGACGCCGTCGTGATCGCACGAGGTAATGTCATCGGTAAGCGTGGCGCCAACATAGGTGAGGAAGGGCAGTTCCCAGATACCGCGGCCATAGGTAGCCAGGCGCAGGAAATTCCCGTCAGGGGTCATGCTGATGTCGGCGACAAACGCGTTGGGCAGGCCGGTGCCGTAGGGGACCCAGCTCATCCCGCCATCGGTGGTTCGGAATACACCCAGCAAACTGGCCGCCAAGAGCGTGTTGTGGGTGGCGTCCCGTGGGTCCAGGATCACTCGATTGACGGGAACGTCGGGAAGACCGCCATCGGCGCGGGCCCAGTTCACTCCGCTGTCGCTGCTCTTGGCGACGCGCACGACACCCGCCTGCGGCGCAACCGAGGTGACGTACATGGTTTGATTGTCGGCCCAGGTGAAGCTGGAGGTAAACGAGTTGGTTCCCGCGAAGAGCGTACTCAGGTCTACGTCCGTCCAGTTCGTTCCTCCATTGATCGTGAATTCGGCGTGGCCTCCGGCGGCGATGACTCCTAGGTGCATCAGATCCACCGGGCTGACGCCGACGCCGTGCGACGTGGCGCGCAAACCCGTAGGCCCAACGATTGTGGAGCCGACAGCGCCGATAACTGTCCAGGTGAAACCGCCATTTACGGTTTTGTAAACCCGCAGCCTGGATGAAGTGAAGAATACCTTGCCGGTGGGATCAGCGGTGGCCGTCGGTGTCTCGACTGGCGTGAAAAACAGCGCGTCACTCACTAACGGCGGTCTGGTGAACACGAAGTTCGAATTGATGTCGGGTATCTGATTGGTGAGATTGGTGCCAAAGCTTTCGTCCGGCACGGTCACGAGGGCGGCATTGGCATTCGCCTGGCTCCAGCCGGTTCCGATGCCGTCGCCTCCGCGGCTTTGGTTGTAAATCGTGGTGTTCCCCTTGCGGATGCGCGTGCCGTTATCCTGTGAGCCGAACAGGACAGCCGACGGAAATACAGGAGTGGTGCTCAGGGAATAGACCAGGAATGTTTGTAGGCCATTGTTCTTGGAGCTCGTGAATGTCGTCCCGCTGTCCAGGCTGGTGAAGATCCCGCCGTCCGAGCCGAACAACACAGTCTGGGGCGTGGTCAGGCTAAGCGCGGCAGCATGCATGTCGGCGTGGACATAGGGCAAACCAAACTGAGCGAGCCAATTGGAAGTCAGCGTCCAGGTAAGTCCGCCGTCTGTGGTCTTCGCGCTGCTTAAGTCCCCGCCCAGGTAGACGGTGTTTTGCAGGACATCGTTGGGATCCACCAGGATCATCTGGTTGTAGAAGGACTGGCCGTGCATCAGGTCCATGTTGGGGTTGTCGCCATTCATGTTGGTGGGAACCTTGCCGTTGATGCTGAGCGCCGTCCAGCTCAGTCCGCCATTGGTGGACTTAAACAAGTCCAGTTGGTCGGTGGAGGCGGAGTTTTCGGCAAATGCATACACCACGCTGTCGCCCGGCGTGCCAACACCCAGGGTGGTGCGCCCTGCGCCCGTATAAACATTTCCCGTATTCGGAATCGCCGCCCAGGTTAGTCCCTGGTCCGTTGAGAGATAGATTGTCGCCTGCGTGCCACAACTAGTAGCAGGAACCCCGGAGCACGGCTGTGCATTTACCAGCCAACCGGCACTGGTCCGAACCAGACTCCAGAAGGCTTGGCCCGGAAACACGCCCAAGGGCCCGGCGATCGAGGCGTAGGTCAGGCCTCCGTCCGGGGAGCGAAAAAGACCTGTATCCGTGGCCACGAGCACGATGTCCTGCGCCGTGCTGATATCCACCTTGACGTCACGCACCGACATCGGAGTTCCCAGGTCAACGATGTTCGTCCAGTTCGCGCCGCCATCGATGGATTTCACCATCGCCCCGCCGACGTTGATCACATCGAAGGGATCACCCAGGCCGAGGTACAGGACGAGCGGCGTGCGGCCAAAACTGACTGACCCGCCGGCGGTGGTAGGCAGGGAATCCGTCAAAGGTCTCCACGTAGGTGAGCTGGCAGTGAAGTTGTTGGTTACCCACAGACCGCCGCCAGAGGTCAGGAAATACAAAGTGTCTGGATCTGTGGGATGCGGCAGAATGGTCCGCGCTCTTCCGCTGTCGCGTTCGAATATGGTGAACGTGCCATTCTGTTGGTAGTCCGCACCGGTGGGTCCGATGGGAACCCATTGCGCAGAGAAGGGCGGGGTAACGAATGGAGCCGGCCCGCCTCGCGAGGCAGCTTGAGCTTGCCGCAGGCGGAACAAATGCTCCTTGTATTGCTGCGAAGGAATACCGCGTGCCGCGCGCTGCGCATCCAGGCGCGCCCTGGGATCATCCCTCTCGATTCTGCTTCTGTCCTTGGTCTGTTGCGCCTTCGCCTGGGCCCGCGCCCGCTGGAGGGGAGTGTCCATGCTGTCGTCCTGCGGCTCGTCAGGAGGCACAGGTTGTTGGGCGAAGGCGCTGACGGTGAAAAGCAGAGCAGTGCAAATAGTAGCGAAGAAGAAGCGGGCTGAAGCGCCCATACCGAACCCTCCCAAGATGAGGTCAGGAATGACGGGACAGAACAGCCGTGGCCTGCAATGGTGGGTTGGCCGGCAGCAAGGGGTTACAGGCGCCGACGCCGATTTTCCCGCGATGCAAGCTCGATTAGTATGCCTGCCGTCTGCCGTTCGCGCTCACGCCCGCGTGCGCCTGGAGGCGCCTGAGTCGGCATCGAAAGTTCGAAACAGGATCCCCGGTTTCAGACTTACGATGGGTCACGTATACACCCTGTCACCCTCGCCCGCAATAGTTTTCGGCGCTCTGCCAATTGCCAGGCGAGTGTATCAGCAAGACAAACTGCCAGAGGCCGCTATCCAGGTCGCAAAACGCGGTGAAAACGCCCGCTACTGCCCCATTTCTTCCCGGCATGAAACGTCGCGATGGATGCGGGCCACAATGGAAGGCACGCAGGAAGGCAATCCGGTGTACAATGCCGCCTGCTTCGGAGTCGAAACGGTACGCCTGTTTCCGGCCCAAAAAAGCTGACTAGAAAAGGAGGAACTATGCGCGCTTCGCGTGCAGTATTGGGAACTCTGTTTACTTTGGCGGCGGCGATTCCCGCCCTGGCGCAACAGCCGGGCAAAGTTGCCGAGATCCATTTCAACCACATTAAGCCGGGCATGACCCAGCAGTACGAGACCGGCCGTAAAAAGCACATGGCCTGGCACAAGGGCCAGAATGACACTTGGTCGTGGTACACCTGGCAGGTTGTTACCGGTCAAGGCACCGGCTCGTACGTGGTGGGAACTTTCGGGCGCAACTGGAAGGACTTGGACGACCGCAAGAAATTCAATGAAGCCGACGGTGCTGATGCCCAAGCCAACATGGGAGCGTCCTTGGCCGGCGAAGAGATGGGCTACTACCTTTACCGGTCCGATCTGAGCCTTGGGCAAGAGACCTTCCCCCCGACTCCTCTGATCTCCGTCACCCATTTCATGCTGAAACAGGACGGCGTCAATGATTTCGTCGACGCAGTTAAGAAGGTCGGTGACGGGATCAAGAAGACCAACTATCCGTTGGCCGGCGCCACCCGCTGGTACCAATTGGCAAATGGAGGAGAGGGCCCACATTTTGTCCTGGTTGGTGACCGCGCAAACTGGGCTGCTTTTCAATCACCGACGGACAAAACCTTGGATTCCATGATGGAGGAAGCCTACGGCAAGGAGGCAGGAGCAGCGATTCTGAGTTCCCTGCGGAAGGCAATCCGTTCCACTTCCACCGAAGCCCTGCAGTATCGGCCCGATCTCAGCTACGTTGCCCCTGCGAAATAATGTGTAGCGCTGCTAGATGCGCATCTCTTGAGTAAACACACGCGGTGGGCCGGCCTGTTAGGTTTGGCCGGTCCTCCGCCCTTTTAGAACAATTTCGCTGAGTAGCATTAATCCAAGAACGGTCAGCCCTCCACGCGCCGACGGTCTATTGCTGTAGGGAACAGGCGGACGGCCCAGCCTTAGGCTCTTGATTCTGGAGCGCTGCATCCTACCACTTGCCCTGTTTACCCTGTTTACCGTGAGCGGTATCCGCGGACGGATTCCGCAGAAGTGGGCGACGGGAGCTCAGCAGGAATCGCCGCGAACGCTGGGGCACGCACCCATTTGGAGATTACAGTTTCTTAGAAAGCTTGAAACGGCGTTTAACTATTATTGGGGTCAACTCAAACTCTGGCGGTCGGCGTTCTGGCCACCGGTCATGCCCGTGCTTCCGCAGCCACTGAGCAATTGCCGCGCCGCGCACTTCGGGGCACGTGGTCCAAAACGTGTCGGACAGATGGAAGGAATAAAGGTGCCCGTCCATTTCAATTTCCACGAATCTCCTTTTGGGAACAAAGAAGCGCCTTGCATTTCCCCTCCCGACTCGGATTCCAAAGGTCCCTCCTTTCCACGCCTTCGCTTTCATACTCCTCCTGCTTTCTTGCGAGGGGACTTCAAAAGCGGAAATCCACAAGAGCGCACTGGCGAGACGACCGGTGAACCGCCTACTTCTTTGGTCCGCTAGAAACTGGGAAAGTGATTTTGAGACGCTGGTCAGGAATGAAGATCACAATGCTTTCGGTATTGCCCAGTTCCTTCTGGAAGACTCTGCTCAATCGCTCAATGGTGCTCTCCGAGGAAAACCAAGGGGGCTTGTTGTCAGCGGAGACGCTCAACACGATGTGGAAAGCCACGGGCAGGTCAGCAGGGAGCAGCTTTGGAACCAAATACACACGACGCGCCTTCGGAGTTACCTGCTGATAGCTCGGGGGATCCTTGAGCTTGAAAAATACACGAGTTTCCTGATGCGGCTTCAGTGAAAAGTCCGGCTCCTCAGTAAAATCAAGAGTGATATCGGCACCGCTCTTATTTGTCACTGTGTAAGCCAAAACCAAATTACCCGCGTCTGATACAGACGGCGATTCGGTTCGAACCGAAAGCTTGTCCTCAATCCATTTTGAGGACGAAGGGGTAGATTTATTCTATTGGGGCTTCTTTCCCCTGGCAGTCTGGCCGGATATGCTGCTCGCAACACTCAAGAGGAGAACGGCTACGGTAAGCACCTCCAGAAACCCAACAGAGCAAATCTGGGGCCCAGGCTTGGAGTACATGCAAGGTCTCATTTCGAACTGAATTATACACCTGGGAGGTCCTTCGGTCGCGCAGTGAGGAGACGGACCCCGTACGAAGGAAGGAGTGACGGAGCATGACCTGAGACGCAATACCGATGCTTTATGTCCCTAAGCACGAGCGGGTTCGGAGCACCACCCTTCCCAGCAGGGATCGTCGCGAAACATGGGGACGCGGCGATCTGCATTTTCTCGTAACCGAGGGGGTAATCACCCTCTTTGCACTTTGCCTGTTCTGTGCAGGAATGGTTTACTTCCTGCAACCGACTTATTGGAATACACTGACTACGGATGACGGCCGAGAGGTGCCTCGCCAGACGATAAGCTTAGCCCAAGGAACCCCACTTCGCCGGAGCGTGCAGCTTGATCACACTTATAAAAGCCCAAGTCTTTAAATACAAATCCATCGAGGATTCCTCCCCAGTCGAGATCGCCGATGATGTAACGGTCCTTGTCGGAAAGAATGAGTCCGGCAAAACTGCGTTCCTTGAAGCCCTGCATAAGTCGCTCCCGGTTGGGAACGCCAGGTTCGACTTTGTTTTCGACTTTCCCCGCAAGGACTACGTTCGGTATCAGCCACTGCACAACGCGAAATCCTACGCCAATGTCGTCGAACTAACTTTCCGGATCGCGAAGAAGCTCGCCGAGAAAATCAACACGGAAGTCTTCCACGGCACCCAGGTTATTCAGTCGGAACACACCTTCACGAGGACAACCAACTACGGCAACCTAAGCTCGATTGGCTTCGGGCTCGACGAGCCCGCAGCCATGGCGGCGCTGAAGAGGCCTCTCCAAAGCATTGAGCATGCAGACGAAATGTTTGCAGGAGCCAAGCACCTCGATGATGTTCTTAAGAAGATCGAGGCTAAGGAACTGCCGCCGGACAGCACGCTCATCGTTTTTGCCAAGGATTGGCGGGACCGCTTTACAAAGGCCGCGGGCCGCTGGGACCTGATTGGCTGGCATCTCTGGAACGTATACCTCAACCCTGCGCTTCCGCGCTTCCTCTACTTCGACGATTACAGGCTCCTCAGCGGCAAGATCAACCTGGAGAGTCTTAATCAGCGCAAGGCTAACAATCAGCTCACGGAAGCCGACGAGACCGCCCTGGGCCTCTTCGACCTGGCCGGAATTGAACTCAAGGAACTCATGAGCGAGGAGGGCTACGAGAACTCAAAAGCCAAACTCGAAGCCATCGGCCTCACGATTACACGCCAGGTTTTCGAGTACTGGAAGCAGAACACGGAGCTCGCTGTCGAGTTCGATATCAAGGCTGACCCGAAGGACCAGCCCCCATTCAACAGCGGGAAAAACCTCTACATCAGAGTCAAAAACCTCCGCCACGGAGTAACCGTACCCTTTGACCAGCGAAGCAAGGGCTTCATCTGGTTTTTCAGTTTCATGGTTTGGTTTTCGGCCGTCGAAAACCGCACCGACACCGACAAAGACCTCATCCTTCTCCTCGATGAGCCGGGGCTAAACCTTCACGCGCTCGCACAGACCGACTTCCTTTCGTACATTGACACGCTTTCGAAATCACGGCAGATCATCTACACGACCCACTCACCATTCATGGTCGAAAGCGACCGACTCGAGAAGGTGCGTGTCGTCGAGGACCGTCCCAAGGACGGGACCACGGTCACCGCAAACCTCGAAGGCTCCACGGACGAAAGCCTTTTCCCCCTTCAGGCCGCTCTCGGCTACTCGATCGCACAGAACCTTTTCATTGCGAAGAAAAACATTCTCGTTGAGGGTCCCGCAGACTTTCTGCTTCTGCAGCACATGTCCACGTTACTCGAACAGGCTGGTAGGGTGGGCCTGGAAGAGGGCGTGTTTGTTCCCGTAGGGGGGCTCAGCAATCTCACAACGTTTATCGCCCTTCTCGGCGCGAGCAAGCTAAAACTCGTTGTCCTGCACGACCGAGCCAGCACGCCCCACCAGAGCCTTGAGAACCTCATTCGCCAGAAATTGATCGAACGAAAGCGCGTTCTCAACTTCTCAATGTTCCGTACTCCGGACAACCAGGAAACTGATATTGAAGACCTGTTCTCTGAAGCGCTCTACGTCGACGCCTTCAACGCAGCTTATTCGAATGAGCTCAAAGGAACCACACTGACTCTGGCCCAACTTGGCCAGCATCCACGCATCATCGAGCGGATCAATCAATGGCTGGTAGAGAAGGGGATGACCCTTCTGAAAGACGGAGGCTTCAACCATTATCGCGTCGCCCGGGCGCTACTGCCAAGGCTCACCGATGCCTCACTCTCGCCAACGGACCTCGAGCGCTTCGAAAATCTTTTCGCGCGCGTGAACAGTGGGCTTAGTTAGGTCGACCAGGAGGTCTTGAGAAGAAGTGAAATGCAGCGGCCCGTTGGGCGAGCCATAACGATTCCGTCTAGTCGTCAATCCACTCCGAGACCGTTATTCCCGGCTGATGATCTTTCCGCGTTTCGCACTCGACCAACGCGCCGAAACTATATTTTAGCTGCCTTCGGAACGCCCGCACGCGCTCGCGATCACACGCACGCGGATCTGGGTTAGTCGTCTTCTTCAGCTCAAGCACGAGCACATTAGGACCGTCAGGACCGCGTTCGTGGACGATGACATCTGGTACGGCAAGAGCCTCACCGTCCCTGTTCCGGTAGTTGGCGCACTCATCGGGCAGGCCCAGCCTCTTGGGCACATCGCCATGCCGATTGTATTCCACGTCAACGCAGTATTCCGAAAACTCGGTCTGGAGGTACATAGCCAACCGAGATGCGATGCAGCGCTCGCCGAGATCGAATTCCAGGAGATGCTGGTCATTCTTAGCGACATTCCGCAATGCATTCTCAACCCGCTTCCTGACCTCTTCTCGCTCCATGTGGGTCCTCTCAATATCGGAAGTCTAATCGAAGTGCTGTAACGACGCCCAGATTAATTCAGGCATGAACGGAGCAGGAGGAGCGACATGACTACCCCCCGACATCTAAATGGACCCGCAAGAGCGGGATGCCCCTCGATAAGAGGGAAGGGTGGGGTTTTCGGAGCTTTTCTTCGAGAGAGGCGACCACGGTGAGACACGAATCCCCAGTCAATTGGCACTAGCCACACCCGGAAACTCTTCGAACAGCTTCCTCTAGCAAAAAGTCCAATCTGAACCATGGAAAGTATTCTGAGCTCGCTTTCTTCTGACATTCCGGCTGTGCAGCTCCCCTGAATCAAGTGAAATTGCTGTTCCCCGCTCGCTCGGCTAGAATGCTCCGTTTGCGCTAGGGGTTCGATTCTTGGCTGGCGCATGGCCTTATGCGAGAAATCCATCTCCACAACACTCTGACCGGGAAGACCGAGCCGCTGGTGCCGCTGCACCCGGGCGAGGTGCGCATCTACACCTGCGGCCCGACGGTGTACGACTTCGCGCACATCGGCAATTTCCGCACGTTCGTTTTCCAGGACATCCTGCGGCGATTTCTGCGCATGGCCGGCTACCGCGTGCTGCAGGCCATGAATATGACCGACGTGGACGACCGCATCATCCACAACGCCGCCGCGGCGGGGATCGGCATACGCGAATACACCGACAAGTACGCGCAGGCCTTCGTCGAGGATATGCGCGCGATGAGCCTGGAGCAGCCCGAGCATCTGATCCGCGCCACCGACCACATTGACGACATGGTCCAGCTTGTCGAGCGGCTGCGCGAGAAAACCTTCACCTATGTGAGCGACGGCTCGATTTACTACCGCATCGCCAAGTTCCCGGGTTACGGCAAACTCTCTAAGGTCGACCTCACCGGCATCCAGGCCGGCGCGCGCGTCGAAGTCGACCGCTATGAAAAAGCCGACGCGCGCGACTTCGCGCTGTGGAAGGCGCCCAAGCCCGGCGAGCATTCCTGGGAGACGCGCCTCGGCCCGGGGCGCCCGGGCTGGCACCTGGAATGCTCCGCCATGGCCATGAAGTACCTGGGCGAGACGCTGGACATCCACACCGGCGGCGTGGACCTGACCTTCCCGCATCACGAAAACGAAATCGCGCAGAGCGAAGCCGCCACCGGCAAGCCGTTCGTGCGCTGCTGGCTGCACGCCGAGCACCTGATCATTGATGGCGAGAAGATGTCCAAATCGCTGGGCAACTTCTACACGCTGCGCGACCTGTTCGCGCAGGGGCAGAAGCCCTCGACAATCCGTTTGCTTCTGGCCTCAGTGCCTTACCGCCGCCAGCTCAACTTCACCATGGACAGCCTGCAGCAGGCGGCCAGCTCGGTCGAGCGGCTGCGCAATTTCGCCGCACGGCTCACGACAGGGAAATTTCCCGAGGGTGCGCGCAGCGATTTCCCGGCTCGAGCGGCCAAGGCGGAAGAAGACTTCGCGGCCGGCCTGGCCGACGACCTGAACACGGCCGTGGCTCTCGCCGCGATTTTCGACCTGGTGCGCGACTCGAACTCGGCGATGGACCGCGGCGAATTCCTCGCCGGCGATGTGCCTGCGGCGCAGGCTGCGCTGGAGAAGTTCGAGCAGATATTCGCCGTCCTCGCCGATAACGACGCCGAAAAACTCCGCGCTCTCGGAATCGGCGCCACTGACAGCGGCATTTCCGACGCCGAAGTCGAAGCGCTGGTGGCCGAGCGACAGGCGGCGCGCAAACGACGTGACTTTTTAGCGTCCGACGCCTATCGCCAGCAGCTCGCCGAGCGTGGTATCATTCTTGAGGACACGCGTGACGGCGGCGTCCGCTGGAAACGCAAATGAACCGCCAAGCCCTCCATACGCAGCCACGCACTGATCGGCCGAGCCTTTTCGGCCCAGACTTAGGTTTTTCCTCCGCTTGCGCTTAACTCGTTCTTTCGACACGCAACCGCCCGCATGGGCCTGTCTGGTTCCGGCAACGACCGGGCCACGGAGGAAGTCATGATCGAAACCAAAATTGCACCGATGAGGGACACCAAATTCCCGCACCTGGTCACCGAGCTGCCCGGGCCCGAGGCCCGCAAGGCGCTTGCGCTCGACAAGAAATACATTTCCCCGTCGTACACGCGCGATTATCCGCTGGTGGCCCGCACCGGGCGCGGGGCGATGATCGAGGACGTGGACGGCAACATTTTCCTCGACTTTGCCGCCGGCATCGCCGTCTGTTCGACCGGCCACTGCCACCCGCAGGTGGTCGCGGCGATTCAGAAGCAGGCTGCCGAGCTGATCCACATGTCCGGCACGGATTTTTATTACATGAACATGGTCGAGCTGGCGGAAAAGCTCTCCGCCTTTCTGCCGGGGAAAGAGCCGAAGAAGTTTTATTACGGCAATTCCGGCACGGAAGCGGTGGAAGCCGCGGTGAAGCTGGCCAAATACCACACCAAGCGCGACAAAGTGATCGCTTTCTACGGCGCCTTCCACGGCCGCACCATGGGCGCGCTCTCGCTGACGGCGAGCAAGTCCACCCAGCGCAAAGGCTTTGGCCCGGTGGTGCCGGGCGTGTTTCACGTGCCGTACGCCTACTGCTACCGCTGCTCTTACGGGCAAACGCCGGATAAATGCGCGGTGGAATGCGCCACGGTGCTGGAGCGCGAAGTCTTCAAGAAAATCGCCGATCCCGAAGACATCGCCGCCATCGTGGTCGAGCCGGTGCAGGGCGAGGGCGGATACGTCCCCGCCGACCCGCGCTTCCTGGCCGAATTGCGCCGCGTGGCCACCAAGTACGGCATCATGCTCATCGCCGACGAAGTGCAGAGCGGCATGGGCCGCACCGGCAAGTGGTGGGCCGGCGATCATTCCGGCCTCGAGCCGGACATTCTCTGCGTGGCCAAAGGCATCGCCTCCGGCATGCCGCTGGGCATCACCATCGCCCGCGCCAGCGTGATGGATTGGCCGCCCGGCGCGCACGCTTCCACCTTCGGCGGCAACCCGGTGTGCATCGCCGCCGCGATTGCCACCGTGGACCTGCTGGACAAGAAATACGTCGAAAATTCCCGGCGTGTCGGCGAGCACATCTTCAGCCGGCTCGCTGACTGGAAGAAGAAGCACCGCATCGTCGGCGATGTCCGCGGCAAGGGCTTGATGATCGGCATCGAGCTGGTGCGCGATCAGGCCACCAAAGAAAAAGCCAAGGATCTGCGCGACCGCATCGTGCAGATGGTCTTCAATAAGGGCCTGCTCATCCTCGGCGCCGGCGACAGCTCCTTGCGGATGTCGCCGCCGCTGCTGGTTGACACCGAACAGGCCGACTTCGCCGTGGACACCATCGACGCGGCCATCACCGAAGTCGAAAGATCCCTGCCGGCCTGAGCGCAAGGGAGAAGCGAAAACACATTGCCTCGAATCCTGGACATCGGCTGCGGGCCGGAAAAATATCCCGGCGCCATCGGCGCCGACAAGAACGCCGACACCGCCGCCGATGTCCTGTGCGATGTGGATCAGGGCGGGCTTCCGTTCGCGGACAATTCCTTTGACGGCGTGCGCGCCCTGCACCTCATCGAGCACGTCGCCGACGTCATCAAGACCATGGAAGAGTTCCACCGCGTGACGCGCGCGGGCGGCATCATCTACGTAGTGACGCCGCACTACACCGACGCCAGTTCGTTCCGCGACCCTACCCACCGCTGGCACCTGAACACCTATTCGTTCCTCTATTTTTATCCCGGCGGGATGCACGGCCGCGACATGTGGTACACGCGCGTGCGTATGCGCGAGAAGCGCAACACGGTGAAGCTGCTCAATCTGTGGAAATGGCTGGGCTTTGAATTCCTGGTCAACCATCTGCGCTGGTTCCGCAAATTCTGGGAGTACTATCTGAGCTTCGTCATCCGCGGCAAGGTGATGGAATTCGAGCTGGAAGTGCTCAAGTAGGAGAGCGCCAATCGCCCCGCAATCCAAACCGCGCATACTCGACGTCGGCTGCGGCCGCGGCAAGTTTCCCGGAGCCATCGGTATTGACCTGAGCCCGGCGACGCAAGCCGACGTGCTGTGCGACTGGAGCCGCACCTACCCTTTTGCCGATAGTACATTTGACCAGGTGCGGCTGATTCACGTGATCGAAGAAGTGGACAACATTTTCGCCACGCTGGCTGAAGTGCATCGCGTGACGCGGCCCGGGGGGCGGGTGACCATCGTCACGCCGCACTATAGCGATCACGCTTCGTATTGCAGCCCGGCGCACCGCTGGCACTTATCGAGCTTCTCGCTGTGGTTTTTCTCCGATAAGCCGCTGGAGTACGACTATTACGCCCCGGCGAAGTTTCGCCAGCGCCGGGTTTACGTTTCTCTCCTGAAGTTGTGGCGAATGCTGGGGCTGGAGTTCCTGGTCAACCATTTCGAGGGATTCCGGCGCTTCTGGGAGTACTACCTCAGCTTCGTTTTCCGAGGCAAGGTGATTACCTTTGAGCTGGAGGCGGTGAAGTAGCCGTGGCGCTCCTCGCTCGCCTGATGTTCGGCCTGGTGGATTTTGCCGCGCGGCGAGGACTCGCCGCGAACTCAACGGAAGAACCCAGGGCCTCCGGCGCGCTATCACCTGCGCAAGCAGAAGCCAAGCACCGCTCCCGCCGCACCGGCATCCGCGGTGAGACTTACGCTTACTGGTACCTGCGCCGCCACGGCTACACGATGATTGCTCGGAACTACACCGCCGCGGGAAGCAAAGGCGAGATTGACCTGGTGGGCTACGACGGACCGGTACTCGCATTTGTCGAGGTAAAGACCCGCGCGGGGGACCTCGAGGCACAGGCCAAGCCTGAGGAGAGCATTACGCCTGCCAAACGCCGCGTGCTTTCGCGCATGGCGCTGCGCTTCCTCAACGACTGGCGGCTGCTCCAGGCGCAGTACCGCTTCGATGTGCTGGCTCTGGAGAGCCGCCCCGGCGAGCGGCCGCAAGTGCGACTGCACAAGAACGCTTTTCCGCTCGAGCGCTGAGCGGCTCTGAATTCTTTGAGCAAGCGTCACCGGGCCGCCGTTGGCGCGGCGCGGTGACGGTAGTAGACTAGCCAGTTTGACGGCGAGCATGCGGCGATTTTGCGCGCCTGACCGGGCTAGCAGAAAACGGAGGAAACTGTGCCGGAACTGCGCAAGGACGTGATTACGGGCCGCTGGGTGATCATCTCCACGGATCGCGCTAAGCGCCCCACCGATTTTGTGCGCGAGAGCGTGGTGATCAAAGGAACCGGCTTCTGCCCGTTCTGCACCGGCAACGAGACCAAGACCCCGCCCGAGGTGCTGGTCTATGGACGCAACGGCGGCGGGCCCAATTCGCCGGGATGGAAAGTCCGTGTGGTGCCCAACAAGTTCCCGGCGCTAGGGATTGAAGGAGACCTCGACCGCCAGGGCGAAGGGCTGTACGACAAGATGAACGGCGTGGGCGCCCACGAGGTGATCGTCGAGACGCCGGACCACAATCTCACGCTGGCCACACTGACCGACCGCGGCGTCGAGGACGTGCTGTGGGCCTACCGCGACCGCATGCTCGACCTGAAAAACGACCGCCGCTTCCGCTACATCCTGATCTTCAAGAACCATGGCGAGGCCGCCGGCGCGTCGCTCGAGCATACCCATTCGCAATTGATCGCCCTGCCCATCGTCCCCCTGCGCGTCCGCGAAGAAGTGAACAGCGCCAAGCGCTACTACCTGGAGAAGGAGCGCTGCATCTTCTGCGACATGATCCGGCAGGAGTTGGAGACCGGTGTGCGCGTGATCAACGAGAATGAGCACTTCCTGGCGATCGCTCCTTACGCCCCGCGCTTCCCGTTCGAGACCTGGCTGATCCCCAAGCAGCACGCCTCAGCGTTCGAAAACAACCAGACCCCGGTGTACACCAGCTTTGCCAAGTTGCTGCGCGACACGCTGCAGCGGCTCGACGTTGTGCTCGACCGCCCGGCGTACAACTACGTGATCCACACCTCGCCCATCGGCGAGGAAATCAACGAGCACTATCACTGGCACGTGGAGATGATGCCCAAGCTCACCAAGGTCGCCGGGTTTGAGTGGGGAACGGGCTTTTACATTTGCCCGACGCCGCCGGAAGAGTCCGCGCGCTTCCTGCGCGAGGCGCAGGTCCACGCCTGAGTCGCGCCCGCTATGACTGGAATCGTCTCCCCGCTCTGTCCTCTCCCTCCCAGGTAACTGCCAAGGTTCTCCCTGCGTAGTACAGATGTGGTACGGAGAGGCTCGCAATGATACTTTCGATTTCGATAGGGATTGAGCTCGGCGGGAGGGAAGCATGAAGCGGCGCGGGAAATGGATCGTTCTTGCGGTGGTGGTGTTCGTCTTCTTCATCTTTGCCATTTACCTGGGGTTCAGCAATCGCGTGCCCGCGGGGTCGGTCCTAGTGCTGGACCTGAGCGGGCCGATCGAAGAGGAGAAGGCCTCGGGCGCGTGGGGAGCGGCGATGGGCGGCGACATTACCGTGCTGCATCAATTGCTGGACGCCATTGACACCGCGAAATCGGACCCCAAGATCGCCGGCCTGCTGGTCAAAATTTCCGGCCCGGGCGCGCGCTGGGCTAAGCTGCAGGAGATCCGCGACCACCTGCTGGAATTCCGCAAGAGCGGCAAGCCCAGCGTCGCTTACCTGAGCAGCGACTTGAGTTTCAACCGCGACTTCTACCTGGCCACGGGTTGCGAGCAGGTGTGGCTCTCCCCCAGCTCCCCGCTGACGATCACCGGACTGATGGCCGAATCGCACTTCTATCGCGGCACCTTCGAGAAGCTGAAAATCGTTCCCGACTATGTGCGCATGGCGGAATATAAGACGGCCGTGGACCAGTACACCGAGAAAAAATACACTGCCGCAAACCGCGAGATGTCCGAATGGCTGATGCGCAGCACCTTCGACCAGTACGCCTCCGGCCTGGCCCAGGGCCGCAAGCTGGACATCGACCGCGCCAGGAGCCTGCTCGAAAAAGGCCCCTTCCTTGCCGAAGAAGCAATGCAGAACAAACTGGTGGACCGCCTGGCCTACTGGGATGAAGTGCAGGGCTACTTCCGGCAGAAGAGCGGCGAATGGCGGCCGATCGAGCTTTCCCGCTACGCCCATCAGATCAAGAACCCAGGCATGGACAAGATCGCCATCGTCCACGCCACCGGGGTGATCATCGTCGGGCACAGCGACTGGACTCCTTTCTCAGGCTTTCTGGCCGGATCGACCACGGTGGCCGCGGACCTGCGCCGCGCTCGGGAAGATTCCAGCGTCAAGGCCATCATCCTGCGCGTGGACTCGCCGGGCGGCTCGGTGGTGGCCAGCGACATCATTCGCCGCGAAGTGCAATTGGCCGCCAAGGCAAAGCCGCTGGTGGTATCGATGTCCGACCTGGCCGCCTCCGGCGGATACTACATCTCCATGCCCGCGAACAAAATCATTGCCGAACCGGGCACATTGACCGGCTCGATCGGCGTGTTCGTCGGCAAGTTCAACATTGAAGGGTTCTACGAGCTGCTTGGTATTTCCAGCGACCATTTGCAGACCAGCGAAAACGCCTCACTCTTCTGGGAGCGGCAGGCATTTACTCCGGCGCAGAGAGCGGCCGTGGTGAAGATGGTCAACCAGGTCTATGCCGACTTCACCCGCGGAGTGGCCGAAGGACGCCACATGAAGCAGGAAGACGTGGACAAGATCGGCCGCGGACGCGTCTGGACGGGTCTGCAGGGGAAGGAGAGAGGCCTGGTGGATGAAATCGGAGGTCTTTCCCGCGCGGTGAGCGTGGCCAAGGCCCTGGCCAAGATGGACCCGCAAGCAACGGTGCAGCTTGTCCACTTTCCCCGCGAGAAAGGATTTCTGGAATCGCTGTTCTCTTCGAACGATGAGCGCCAGGGCCTGACCGCAGCTTCCATCGCTGCGGAACTGAAGAGCACGGCGGCGCGGATGTCGAGTCCCATCCAGGTGCGCATGCCTTTTGATTTGGATATTCGCTAGCAGACGAAGTGCAGCCCTGCACTTTGAACCTGAGCCGGTCGAAGGGACAGGGCGGCACCGTGCTGGGCTGAAGCCCAGCGCTACAATTCAGCGTCACATTTACAGCGTGAGATTTTCAGAACAGTAACTTCAGAGGACAACTTCGGGGACTTCCATCTGGCCGGCGCGGAAAGCGGACTCGAACGCCGCCACCACGCGCGGATCAAAGTCTGTGCCTGAACCCTTCATCACGATGTCGCGTGCCTCGAAGGGCGACATCCCCTTGCGATACGGACGGTCGCTGGTGAGCGAATCATAAACGTCGGCGACGCTGATGATCCGCGCCTCGACGGGAATGTCCTCTCCCTTGGTACTGTGATAGCCGGAACCGTCGAATTTATCGTGGTGGGAGAGCACAATGGGCAGCACGCGGCGGAGCGATCCGCCCACCGGCTTGAGCAAATCCATGCCTTTGTTTACGTGCTGGCGCATCTCGGTGATCTCGTCGTCATTGAGGCGCGCGGCCTTGTAGAGGATGTCGCGGCTGATGTCCAGTTTTCCGATATCGTGCAGCAGAGACGCGGCGCGCAGGTCCTCGATGCTTTCCCCGCGCAGCCCCAGAGACCGGCCAATCTGCGCCGCATACACCGAGACGCGATAGGAATGGTTCTGCGTGTACTTGTCCTTGGAGATGAACTGGCTGAGGATCTGTAGGACGCCGTAATAGGTCTCGCGCAGGTCGGCCATGCTGCGTTCTTTCTTTTCGTAGAGCGTGCCGGTGGCGTAGCCGGTGACCACCAGAAAGCTGCCCCACACCACGATGTCGCTCCAGGCCATCAACCGCGCCGACTCGATGTGCATCGAGCTGGCCAGCGCCACGGGGTTCATCAGGTTGAGCCAGGAGACGATCAGCGACGAGGCCAGCGCAGTCTGCACCGCGCGGCGACGGCCAAAATAGTAAGCGGCGAACAAAGTGGGGAGATTGTAAAAAGTGAGCACCAGCCGCTCGCCGGCAACGAAGAAGTTGATCACCCCGGCGAAGGCGATGATCGAGAAAATCAGCAGCAACTCCTTGTTGGTGTCGAGCAGCTTGGAGAGCCACTTGTCTTTCATTGACGATCCCTCAGTCGCAATATCGGCATTTCCTGCGGACTTCTTACCCTGGGGAGAGTCTGCGCGGAGGGACTGCGGCAGTCCATAGAACCAAAGTTTCAATTGTGAGAGGTGTGTTCCAGAACGGTTCGCGGCGAATTCGAAGGGGGCATTTCCGGGGGTGAGTCAGTTAGTGGTTGAGAGGGGATCGAAAACCACGCGGTGAAGGACCGGGCGCGAGATTATAACTACTGTTTTAACAACAGCTTACAGGGTGAGACGGGCAGCAACACTCTACAGCACCAATTGCCCGCATCGCGGGCAATACCAAACGGACGCAAACTCCACCTCGCCGTCTCCGTGCAGGATGGCACGACGCGAAAGCACGTCCATGGCATGCCGGCAGCAGCGAGGCGCGTCCTGCGTGGGGATGCTTAGCATCGGCTGAACCGTCTCGACATTGACTTGCGCTTCCATCACTTCTCCCTCGTGAAACCCAGATGGGTTTCACGCCCAAGATCCGGACAAACCAAAGCCTATAGCCGGGGAGTTGCGCAGGCAATGAACCGAAAGTTGGAATCCTTTAAGCTCCCAGCCATACCGGAGTACTAGAACCCGACAGGGCTCGCCCTTCTCCATACCTTCGCTTTGGGGGTTTGTCGCTCAGGCCCGTTCACGGTCGACCGGCGCCACAAGGTTGGCACTTAGACCGCGAAGCGCGACAATCTCCTTGCTGCGGCTTTCCACGCGTTCCTATAATCTTTTGATCGCCTGCCGCGGTATGCTTGTCCGCCGCTCCGGCGGCCGGGGAGCAGTTCTCCTTTCTTTGAGCCACGCATGCAGCGCTCACGTCTGATTGTGCAGTTCATGGCCGTCTCCAGCGCGGTTGTTGCCGCGGTGGTGCTGCTGAGCCTCGTCCTGGCGAGGCGCCTGGCTGACCCCCAGCCGGATCTGGGCCACCTGCGCACGCTGACCTGGGTTTTTGCCGGGGTTGTATCCGTGCTGGTCATCCTGGCGAGCTTCATCCAGGTCCAAATCATCCTGCCGCGTGTCCGCCGGATGCTGCGCGGCATGGAAGAAGTCCGCGCCGGAAGCTACCCGCGCCTGCTGGTCGAAGGCCAGGACGAGCTGTCGCAGATGGTCCGCGGATTCAACCAAGCGGTCGAAGAGCTGCGCAACCGCGACGACAAAATCAAGAACTGGGCCGGGCAGAGGCAGACCGACCTGGTGCGGCTCTCGCGCACCCTGGAGGAAGAGCGCGAGAAGCTCGACACCGTGCTGTCTTCCATCGGTGACGGCGTCATCGTCCTGGACAGCGAAAATAAAGTGCTGATGGCCAACCGGCGTGTCAGCGAAGTCTTCGGCATCCCCATGGAGGCGCTGCAGCGCTGCGATCTGGCCATGCTCATCGAGCAGGTGCGTCACCGCCTGGCGCAGCCCGACCTGGTCGAGCAGAAGGTGCGCGAGCTGCAGCAAAACCCCTCGCGTGTGGATGAGATCACTCTCGAGCTGGACGAGCCCGGCGGGCAAGCCATCCGCCTGTACTGCGCGCCGGTGCGCGGCGCCGACGGCAGTGTGCTGGGACGTATCGCCACCTCGCTGGACCTGGGTCGCGAGCGCGAAGTCGAGCGGTTGAAGACGGAATTCCTCTCCACCATCTCCCACGAACTGCGCACACCGCTCACTTCGATCAAAGGCGCGCTGGGCCTGGTGCTGGGCGGCGCCGCCGGCGCGCTGACCGCCGATGCGCGGGGATTGCTGGACATCGCGCGGTCGAACACCGACCGGCTGGTGCGGGTGATCAACGAGATTCTCGACGTGATGCAGCTCGAGCGCGGTCAGGGGCTGATCCGGCCGATGCCCATGCGCCTGATCCCCAGTATCGAACGGGCCATCCGCGCGGTGGCCGACCAGGCCGTGGCCCGCGGCATCGAGATCAAGACACACTTTGCGGAGGCCATGCCGGCGGCGCTGGCCGACTCGCGCCGCATCGAGCAGGTGGTGGTCAACCTGCTTACCAACGCCATCAAGTTTTCTCCAGCCGGCCACGAAGTGATCGTTGCCGCGCGGCCGGACGGCGGCAACATCGCCGTCTCCGTGCAGGACTTCGGCCGGGGGATGAGCGACGAGTTCCGCGAGCGGCTGTTCAGCAAGTTCGAGCATGCCCAGGATGCGCTGCGGCGGGAAAGCCAGGGCGTGGGGCTGGGCTTGGTCATCTGCCGTCACATCGTCGAAGCGCACGGCGGAAAAATCCAGGCGCAGAGCAAAGAGGGAGTCGGCAGCACGTTTTCTTTTACTGTGCCTGCGGCCGGCGCCGAGGCGCTGGAAGCGGCTGAGGCCCAGGCCTCCGCCGTCGACCGGCTTTTCGCGCCCCGTCTGGTGCTGGTGATTGACGACGATGAGGACGTGACGCGCATCCTCTCCTACGTTTTCGAATCGCAGGGCCACCGCGTGATCACCGCGCATAGCGGGCGCGACGCCATAGATCTGGCCCGGCGCCACCGCCCGGACATGCTGACACTCGACCTGGCCATGCCCGATGTGGATGGATATGCCGTGCTCCAGACTCTGCGCTCCTCGGAAGAGACGCGCTTGACGCCCATCATTTGCATTTCCGTGCAGAACGACCCGGGGAAGGCCCTCTCCATGGGCGCCAATTACTTTCTTGAAAAACCCCTGGACATCGACAAGCTGCGGGAGATGGCCGGGAAGGCGCTTGAAAAGCAGTAGGGGCGGGTTTATCCCGCCCGGTTGGGAATCACGATGGCGGCGTAAAGCCGCCCCTACGGTAGGGCAGGCAAGAGAAGACGATGAAGCTGACCAAAGTCATGGTGGTGGAAGACGACCCGGACATTCAGACCGTGGTGCGCCTCAGCCTGAAAATGCGCGGTGTCGCCGACGTGTTGGTGGTGGAGAACGGCGAAGAGTGCCTGGCGCAGGTCACCGGCTACAAGCCGGAGGTCATCCTGATGGACGTGATGATGCCGCGCCTCGACGGCTACGAGACCTGCCGCCGCTTGAAGGAGAACTCAGCCACGCGGGACATCCCGGTGATTTTCCTGACCGCCAAGGCACAGCAGTACGAGATCGGCCGCGGGCTGCAAATGGGCGCCACCGGCTACCTGACCAAGCCTTTCGATCCCATGACGCTGCACTCGCAGATTATTGAGCTGCTGGAAGAGAAGGACATCGACTGAGCTCTCAGGCCATGGATCATCGCCACATACTCGATTCAATGGGCTCGGCCCTGCTGGCTGTGGACGCCCAGGGCAAAATTCTGTTCCTGAACCGCGCGCTCGCGGTACTCTTCGGCGTCGAGCCTCGCGAGTGGGCCGGCCGGCCTGCTTCCGAGCTTGCCCGGCTGGTGCAATCGCGCTCCGGCGGACCCGCGGGCCTGCGTCTGGAGGGCATGGAGAACGTCGAAGAATCCATCTCGCGCGAAATTGAATGGCGCGATGAGAAGATCCTGCGGCATTTCCGCGAGGACGGCGCCCCGCTGCGGGACGCATCCGGCCACGCCGCCGGACGCCTCTTTGTTTATCACGACATCAGCCGAGAGAAGGCCATCGACCGCATGAAGTCGGAATTCATCGCCGTGGCCTCTCACGAATTGCGCACGCCGATGACTTCGATCAAAGGCTCGGTGGACTTGATCCTCAGCGGGTTTGCCGGCGAGACCAGCCCGGAGATGCAGGAGCTGCTGGAGATCGCGCAGAAGAGCTGCGACCGCCTGGTGCGCCTGGTCAACGACATTCTGGACCTTTCGAAGATCGAGTCTGGGCAGCTCAAGCTCAACGTCACTCACGAGGATTTGACCGAGATCGCTGTCCACGCCATCTGCGCCGCCAAGCCTTTGGCCGACCAGACCGAGGTCCGCCTGCGCGTCGAACGGCCGCACCCCATCCCCCTGGTGGCGGTGGACAAAGACCGCATGGAACAGGTGATCACCAACCTGCTCTCGAACGCGGTGAAATTTTCCCCGCCAAAGAAGGAAGTGGTGGTCGAAATCCTGCCCCACGATGGCTGGGTGCAGTGCAGCGTGATCGACCAGGGCTGCGGCATTCCAGAGAAAGACCTGCACCGCATTTTCGGCAAGTTCCAGCAGCTCGGAGAGGGCCGGCGCCGCGGCGGCACGGGGCTGGGCCTGGCCATCACCCAGGCGTTGCTCGAGGAACACCACGGAGTGATCTGGGTGGAAAGCCGGGTCAACGAAGGCAGCAGGTTTATTTTCCGCCTGCCGGCTCTGGGACAGGCCGCGGCCCGCCAAGTGGAAGAAGAGGCGCCGAAAGATCCGCAGACGGCGTGAGGATCACCGGAGAAATCCTTTCTCCGGGCCGGCTTTCAAAACGGCAGCCTGGTCCTCACTCTTGTCTCTTCCGGGCGTCTGGCCTTGACGGCCCCGGAGGTGTGGCCTACCATCGAAGTAGAAAGCGCGCCGGGCAGGGTTTGCCGGCGGCGACGCTGGAATGACTGAGCCAATCCCCAATCGCCCGACTGAAAACGCCGCCGAAGACAAGTTGTTGCGTTCTGAGCGCCGCGACTGGCAGTTCTGGTCCGTGCTGGTCCTGGGCATTTTCCTGCTCGGGCTGGGTTTCTCCATTTACAGCCTGCTGGTTTCTCCGCCATCGGCTTGGACAGCGCACGGTGTGGCCCAACTGGTTCCCCCTCTGCTCTTCGGCGTAATCGCGCTTCTGGTGCTGGTGAATTTCTATGTGGCGCAGAAGGACTCGGCCATCCGCGGTCTGGAAAGCGAGCTGGTGCACCAGAAAATCGAAGCGGAGCTGAACCGCGAGCTGGCCCTGCTGGATCCGGTGACCGAGGTCTACAACCGCCGCTACTTGCGCGTCCTGCTGGCCAAGGAAATCAGCCGCGTCAACCGCTATGGGAAGGGCTTGGCGGTGATGATGGTGGACATCCTGGGGTTCCGCAAAGTCAACGAAAGCCTGGGACACACCGGTGGCGACGTGGTCCTCCGGCAGATCGCCCAGCTTCTCCAGGAGCGCCTGCGCAATTCCGACATGATCATCCGCTACGGTGGTGACGAGTTTCTGCTCATTCTCCCTGACACGGATGACCCCGGCGTGCAATTTCTCTCCGGGCGCTTGAAGGAGTCCATCGCTGAATGGAGCCGGCGCAGCGGGATGACCGAATTCGGCCTGACGTTCTCGGTAGGCTCTGCGCGCTATTCCAAGGGCCGCAGCGTGGACGAGATTTTCAAACTGGCTGAGCAGCGCATGCACCATGACCGCCGCTCGCCCGGCGAGCCGGAAGAGGCCCGGCCGTCCCGCGCCGCCGAACAGAAGATTTCTCCCTGACCCGCCCGCACCGCGCGCCGGGACAGCAGGTCCCGGGTTTGCGCCGTGCTTTTGTCTGGAGTAGTCCGAACATCGCGCGGCCGCGCAAAACGTGGATGGCTGCCCAGCCGCCGCCTTGCAAATCGCCTGACACGGGGCCTTGCCTTCCGGCTTCGTGCGTCGCGCGCGAAGAGCCATCCGGAGGACGCCCATGCCGGTGGTCCAGGTCCGCTGCCACACCTGCGGGACGCGCGTCCAGGTCACTTTGGGTGATACCGAGGCGCGGGCGCTGCGCACCAACCGCACCATGTTCCGCTCCTGCCGCATTTGCCGCGGCACCACCCGCCACGAACTGTTGCGCGAAGATTCCTCCGGCGCCCTGCGCCAGCCCGAATTTGAAGTGGACTTGCCGGACCGCAAGCGCATCCTGGTGATTGACGACGACCCCGGCGTGCGTACGATTCTTTCCAGTGCATTGGGCGCCGCGGGGTTCGATGTAGTGCCCGCCGAATCCGGACGCGATGCGCTGTCCATGCTGGTCCGCGACGAGTTCGACGTCATCCTCACCGATGTGCACATGGCCGAGCTGGACGGCCGGCAGCTTTTCGCTTTTCTGGGTGAGCACCTCTCGCAATACAAGGAGCGCGTCATCTTCATCACCGGAGATACCTCCAATCCGGAGACGATGATTTTTCTGGGAGAGACGGGGAGACCGTTCCTGTCCAAACCGCTCGATCTCCCTCAGCTTGTTGCCACTGTCGAGCAGTTGATTGCCTCCAACTGATCCGCCCGTGCGCCGGATTGCCACGGCGGCTCCGACTCATGACAGATGGCCGGGGTTTGTCTATAATGCGAAGTACAGGGCGCGGTACCCAAGCGGTTTAAGGGAGAGGTCTGCAAAACCTCCATGCGTGGGTTCGAATCCCACCCGCGCCTCCAAGTTTTCATGCCTGGGATCCCCTCAGCAGCCAGAGTTTCTGTCTGTGCTGGCACCAGCAGGAGTAAACAATGAACCCGGACGATTTTCGCAGGGCGGGGCACCAGTTGGTTGACTGGATTGCGGACTACCGCTCGCGGATCGAGGAGTTTCCGGTGATGAGCGGGGTTGCGCCGGGAGAGATTCGCTGCCGCCTGCCTTCCGCACCGCCGCAACAGGGCGAGCCGTTCGACCAGGTGATCGCGGACCTCGAGCAGATCATCCTGCCGGGCATCACCCACTGGAACCATCCCGGCTTCTTCGCTTACTTCCCTTCAAATACCAGTCTTGCTTCCGTGCTCGGCGATCTGGCCTCCTCGGGCCTGGGAGCGCAAGCCATGAACTGGCAGACCAGCCCGGCAGCGACGGAGCTGGAAGAAGTGGTCATGGATTGGCTCCGCCAGATGCTCGGTCTTTCTGATAAATTTACCGGCGTTATTCATGACACGGCCTCCACCGCCACGCTTTGCGCCTTACTTTGCGCGCGGGAGCGGAGCACCAACTTTGGCCAGAACCGGGGCGGCCTGCAGGCTGAAACCGCGCCACTGGTGGTCTACGCATCCGATCAAACTCATAGCTCAATCGAAAAGGCGGCGCTTCTTGCCGGGTTCGGCAAGGACAATCTCAGACTCGTCGAAACCGACGAAAACTTTGCCATGCGCGCGGACCGGCTGCGCGAAGCCCTCGCCGCGGATAAAACCCGCGGGTTGAAGCCGTGCGCACTGGTGGTCACGGTCGGCACAACTGCTACCACAGCCATCGATCCTGTCGCAGAGGTGGCGAAACTGGCGCAGGAGTACGGCCTCTGGCTTCACGTAGACGCCGCGATGGCCGGCTCGGCGATGATTCTTCCGGAGTGCCGCTGGATGTGGGAGGGAGTCGAGGCCGCGGATTCCATCGTGCTCAATCCCCACAAATGGCTGGGCGCGGGTTTCGATCTGAGCGCTTACTTCGTCCGCGATACCCAGCACCTTATCCGCGTGATGTCCACCAATCCCAGCTACCTGCGCACGCAGTACGACACGGAAGTGAAGAATTTGCGCGATTGGGGCATCCCGATGGGGCGGAGGTTCCGCGCGCTCAAGTTGTGGTTCGTGATTCGCGAGCAGGGAGTGGAAAAACTTCAATCCCGCCTGCGCAGAGATTTGGCCAACGCGCAGTTGTTCATGAAAATGGTGGACGCAGCGCCCCACTGGGAACGGCTCGCTCCTGTGCCGCTGCAGACGATCTGCATCCGGCACGTGCCGGAAGGGATGCGCAGCGAACCGGAGCTTGCCGCCCACAATTTGCGAATTGCGGACACCATCAACAAAAGTGGTGCGGCCTACTTGACGCCATCCATGCTCAAGGGAAAACAGATGCTGCGAGTCTCCATCGGCGCGGAAGCCACCGAGGAGCGCCACATGCAAGCGCTGTGGCAGGCGCTGCAAGCGGCGTCCTGACGGCGCCGCGCCGGTTCGCACGCTGAAAAACTTCTTCTGGCTTTGGCGCTCCTGCATTATGCTCGGTTGTTTTTCGGGGGTGCGCGATGCGCAAGGTCCGCCAGTTCGCAATGCTCGCCGCAGCGTATTCGGGGTTGCTGCTTATCTTGCCCGCGCTGCAGGCGCAACAGTTCGACCCCAATCTGTATAAAGAAATGCGCTGGCGGATGATCGGGCCGTTCCGCGGCGGACGGACCCGGGCCATCGCCGGCGTTCCCAGCCAGCCCAATGTCTTCTACATCGGCGCAGTGAACGGCGGAGTGTGGAAGTCCGACGATTACGGCCAGACGTGGCGTCCCATCTTTGACGACCAGCCTACCGGTTCGGTGGGAGCCATCGCCGTCGCGCCGTCTGATCCCAACATTGTCTACGTCGGCAGCGGCGAAGGATTGCAGCGCCCGGACCTCTCCGTGGGAGACGGGATTTACAAGTCCACCGACGCGGGGAAAACCTGGACGCATCTCGGCCTGCGCGACGCCAAACAGATCCCGCAGATAGCGGTCGACCCGCGCGACCCCAATCGCCTTTTTGTTGCGGCTCTCGGTCATCCTTACGGGCCTAACGAAGAGCGCGGCCTCTTCCGTTCGACTGACGGCGGCCAGACCTTCCAAAAGGTGCTGTATGAGGATGAGAACACCGGCGCCTCGGCCGTCGAGCTGGACCCCTCGAATCCGGACGTCGTCTACGCCTCTCTCTGGGCAGGCCGGCAAGGCCCGTGGGAAGACGGCAACTCGTACGTCGGGACGGGCAGCGGAATTTTCAAGTCCACTGACGGCGGTCAAACCTGGCATCCGCTGACCAAGGGACTCCCGGAAGCAATCGGGCAGGTCTACGTGGCCATCGCGCCCAGCAAGACGAATCGCGTTTACGCCAGTGTCGCCAGCCCCCGAGAAGTGAGCATTTATCGCTCGGACGACGCGGGGGAGACCTGGGTCCGCGCGACAACCGACGTGCGCCCCGCCGGGCGCATCGGCGGCGGGGACTTGCCTGTGCCCAAAGTGGACCCAAAAAATCCCGACATTCTCTATTCGACGAGCACGGTGACATGGAAGTCTGCCGACGGCGGCAAGACCTGGACCGGCCTTCGCGGCGCCCCCGGGGGCGACGACTATCAGAACATCTGGATCAATCCGAACAACGCCAACATTATTCTTCTGGGGAGCGACCAGGGCGCCATCGTCAGCGTGAATGGCGGCGCGAGCTGGAGCTCGTGGTACAACCAACCCACCGCGCAGCTCTATCACGTCATCGCCGACAATTCGTTCCCCTATCGGGTCTGCGGCGGGCAACAGGAGAGTGGCTCGGTCTGCATCTCCAGCCGCGGCAACGACGGGGCGATCACTTTCCGCGATTGGCATTCGGTGGGCATCATCGAATACGGCTACGCGGCTCCCGATCCGCTGAACCCCAACATCATTTTCGGTGGTGGCAGAAACGAGGTCTCGAGGTTTGACTGGACCACCGGGCAGGTCCAGAACGTCACGCCCATCGTTTTTCGGACGGCCCAGCAGCGCGCGGACCGCACGCAGCCGCTCATGTTCTCACCCGTGGATGCGCAGATTCTCTATTACACCACCAACGTCCTTTTCAAGACCACCGACCGCGGACTTTCCTGGGAGACGATCAGTCCGGACCTGACGCGGCCCCACCCGGGAATCCCCGCAAGCCTTGGCCAGCTCGCCAAGAACGATCCCAACGCGGAGAAACAGCGCGGAGTGATCTATGCGCTGGCGCCCTCGTACAAGGACGTGAACACGCTCTGGGCGGGCACGGACGACGGCCTCATCTGGGTGACGCGCGATGGCGGAAAAAACTGGAAAGACATCACCCCGCCGGAGCTGACCCCATGGAGTAAGGTCACGCAAATCTCCGCTTCGCATTCGGATGAGCAGACCGCCTACGCCTCGGTCAGCCGCTTCCGCATTGATGATCTGAAGCCGTACATCTACCGCACGCGCGATGGCGGAAAATCCTGGCAGCTCATCACCGCCGGCCTTCCGGACAACGCTCCGGTGGACACCGTGCGCGAGGACCCGGTCCGCAAAGGATTGCTCTTTGCCGGAACCGAAAATGCGGTGTGGGTATCTTTCGATACGGGCGACCACTGGCAATCGCTGCAACTGAACTTGCCGCACACCGCGATGCGCGATCTGTGGATCCACGACAGCGATCTTTTGCTGGCCACGCATGGCCGGTCGTTCTGGATTCTGGACGACATCACGCCGCTGCGGGAGATCAGCGAGCAGGTGGCCAAGGCCGAGGCCCATCTTTTCAAACCGGCCAGGGCCTGGCGCGTGCGGCGCAACACCAACACCGATACACCGCTGCCGCCGGAAGAGCCGGTGGGCCAAAACCCGCCGGATGGAGCCGTTCTCGATTACTACCTCGGCCAGACGGCCAGCGGGCCGGTAACGCTGGAAATTTTGGATTCCGCCGGAAAACTTGTCAGACGGTTTGCCAGCACCGATTCGCTTGAATTCACCGAAGCGGAGCTCCAGAAATCATTGGAGGTCCCCACTTACTGGGTGCGCCCAGCGAGGATCCTCTCCTCCTCTGCGGGGATGCACCGCTGGGTGTGGGACCTGCATTATCCGGCGCCAAAGTCGGTGCAGAGCGAATATCCGATTTCGGCGAACTATCGGGACACGCCGCGCGAGCCACTCGGTCCTCTCGCCGTCCCTGGCCAGTACATGGTCAAATTAACGGCAAACGGCAAGAGTTTCTCGCAACCACTGACCATCGAGGAAGACCCGCGTGTCAAGGTGACACAGGCGGAACTCGACCGGCAGTTTGGCCTAGCCAGCGCGCTCTCCAGCGAGATGAATCAGGCTTACGAAGCGCTTGAGGCTGTCAAACGATTGCGCGGGCAACTGAAAAAACTGGCCGCTCAGGCGGGCCAAGGACCGCTCGCCCCGGCCATCGCCGCTCTGGAGAAAAAGGCAGCCGCGCTGGAAGGGCCGCCAGGGCGGCCCGATGCCTTCATCCCCGGCTCCGAACGGGAGAATCTTTCACGGCTGAATCCCGCGCTGGCGACGCTTTACACCATGATCGGAAACGCGGATGCCGCGCCGACTGCCGCGCAAGTTGCCGTGGCAACCGACCTGCAGAAGATGCTCCTCGGGCTGCTGGCGAGCTGGGAATCACTCAAGTCCACCGATGTACCTGCCATGAACCAGCAGTTGCATGCGGCGGGCCTCGCAAACATCGCTCCTTAGCACCGGGCATTTATCTCGTCGTTCTAAGGGCCCGGCATCGCCCTGGCGGCGTGCTACATCCCCGCGCTCACAGGCCGGTCTGGCGCACCCGCCGCCCGAGGATGGCGTATGCCAGCCAGCAGCCCAGCCCGGCAACCAGGAACATCATGGCCATCTTCGGATTGTCGCGAAGCATGAACCATCGCACATGCCCATCTTCGCCGAAGAACGACAGCGGCATCAACGTGTAGGCAATAGCGAAGCCGAGGAACTGGTTGCGGTGGCGGAGCATGTCACGTGTGCGGGTGAAAGAGGTCTTCTCTTTCAGCGCGTCAAGCGAGCCCGGCTCCGCCACGGTGTTGCCGACACGTCCGGCAATGGCCCGGGCGGTGCGGCCAAATTCGGCATCCTGGGCAAAGTGAGCCTCGACCAGCCGCTGCGTGTCGGCGCTGGCCTCCCCGGAAAAATAAACCGGCAATAGGTCGATAACCACGTCCCGAGTAGCTTCCATTGGGTTCTCCTTCATCCTCACTTCACCATTCAGCGCGTTGCAGAAAGTTTGAGCCGGGCGCGAAAAACCCGCACCTTTACCGCCGCCGTCGACAGCCCCAGCACACCGGCAATCTCGCGATACGACATCTGTTTCTGCGCGCGCATCATCAGGGCGGCCTGGTCAAGCTGCGGCAGGGCGCGGACGGCCTTCATCACGCGGTTCAGCTCTAGGCGCTGCTCGACCTGCCTGTACAGGCCGGCGTCTTGGTCGGGAAGCGCCTGGTCAAGCTCGGTATGGCGTTTCTCGCGGCGAAGGTAGTCGCGGTACAGGTTGCGGGCGATCACGAACAGATAGCTCTTCACCGTGGCTTCGCGGATTTCCCCGCTGGCCGTCCAGGCGCGCACAAAGGTCTCCGAAGTGATGTCATCCGCCAGGGCCGGTTCGCGGCACAGGAACAAAGCGAAGCGGTGCACGTCCGGCGCGTAGCGCTCGTACAGGCTGTGAAAGTCAGTCATCAAATCGCTCAGGTAGGGTACGTGGCAGCGGCTTAGAAGTAACAGGCCACGCCGAAGGAATCATAGCCCTGGAAGCTGTGACGAGGCGGCGGTTTCAGCGTGCCTTCTGTGCAGAGACGTGGTCGAGGAGTTTTTTCTGGGAGGCCATGCCAGCCGCGCGCAGCGCGTTCCTGGAGATGTTCCTGCCGGCCAACGCGGTAGGCTTCCTTGAGCCACTCGAGGAGTTCGCAGTCCAGCTCCCGAGGCGAGCGGATGCGCAGGTAGTAGCCGTAGCTTCCTGGGCCATAGCATTCCACTCGCAGGAATCGCGCGCTGCGCAGCCGCCGGGTGATCCAGAAGCTGGCCACAATCCCGCTTGCGTCCATGCGCCAAACCCCGCAGAAACGCACCCGGACCATGAAGGCGATGCGCGTCTTGACGGGAACGACCAAGATCGGACCAAAGGATTTCACCAGCGCTTTAAACTTCCCGTACAGAGCGACCGCGTGCGGGCTCTTGCCTCTCAAGAAATCTCTTTCGGTGCGGCGGACGCAGGAGTGCCACAGGTTGCGGGTGACAAACTTCCGCCTGCAGGAAGGGCAGGTCCACAGGGGCTTGAGTTTCCCCATGAGAGCGAACGATCGCACAGGCCGGATGACCTAGCGTGGCGTGCTCTTTACCCAGCTCGAGAATTCCCCCAGGTCGTCGGGATTTACGTCAGAGACCGCCCAGAAGACCATGCCTCCCTGCGCCCAATGGAGCAAGTTGTAGCCCTGTCGAGGAGCGGCACGGGCAAGAGCGTCGGAGACGCCGGCCTGCGCCGGCCAGATGAAGAGATTGATGAAATGCTGCCGCCGCTGGTAGATCAAAGCTGCCACCGGCCGGCCGTTCAGGTAATCCAGCCTCCCACCAACAAGCGGGTAGCCTTGGCCGGCCAGGTCGCGGACTGGCGGCGCAAAATCCAGCTTGCCGTCGAACCAGGGTTTGACAGTGTGCTGGTCCGACGAAGGCACATCAGTGAGGTGAGCGCCCATCAGCGAGCGGATGTGACTGGAGACGACTTCCTGGGCCAGCAAATCATCTATTGAAGGGCCCCTGCGCGCCGGGATCAGCACCACCGCCAGGATGATGGCCACAGCCATCGCCGCGGCCAAGCCCAGCCACCTGCCGAGCATCCACGGCCGCGCCGCCTCTGATTCGCCGCGGCTGGGGAGGGCGGCGCGGATGCGCCGGCGCAGCGCGACCGGAGCGCGATAGGACAACGCCGCGCCGGAGAGCGCTTCACGCAGCGCCTGGTGATTCGCATACACCTGTGCACAGGCCGGGCAAGCTTTCAGGTGAGCTTCCATCTCCATGCTGGCCAGGACCTCCAGCTCGCCATCGAGGTGGGCGTCAATCCGTGCCTGTCTATCCGCGCAGCTCAATTCAACGCTCCTTACCCACATTCCCGGCTAAGGCCTTTTCCAACCGCAGGCGCGCGCGGCTGAGCCGCGACATCACTGTGCCGATGGAAATGCCCGCCACCTCGGCGATTTCTTTGTAGGAAAGGCCTTCCAGCTCGCGCAGCACCAAAGCCTCACGGAATTGTTCCGGCAATTCCTCGAGCGCCTGCCGGACCATCCGCTCGTCGCTCCCTCGCAGAACCAGTTTCTCCGGGTCGTCAGAGGAGGTCTCCTCGCTGTGCACCTCTTCGTCGAAGACGGCGGGTGTGTCCTTCGCCCGGTTCTTGTCCAGCCAGGTGTAGCAGGTGTTGCGCACGATCTTGAGCAGCCAGGCGCGAGCGTCCCCGCCGCGAAATCCGCCGAAAAAGCGCAATGCGCGGAGAAAGGCCTCCTGGACCACGTCCTCGGCGTCATGGTCATTGCGCGTCAGCCAGCGCGCCAAGTTATAGGCGGCGTCCAGGTGCGGGACCACCTCCAACTCGAACCGCGCGCTCTGTTCCTGCTCCTGCAACCTGTCTACCCTCCAGACCACATTCCTGGCTGTTTTATTCCCGGCCTACGGTAGCACACCGCGCCGGGAATATTTTGCAGGACGAAACGGTAAGGAAGGGTGAAAGGGGAATGGCGACCATGTTCCTTAGATTCCCCGGAATCAGAGAGCGTTGCGCGCTCGGCTGCGTCCAGCGCGACCCACAGGAGGGAGAAAATGGACGATCAAAGTAAGGACAAGCTTCTCTACGACCATAACCAGGATGGAGTCGATCGCCGGGGCTTCCTGAAGTGCATGGCCTGGGCCGGTACGGGAGCGTTCTGTGTGATCCAAGGCGGCGTTCTGAAGTCCTACAGCCTGAGTCGCCTCTCAGAGATGGGGAGTGCGGCGGCTGCGGGAGAGCTGAGCTTTGTTCAGATCAGCGATAGTCACATGGGATTCAACAAACCCGCGAATACCGACGTTGTCGGCACTTTGAAGGCGGCCATAGACAAGATCAACGCACTGCCGTCGCCGCCGGAGTTCCTGCTGCACACCGGGGACATCAGCCACCTCTCCAAGCCCGCGGAATTCGACACCGTCGACCAGATCCTCAAGACAGCGGTGGCCAAAGACGTGTTTTTCGTTCCTGGCGAACACGACGTCCTGAATGACGATGGCCAGCAGTATCTGGAGCGCTATGGGAAGGGCGCCCAGGGAGCAGGCTGGTACAGCTTCGAAAAGAAGGGTGTGCACTTCATCGGCCTGGTCAACGTGTTGAATTTGAAAGCGGGCGGGCTGGGCAGCCTCGGCTACGAGCAGCTCGAGTGGTTGGAGAAGGATGTCAAGCACCTGAAGTCGAGCAAACCGATCGTCGTCTTCGCCCACATCCCGCTGTGGAGCGTTTATCCCGAGTGGGGTTGGGGAACAGACGACAGCGCACAGGCGCTGGCCTACTTGAAGCGTTTTGGCTCGGTCTCCGTCCTGAACGGGCATATTCATCAGACCATGCAGAAGGTTGAAGGCAACGTCACTTTTCACACTGCGGCATCAACGGCCTTTCCCCAGCCGCAACCGGGCAAGGCGGATTCGCCGGGGCCCATGAAGGTTCCTGCAGAGCAGTTGCGGAGTCTGCTTGGTCTGACCTCCGTGAATTTTGTACGCGGCAAACACGCTTTGGCCGTGGTGGACTCGACTTTGGAATAATTTCGTGAGGATGAACTCAGGGGCGATAGACGCAATAGAAGGATTGAGGAGAAGAAGATGAACGGAAAAAAAGTATTGTGGTTGATCTGCTGGACAGTGCTCACGGTGATTGCGGCCGGCTTGCTTCTGCCGGGCCAGGCGAGTCCTGGCGCAAGCCCGCAGGAAAAGCCCGCATCGAGCGCCGAGGTAAAAATCGACAATTTCAGTTTTGGACCGGCAACCTTGACGGTCTCCGTGGGGACCACGGTCACCTGGACCAATCGCGACGACATTCCGCATAACGTGGTCAGCAACGACAAAGTGTTCAAGTCCAAGGTGCTGGACACGGACGAGAAGTTTTCTTACACCTTTACGAAAGCGGGGACCTATCCCTACTTCTGTGGGATCCACCCGCATATGACTGGCAAAGTCATCGTGCAATAACTGAGGAGCGGCGATGAACCCTTTCGACATTAAAGCGGCGCTTCTGGCCAAACACGCGCAACACGTTGTGCTGATCCACTTCCCCATTGCGTTGTTTGTCGCCGGCGTAGCGTTTGATTTCCTGGCGCACTGGAAGAAAAACAGCACTCTCGCTGCCGCGGCTTATTACAATTTATTGACGGCCGCGGTTGCGGCCTTGCCGACACTCGCCACCGGCCTCATCGCTTGGCAGTGGCAACTCGAAGGACAGCGCCTCAAGGGACTCTTGCTTCTGCATCTGGTACTTGCGTTCAGCTCCAGTGCAATGATCTGGCTGGTCTGGTGGCTGCACTTCCGGGCGCGCCGAACCCCGGAGCAATCGTTGCCAGCCTACCGCTTTCCCGTAGAACTCCTGGCCGTTGCACTGGTGGCGTTAACCGGGCACGTTGGCGGATTTCTCAGCGGCGTCAACGTGAGCAACTGAGGCTTTCATCCCTCCGAAAAGTATGCGGGCTTATCGACGTGGCCAGGGGCGGGTTGGTGCACCTAAGCGAAATCAAGCTCCACCTGGTCTACGTAACACCAGCCCCAGTCCTCGCCCGGCTCAATGGACCTAATGATCGGGTGCTTGGCTGCATGGAAGTGTTTCGTCGCGTGCCTGTTCTTCGAAGAATCGCAGCACCCCACCTGGCCGCAGATCATGCACAGCCGCAGATGAACCCAGGTGTCGCCCATCTTCACGCACTCTGCGCAGGCGTGGGAGCGCGGCTTCACGATTTTGATCTGATCCAGGTGCTTGCATGCTTTCATCTGCTTGCCCCCTAGTGCTCCGCCAAGGCGCGGTGGACCAGGAGGACGGCAATCGCTCCTTCGCCCACCGCTGAGGCCACGCGCTTCACATTTCCGGAGCGCACATCGCCCACGGCAAACACGCCGGGAAGGCTGGTCTCCAGCATCTGTGGTGGACGCGCCAGTTTCCACACTCCCGCGCCGGATGTAGTATCCAGATCCCGCCCGGTGAGGATAAAACCTTTGTGATCCAGGGCGATGCAGCCCCGCAACCATTCGGTTCGCGGCGATGCTCCGGCCATGATGAACACGTGGCAGATGGCATGTGTGAAAAGCTCGCCGCTGGACCTGTCCTGCCAGGTGACGCGTTCAAGATGGGTTTCGCCCTCGAGACTTATGATTTCCGTCTTGCAGTGCAATTCGATTGCCGGATTCTTTTCGATGCGCTGGATCAAATATCGCGACATGCTCTGTGACAACCCCGCCGAGCGCACCAGCATGTGCACCTTGCGGGCCGTCTGCGAGAGAAAAACCGCTGCTTGACCGGCGGAATTCCCTCCGCCCACCACGATGATGTCTTCTTTCTCGCACAGTTGCGACTCCATGAACGTCGCCCCGTAATAGATCCCCTGACCATCAAACTGCGCCAGATTGTGAAGATGCGGCTTGTTGTATTGCGCCCCGGTGGCAATCACCACGGCGCGGGCCGCCAGCTTGTTCCCGTTTTCCAGGACAACCTTGTAAGGCCGCCTTTCACAATCCAGCCGCGCCACGCCGTGCGCCACCATCATCTTGGCGCCAAATTTCTCCACCTGGGCGATGGCCCGCGCCGCCAATTCATGCCCGGAGATTCCCGTCGGGAACCCTAGATAATTTTCGATTTTGGAACTTGATCCCGCCTGCCCGCCGGGTGACACCGCCTCAATCACCAGCACATCCAGGCCCTCCGAAGCTCCGTAGACCGCGGCGGCCAGGCCGGAGGGTCCGCCGCCAACAATGATCAGATCGCGCACTAGCGATTCGTCGATGGCGCTGTTGAGTCCCAGGCAATCGGCCAATTCCTGGATGGAGGGATTCCGCAGCACGGAGCGGGAGTTGCAAACCACCACGGGAATCTGGTCCAGCGTGACCTCAAAACGATCCAAAAGTTCCTGCGAAGGCTTGTCCGTGTCGAGATCTACGTACGTGTACGGGTGTTCATTGCGGCTCAGAAAATCCCGCAGCCGCAGCGTGTTGGCGGAGTGCCGCGAACCCAGCAGGATGGCATTGCCCATGCCGCCGCTGATCAGCGCCAGCCGCCGCAGGATGAACGCGCGCATAAAAATCTCGCTCAGCTCGGCATCTTTGGCCACCAGCGAGCGCAATCCATCTCCGCTCATTTGCAGAAACTCGCCCGACGCGGTGACCCGGCCACGCACCAGGCTGCTCCGCCCGGAGATCATGGTCATCTCACCCGTGAACCCGCCCGGGCCGTGGGTGACGATCAGCCGCTCGCCGGCAAAATCCGGCTGCACGATCTCCATGCTCCCGGAGAGCAAGACGAAAAACGGGACAGCGGTGTCACCGGGCTCAAACAGAATTTCATCCTTCTTGACCTCGCGGAGCTTGCTGCCGGCGCGGACACGATTGATCTGCGCGGCGGTGAGGACTGGAAATGCCTGAGTACGGGCGTCGAGTGCGCTGGGGATGGGCGGAGAAGACATTTTTATCACTCCGGCGTATCAGCAGCCGCGAGATTCAGACCGGGATTCCCTTTGGGCTGCGTAAACGGCAGCCATTTTAGACCGATTTCGCCCGCTGGCAAGGATGTGAGACGTCTTTCATCCTCAGCGCCCCCAACCGCAACTCGCCTGTAACCTTTTGGCCGCAAAACCGCTCCATGTATAGAGGGACGTACCCGCAGCAGAAGTGTGCCTGCTGTGATAATCTTACTTGAGAGATTAGAGGGAACCCCGACCCAGATGCCGACTATTGCAGTCTCTTCCGCACTGAAATTCGCACCTGCGCCCCGGAATTCCAGAACGCCTCTGGCGCTGTTGGCGGTGGTTTTTGCCGCGGCGGCTATCGCCGCGGGATGCAGCTCGAACTCGGGTAAGAACACGCAAGCGGCGGGCCCTGGCAAGCCCGCGGTGCCGGTGACTGTCGCGCCAGTCGTCGCCAAGAGCATGTCTCTCGAATTACGCGGGATTGGCAGCGTTGAGTCGTACTCGACGGTTTCCCTCAAGTCGCAGGTCTCCGCCAGAGTCGAGTCAGTGCACTTCAAGGAAGGACAGGACGTTCACAAAGGCGACCTGCTCTTTACCCTCGACAAGCGTCCTTTTGAGGCCGATCTGCGGCTGAATCAGGCCAACCTCGAACGCGATATCGCCAGAGCCAACAATGCGGCGACGCAGGCACAGCGCTTCGCGGACCTTTATCAGCAGGGCATCGCTTCCAAGCAGCAGCGTGATGATATGACCTCCGCTGCGACCGCCGATCAGGCCACGCTCCAGGCCGACCGCGAGGCCATAGAATCGGCCAAGCTCAAGCTGGCCTATTGCACCATCACCTCGCCGATTGACGGGCGCACCGGCAGCATCCTGGTCTACCCCGGCAATCTGGTGAAGGAAAACGATGTGCCGGTAATGGTGGTGATCAATCAAATCCAGCCGATCTTTGTTAATTTTCCCGTTCCCGAACAGAATCTCACCGACATCAAGAAGTTTATGGCTCAGCGGCGGCTGGAGATGGTTGCGGAGATTCCCCAGTTGACCAGCGTCAAAGAGACCGGGATCCTGACTTTTGTCGACAACACCGTGGACCGCACCACGGGCACCATTCGCCTCAAAGCTACATTCGACAATACCGAGCGCCGCCTGTGGCCGGGGCAATTCGTAAACGTCTCCCTCAAGCTGACCGACGAGCCCGGCCGCGTGGTTATTCCTTCGCGCGCGGTGCAGACGGGGCAGACCGGTCAATATGTTTTTGTCGTGAAGCAGGACAACACCGTGGAAGTGCGCAACATCACCGTTGCGCGCTCCAGCGCGCTGGAAACGATTATCGAGAAAGGCCTCCAGCCGGGAGAAACCGTGGTCACCGATGGACAGTTGCGTCTGGTGCCCGGCGCAACGGTGCAAATCCGCGGCGGCCTGTGAGCACCGCGGCCCGAGCCCATGAGCATCGCTGAACTTTTCATTCGCAGGCCGGTGATGACCACGCTGGTCAGCATGGCCTTTTTACTCTTCGGCGTTTTGGCCTACCGGCAACTCCCGGTCAGCGACCTTCCCAACGTGGATTTCCCCACCATCCTGGTCACCGCCAGCCTGCCTGGCGCCAACCCGGAGACCATGGCCTCGGCGGTGGCCACGCCGCTGGAGCGGCAGTTCACCACCATCGCCGGGCTGGACTCGATGAGCTCGACGAACTCGCTCGGGCTGACCAACATCACCCTTCAATTTACACTGGAAAGAAACATCGACGCCGCGGCGCAGGACGTCCAGACCTCCATAGCCCAGACCCTCGGCCAGTTGCCGCAGGACATGCCCAGCCCGCCTTCTTATCGCAAGGTGAACCCGGCGGACCAGCCGATCCTCTACATGGCCATGGTTTCGCCCACCCTGCCGCTTTCCACCGTGGACGAGTACGCGGAAACCTTTGTGGCCCAGCGCATTTCCATGGTCAGCGGCGTGGCGCAGGTGAACGTGCTCGGGGCGCAGAAGTACGCCGTGCGCATGCAGGCTGACCCCCAGGCGCTGGCCTCGCGCGGCATTGGCATTGACGAAGTGGCCAGCGCCATCCGCAGCGGAAACGTCAACCTCCCAACCGGCGCGCTGTGGGGAGCCAACCAGGCCTTCACCGTGCAGTCCAGCGGGCAATTGCTCAACGCGGAAGCTTACCGGCCGCTGATCGTGGCCTACCGCGACGGCCGGCCGGTGCGCCTCTCCGAGCTGGGGCGCGTGATTGACAGCGTGGAGAACGACAAGGTGGCCAGCTGGTACGGCGACAAGACCGGCCAGAGGCGCGACGTCCTGCTCAGCGTCCAGCGCCAGCCGGGCACCAACACGGTGGAGGTGGTGGACGGCATCCGCGCGCTCATCCCTACTTTCCGGGCGCAGATGCCCGAGGCGGTCGAGCTGAAGATCCTGTATGACCGCTCGGTGACCATCCGCAACTCGGTGGACGATGTGAAGTTCACTCTGCTGCTCACCGTCTTCCTGGTGGTGATGGTGATTTTCATTTTCTTGCGCAACCTCTCCGCCACCATCATCCCCAGCCTGGCCCTGCCCATGTCCATCGTGGGCACCTTCGCGTTCATGTATCTTCTGGGTTTCAGCGTGGACAACCTCTCGCTGATGGCGCTGACTCTCTCCGTGGGGTTTGTGGTGGACGACGCCATCGTCATGCTGGAAAACATCGTGCGCCACATGGAGAAGGGCGAGCCGCCCATGCAGGCGGCGCTTACCGGCGCAAGAGAGATCGGCTTCACCATCGTCTCCATGACCATCTCACTGGTCGCGGTATTTATCCCCGTCCTGTTCATGGGCGGATTGCTGGGCCGCCTGCTGCACGAGTTTGCGATTACCATCGGCGTGGCCATTCTGGTTTCCGGTGTGGTTTCCCTGAGTCTCACGCCCATGCTGTGCAGCCGCTTCCTGCGCCCGCCGAAAGAGACCAGGCACGGTGTTCTGTATATGGCCACCGAGAGGTTCTTTGACGCCTTACTCCGCGGCTACGACTCGAGTCTGCGGCTGGTCCTGCGCCACCGTCTGGCGATGATAGTGGTTCTTCTCGCCCTGGCGGTGGCCAGCGTATATATGTACTTCATCATCCCCCAGGGCTTCCTGCCCAGCGAGGATACCAATCAGATCTTTGCCTTCACTGAGGCGGCCCAGGGCATTTCCTATGACGCCATGGTCGAGCACCAGAAGGCGCTGGCGGAGATCGTGCGTGCGGACCCGGACGTCGAAGCATTCAATTCCAGCGTGGGAGCCAGCGGGCCGAACACCACCACCAACACCGGGCGCATCTTTATTCTTCTCAAGCCGCGCGGCGAGCGCACCCGCTCCGTGGACGAAAAAATCGAAGAGTTGCGGCCCAAGATGATGAGCGTGCCCGGGCTGCTGGCGTTTCCGCAGAACTTGCCGCCCATTCGCATCGGCGGGAATCTCACCAAGAGTCTCTACCAGATCACTTTGCAGAGCCCGGACACCAGGGAATTGTATGAGAACGCGCAGTCCTTTGAGCAAAAGGTGCGCGCGCTGCCCCAGGTCCAGGACGTTACCTCCGATCTGCAGATCAAGAACCCCCAGGTTCAGGTGGAGATTGACCGCGACAAAGCCTCCGCGCTCGGCGTCTCCGCCCAGCAGGTGGAAGACGCTCTCTACTCCGCTTACAGCTCCAGACAAATCTCCACCATCTATGCCGCCAATAACCAGTACCGCGTCATCCTCGAATTGCTGCCGGAATTCCAGCGCGATCCCTCCGCGCTTTCGCTGCTGTACGTCCGCACCGCGCGTGGAGATCTCGCGCCGCTGGCCACGCTCGCCCGCCTCCCGCGAAACCTTGGGCCGCTGACGGTGAACCACCTCGGCCAGCTTCCCGCGGTCACCGTCTCGTTCAACTTGAAGCCGGGTTACTCTCTGGGACAGGCAGTGGACGCGGTGAACGGAGTTGCGCGGGATAAACTGCCTTCAACAATTACCACCAGCCTGCAAGGGACCGCGCAGGCCTTTGCGAAATCGTCCCAGGGTCTCGGCCTCTTGCTGGTGATGGCCGTCCTGGTGATCTACCTCGTTCTCGGCGTTCTGTACGAAAGCTTCATCCACCCCATCACCATTCTTTCCGGCTTGATCCCCGCCCTTTTCGGCGCGCTGCTGACGCTGATGGTGTTCAAGGCCGACCTGAGCGTTTACGCATTTGTGGGCGTCATCATGCTGGTGGGCATAGTGAAGAAGAACGCGATCATGATGATTGACTTCGCCCTGCAGGCGCAGCGCGAGGAAGGGAAGCCGCCGCTGGAAGCCATTTACCAGGGTTGCCTGGTGCGCTTCCGTCCCATCATGATGACCACCATGGCCGCCCTGATGGGCACGCTGCCCATCGCCATTGGAATCGGCGCCGGCGCGGAGTCGCGACGTCCTTTGGGTTTGGCAGTGGTGGGTGGCCTGGTGATCTCCCAGTTTGTGACTCTGTATCTAACCCCGGTGGTTTATTTGTATATGGACCGGGTGCAGCAGTTCTTCAGCCGGAGGAAGCAAGCAGTGCACCCCGGTGACGCGGGTTTTCCGTCCCAGCACGAGCCAGGCGCCGTCCTGCGTCCGGCGCGCGACGAATTTCGGCCGGCCGATTAGCCCGCTCCCTCATTTTTTGCTGTGTGCTTCTTCCGGAATCCTGCTTCCACACGTATTCTTCCGCCCGCAGCCTCCCGGCCTGGAGAGTGACACCACGGTCATAGTTCTCCAATGCGTCCATGATCTCTCTGGGACGATTGAGATTAGTGTGCGGCAAGAGATGGAGAGAATCTGATCGCGCTTCAGTGCCCCGCCTTCTGCGCACGCATTTGCGCCATCTGTTGCATCATGCCGCGCATCTTCGCGGTGGAACCTGGGGCGTTTTTCTCACGCCAGGCTTCCAACCGCGTGCACAGGGCCTCGAGATGAGCAAACATTTTGGGGTTCCCGAACGCGGCGCGCCAGGCCGGGGTCAGGATCCGAATTTTTTCCCAGACACCCCAGACTTCGCCGTTGTTTTCGAAGTACAACTCGTCGTTGATCAGGCCGCGGTTGACGATGCTGGCGCACATCTCCCAGTAGGAGACGGTCATGCGCATGTTGGCGTTTTCCTCGGAGCCCGGCGCATACTTGGTCATCATCTCTTCCGGCTTGTCCATCTGAAAATGATCGATAAACCACTGGCGCGCCTGGCGGAGCCGCGTTTCGCGGCGCATCTCGTACAACCGCAACATCAGATTGACTTGCTCGTGCGTGACTTCACTCATCTCCGTCTCCTTTCTTGTGAATCGCCGGGGGTGTTGCCCCGGGAACTTCTCAAGCGGGACGCCCGCCGATCAACTCGACGCGCTGCACGCCGTCGGCAGCAATCCCGTCCTGTTCGAAGCGCGCGCGGATGCGCCGGCGCAGCTCCCTGGCGACATCATGCTGGCGCGTGGGTGCGGTGCGCACCTGCAGGCGCAGCGTGGTGCCGGCCAGGGTCAAGGCTTCCACCCCCAACACGCGCGGCCCGTCCACCAGCGCCGGGGACCACGCCGCATCGGCGCGGAGCTCGGAGGCCACGCGATCAAGCGCCGCCAGCGCGCGGTCCGCGGCCTCCCGCGAGGGGATGGTGACATCGATGAAGAGTTGCGACCAGTCGCGGCTCAGGTTGGCCACGGTGCGGATGTCGCCATTGGGAACGTGCACCAGCGCGCCTTGGGGATCGCGCAGCACAGTGCGGCGGATGGAAAGCAACTCCACCCGGCCAGTGGTCTCCCCGATCTGCACCAGGTCGCCGACGATGAACTGGTCTTCGATGACAATCAGGATGCCGTTGATCCAGTCGCGCACCACGTTTTGCGCGCCAAAGCCCAGCGCTATGCTGGCCACTCCGGCCGCTGCGGCGATGGGCGTGATGTTCACGCCGAACTCGGGCAGCGCGGTCAGTATGGCGCCGATGATAACCAGCCAGGTGCCGGCGCTGGCGAGGATGCCGGCCATGGTGCGCAGTTGCGCCTCGCGCATCTGTGCCGCCCGCGTCTGGGAGTCGGCAGGCTTCGACACCACCATCCGCCGGGTCAGCGTCCGCAGCAGGCGGACGAGAATCACAGCGGCAAGGAAGATGCCGGCCAGGCGCGTGGCCGCCGCCACTGTCCAATGATTCAGGAAGTAATCCATAGTCGGGCGCAGGGAGCCGCGGTGGATGCCGCCGGCTCCTGCTATCGAAGCCAGAAGAGTATATCATTCAGGGAGCAACCATCCTCTCGTGAGGAAGCTCTTTCCGGAGGGGTGCGGCGATGCATACAACCAGACGAAGTTTTGTTCTGCTCGGTCTCCCGGGAGCGTTTTGCGCGGCGTTGGCCTCCGCGCAGAGTAAGTCGTCTTCGCGATCGAGGCAAGGCGGCTCCCCGCAACCTCAGGGTTTGCCTCCACTGGCAGGCTCCGGGGGGGATGACGCTCCCAAGCCCGACCTGCGCCCCATTCTCAAAGAACGCCAGGCGGAGATTAAGAAAAGTACGCTGCGCCTCTACGAGCTGGCCTCCCAGCTCAAGAAAGAGGTGGAGAAGACGGATTCCACGGACGTGCTTTCCCTGCCACTGCTGCGCAAAGCCGAGGAAGTGGAAAAGCTCGCCAAGCACATTCAAACTCTGGCGCGCGGCTGATCCGCATCCAATTTGGCCGTTGCGCCGGCGCTCTCCCGCAGCCGAAACTGTTCGCATGACTTCTGCGCCAAGACATTTCCCTCGCATCCTTTCGCGAAATGACTACAGAGCGCCGATCGAAGCCGGCGCGCGCCTGGCCGGCGAGGTGTCGCGGCGCGGAGCCCAGTCCACCCAGGAGATGCGATGAACATTTTCGAGCCCATGGCCGCGCACGATTACGAGCAGGTAATCGCTTTCCAAAATCGCTCCACTGGCCTGCGCGGTTTCCTGGCTATCCACGACACGACGCTGGGGCCGGCGCTGGGCGGAGTCCGCATCAAGCGGTATGCCAACGAAGAGGAAGCGCTCACCGACGCGCTGCGACTTTCCCGCGCCATGACTTACAAAGCTTCGCTCGCCGGGCTGCCCTGCGGCGGAGGCAAGACGGTGCTCCTGCTCCATGACGCCCTGCAGCGCGAAGCGGCCTTTGAGGCATTCGGGCAAATGATCGAGGGCCTGCGCGGACGCTATTTCTGCGCGCGGGATGTGGGCATCGCCGACGCCGACCTCGCCGCCATCGCCCGCGGAACGCGCTTTGTCGCCCGCGATCCTTCGCCCGAGTTGGGCGACGTCAGCGAAAATACCGCTATCGGCGTTGCGCACGCCATCCGCGCCTGCCTGGAATTTGCGGGCATCGCTGGACGCGCACGCATCGCCATCCAGGGCGTGGGGAGCGTGGGGCACTGGCTCGCGCGAATCCTGCGAAAGCAGGGAATGGAGCTGCTGGTCGCCGATGTGGACCAGGCGCGCGCCGCGGAAGTGGCCCGCGAAACCGGCGCCCGCGTCGTCCCGCCCGGCGACATCCTCTTTGCGGAATGCGATGTTCTGGCGCCGTGCGCGCTGGGCGGGGCGCTGAACCCGCAAACCGTGCCGCGCCTGGCGTGCCGCATTGTGTGCGGTTGCGCAAACAACGTCCTCGCCTCGCTCGATGACGGCGACGCCCTGGCCCGCCGCGGAATTCTCTATGCGCCCGATTATCTGGCCAACGCCGGAGGCCTGATCCGCGGCGCGGAGTTTTTCCTGCTTGGCCGGACCGACAGCGGCCCAAGTCTGGCGAGAATTTACGACCGCACGCTGCAGGTGCTCGAAGAAGCCCGCCGGCGGGGAATCAGCACCGCGCGAATTGCCGACGAAATAGCCGAGGCGCGTCTGAAGCGCCCGAAGAACTTCCGCGATCTCACTTGGGAAGCGGGCCGGCTGGCCCCGGGTTCTGTTGGAGTTGGATCCTAAGCCCGACAAAGGATGCCCGGAGACAGCCAGCCTCTCCTGCGCCTCGAACCGCAATCGCAAACCCCCTTACCTGCCGCTGAGCACAATCTTTATGAATTCAAGAATCTTTTCCCGGGCGATGCGCATCGATTTATCGCACGGGGGGTGAACGAGCGTCTTGGCTTAACCATCGGATTCATCTTGACATGCAACTCACTTGCGTATACGGTTCGCCAACGAATCGGGGTTGGGGGGATCAACCGCAGCGGGGGACTGGCTGTCCGGGGGTCGTGGCGACATTTGGAAACAGATGTTTGCGACGTCCGATATTTTCACGCCATGAACGGCTTCGCTTTCGAGCCTCGAAGTAAATCCCACCGGGCCTCCAGGGGGTTTCCGGGACGTTCACCCTTACCTTTTCCGGCAGCAGTTGACATTTTTTCAGCACTCTCGAGGAGGAAGGCATGAATAGCAGGGCACTTCGGCTGGTGGGAACTTTTGTGCTCGGCCTGAATCTTTTCGTCTTTGCGCCGTACCTTGCCGCGCAAGGCGGCGCAGACATCATTGGCCACGTTAAGGACAGCAGCGGCGCCGCGGTGAATGGCGCGACCATCACCGTCACCAGCACCGCCACCGGCCTGAAGCGCCAGGCGCAGAGCGCGGTGGACGGCGGCTTCAGCATCATCAATCTCCCTCCGGGGAATTACCGCCTCGAGGCCAGCTACACGGGCTTCGGCAACCAGGCGCGGGACGTTGCGCTGCTCGTTGGACAGTCCCTCGACCTGAACATCGAACTCCGGCCCGCGGGGCAGCAGCAGAAGGTAAGCGTCGAGGCGGTGGTCCCGCTGATCGAAACGAACACGGCCACAATCCACAAGGCCATTACGCCGCTACAAGTGGAGGAGCTGCCCGTCAACGGCCGCGACTTCACGACGCTGGCCACGCTGGTGCCGGGCGCCACGACGGGCAACTCGGCGGTACACAGGAACTATGACCCCACAAAGCGCAATGTGCCGGCTATCTCCATCAACGGCGGGAGCGGCCGGCTCCTGTTCATGACCCTCGACGGCGGCGACAATACTGACCTGTTCATGGGCGGACAGAACATAACGTTGTCGCTCGAGGCGGTGCAGGAGTTCGACGTGATCACCCACGACCCCAAAGCGCAGAACCTGCGCGGGCTGGGCGGCGTGGTCAATGTGGTCACCAAGTCCGGCTCCAACTCATGGCACGGCTCCGGATTCGGCTTCTTCCGCAACGACTCCTACGAGAAGATCGACGCGATTTCGCAAGCCAACAAAAAACCCAAGCCGCCCTTAAGCAACCAGCAGTTCGGCGGGACGTTCGGCGGGCCGATCATGAAGGACAAGCTCTTCGGCTTCTACAGCTACGAGCGCGAACGGAGGAACGAGTCCCGGGTCTTCAACAGCAACGGCGCCTTCCCCACGCTCGACGGCACCGCGACGCCCCTAACCTTCCGCCAGAACCTGCACACAGCGCGGTTGGATGGGCGCATCAATCCCAGCAATAACTGGTTCGTCCGCTACTCCGAGCAAGACAACATTACCGGCAACGAGTTCTTCGACGACCAGGAAGCGCCCGGGCCCAACGCCGGAGCGAACGAGACCAACAAGATTCACGACGCGGTGGCCGGAATCACCACGCTGTTTGGATCCAACAAGGTCAATGACTTTCGCATCCACTACCAGTACTGGCAGAACTCCATCACCAACAAAGTCAGCTCACTGAATTTCCCCACGATCATCCTGCCCGACGCCTCGTTCGGCGCCAGCCAGGCCGGCACGCAGGCTCCCAAGGAAAACATGTGGCAGTGGAGTGATGACTTCTCCCTGGTCCATGGCCGGCATAACATTCGCTTCGGCGGCAGCGTAGTGTACCGGCCGCGCCTGGGGATCTTCGTGGACTTCCGCCACAACCGGTACAGCTTTGACAACGATAATTACGACCCGGCCACGAATACGGTTCTCCCAGGGCAATTCCGCGGGGTTGGGAAGGTCCAGCAGATCTCTAAATTCCGTTCGTGGTCTGCTGACGTGGGCGACGTCTTCAACCGCCCGCTTACCCACTACGGCTTCTTTGTCCAGGACGACATCCGCCTTGGGCGGGTGACGTTCGCGCTCGGGCTGCGCTACGACTATTTCCACAACCTGCTTTACTTCCGTGGGTCAGTTGCCGAACAGCTCGTCAGCCAGAATATCGGGCTGTTCCCCGGGAGCCCGAAGCACAGAACGCCCAGCGATGACCCCAAGGACTTCGGGCCCCGGATTGCCGTGGCGTGGGACGTGAAGGGCAATGGACAGGAGGTGGTCCGCGTCGGCTACGGCCGCCTCTACGATCCCTCGGCGTGGATAGCAAGCACGCTGTTTGCCGACCTCGAGGTGACCCAGGCGAACGGTGGCCCGCCTTTCCAGTTCGTATTCGTACCCGGCAATTTCGCGGCGCCGCTCGGAATTCCCTGTGGCGTCCAACCGCTGGCGCTAGCCTGCAATCCGACTCCTGTGAGTCCAGCGGCGTTTCCCTTTAGCTTCCCGATCGGGCAGGTGACTTCTCCGGACGCCCGCGTGGCCTATGCCGACCAGGTCCATGGCGGCTACTCTTACCAGTTCAGGGAGGGACACTTCGCCGGCCTGACGGTCGACATCGACGGCGTTTACTCCCGCACCCGGCGGCTGACTCAAGCTCGCAATGCCAACTTCTGCCTGAACAATGACCCGAACTGCGGGAGCGGCGTGAACTTCCCGCAGGCTGGACTGAACGACCCGCTCACCGGCATCCCGAGGCAGATCCTCCTCGACGACAGCACGGGCCGAAACAATTACGAGGCGTTTATCATTTCCTTCCGAAAAGACCTGACCAAGTGGTACCAGCTTTTCGCCAGCTACACGCTCTCCAAATCGACCACCGATACGGACTTCCAGGATTTCACGGTGCTTAACCAACTCCAGCCGCACGGCCCCGGCGAGCTGGGACCCACTAACTTCGACGAGCGGCACCGATTGGTGCTTTCCGGGCTGGTCCGTTTCCCCTACGGCATCCAATTGTCAACGATTCTGACCGCCGCCGCGGCGCGACGCTATACGCCCGTGTGCGACTCGTGCGACGCCAATGGCGACGGCGTACCCACGATCTTCGGAGCCAACGACTCGAACGGCCCCGGCGGCTCGCGCACTTTCAACACCGATGGCGAGCGGGCCGGACCGCGCGGCTCGCTCCATGGCAACCCCACGTTCACGTGGGACTTTCGGGTCGCCAAGATCTTCCGGTTCGAGCGGCTGTCGCCGCACGCACAATTGGAAGGGCTGTTCGAGGTCTTTAATCTCACTAACAAAGCAAATTTCGGCCAGAACTTCAACGACAACGTCAACAGTCCGAACTTCCGCAAGCCGATCAACATCATCACGCCGCCACTCCAGGGTCAATTCGGCGTGCGGTTCCGGTTCTAATCCTTGCCCGGCGGGCGCTCGTTCGAGCGCCCGCCGCGTGTAGCGCCGGGGCTGTCCCCCGGCGCCACACGCAAGGGATTCCGTCCGCAGAAATTGACCGCATCGCAGCCGGACAGGAGATAAGCATCCCGCCATGTGGAACGAATCTGAAGTGGCGGCGCTGCGACGCCGCTTGTCTATCTTTCTGAAAACAATCTATCTGAACAGTTACTCGAAACTCTTCGCATTCTCGCGGTAAACCGAAGGATGGACACCGTCAACAGCTAGACGGGGCGGGGTAGGCCCCGCCCTGGGAGACTCTCACGTAAGCCGGCAGGCGCCCTCTAATGTAAACTCTGATTCCCACGGGTATAACATTCTAATCAAATGAGCGGGGAGCACGGATGATTCGTGAAAAAGACTTAGACCGCATTGTCCTGGGCTGTGGGAATTTTGGGGGCATTGGAAGCATTCCGGAACTCAGAGGCCGGGGAGAAAACCAGCAGCAAGCTTTTGCGCTGCTGAATCTGGCGCGCAAACTTGGACTCAAGAGATTCGATACAGCGAATACGTACGGAGGCGGGCTCAGTGAAGAATATCTTGGCCAGTGGATTTCAGACCAGGGATCCCAATTCCGGTCAGAAATTCAGATAGCTACAAAAGTGGGGAACCCGGCGGGGACGCGTCCCGGGCAAAATCCGCTCAGTCGCTCTGAAATTATTTTCCATATTGAGAACTCTCTTCGTGTACTGAGAACGGATTCCATTGATATCTACTACGTTCACCAGCCGGATCCGGCCACCCCCGTTGAGGAGATCCTCGGCGCTTTCTCTCAAATCATCTCGGAAGGCAAAATTCGCTACGCCGGCCTTTCGAATGCTGATCTTTCGTATGTGCAACAGTTTCTTGAAAAGGCGGACGAGAGGATCCGGCCTCATCTTTGCTTTGTACAAAATGAATTCAGCTTTCTTCAGCAAAAGGATCGCAGGGAGCTGATCCCTTTCTTACAGGCGAACTCGCTGAAGTATGTTTCCTTCAGCCCTCTGGCAGGCGGGCTTCTTTCCGGAAAATATCAATGGAATGTCCCTTATCCCGCGGGGAGCCGGCTGACGCTGAGGCCTGAACCGTATCAATCGTTTCTCAACCAGAAAACTTTTGATCGCATTCAAGAACTAAAAACAGTCGCGGAGAAAAACAAAAGAGGCCTCCCGGAAGAAGCGTTGCAGTTTGTCCTGAACACGGAAGGCATTGACTCGGTTATCGTCGGACCGCGCCGCAAGGAGCATTTTGAAAGTCTTGGCTTTGAAAGCATGTGAAAGGAAGGCCTGTCCTGCGTGGCATGATCTTCGGCACGTGATGGCAAGGCGCTAAAAGCGAACATGTCCAACCCCGGCAGTTCCCCATCCGACGCAATCCAGGCGGACACGACTCACGCATCGCAGGATTTGCAGCGGCGATTGACCGAGCGGCACCTGGTGATGATTGCAATCGGCGGCGCCGTGGGGGTTGGCCTGTTCCTGGGCAGCAGCGTGACCATCAGCCTGGCAGGGCCGGCTGTCATTCTCACTTATTTTCTTGGATCCGTCATCGGGCTGATCATGGCGTACGCGCTGGCGGAGATGGCGGTGGTGCATCCCGTGGCCGGGTCGTTTGGAATCTACGCGGAACGTTACCTCAATCCCTGGTGCGGTTTTACCGTTCGCGCGACCTACGCACTGATTCAGATTGTGGGAATCGGCGCTGAGGTTACGGCGGTGGCGATTTATTTCCGGTACTGGTTTCCCGAAACGCCGCAGTGGCTCTGGGTCACGGTGGTTTCCCTGGGAATAGTAGCGATCAATGCCACTCAAGTGGGAAACTTCGGAGAATTCGAGTACTGGTTCTCGCTGGTGAAGGTTGTGGCGATCGTCGTCTTCATCGTTGTGGGGATCGCCCTGATCGCCGGGTTGTCCCCGCGGCCGGCGCTGCGTTTTGTGAACCTGACCGCCTATGGCGGCTTCCTACCGCACGGGTGGCGCGGCGTATGGCTGGCCCTCACGCTTGGCCTGGCGAGCTTCCTGGGAATGGAGGCGGTGGCGGTGGCTGCGGGTGAAGCGCGGCGGCCGGAGGAAGCCATTCCGCGCGCGATGCGCACCACGGTTTTTCGCCTTATCTTATTCTACGTATTGGCAATTACTGTTATGGTAACTATAACTCCATGGAATCAGAGCGGCGACGGCACGGTGCTGGGGAGTCCCTTCGTACGCGCCTACGCTGCAATCGGAATCCCCTATGCCGCCCTGATCATGAACGTGGTGGTGATCACGGCCGCTCTCTCGGCCGCGAATACGCTGCTGTATCTGTCCACCCGGATGCTGTTTTCGCTGGCCCACGGAAATTATGCCCCGGCGGCGCTCGGCCGTTTAAGCGCCAAGGGCGTGCCGCACGCGGCGCTCGGTGCGTCGAGTGTTGGTATGTTGATCGCGATTCTGCTTGCGGTTTACGCACCCAAACGCGCGTTTCTGCTGCTCTACGGTTCGGCAGTCTCGGGAATGTACTTTGTATGGGCCGTCATTCTGCTCGCCCATCTGCAGTTTCGCCGGACCCTTGGCGCCAGGGTCAATGATTTGCCGCTAAGACTGTGGTTGTTCCCGATTTCGAATGTCTTCGGTATTCTTGTCCTGGTCGCCGTGGCATTCAGCACTTTCTATGTGGACGGCCTGCGATACTCAGTTCCAATCTTTGGCGTGCTCCTGACAGCGATGAGCCTTGTCTACTGGAACATTCGCCGGAAAGGAAAGTCAAACGAAATGGCTCGGGTTGAAAGGAGTCCGAGTGATTCGCACTTAGAACACTGAAGATGCCGCCGCCGCGTGGCTGAAAAGTGGATAGCGCCTGGCGGCTTCCGCCGTAGTCCACTGGCCGAGGGCGAGCCCGGCATCGCGCAAGATGGGAAGGGATGCGCGCTCCAGACTGTCGTCGGCGGAGGTGACCATCCACAGCGTCCCGGTCTGCCGGTAGAGCGGGCGCTGGCAGCGCTGCTGGTGCTCGCGCCCGAGTTGGAGCTCGCGCGCCCTCCATGATGAATTCGCGGCGGGGCAGACGGAGAGGTGTCTCGTCTGATTCTGTTTGCTTCAAAGGGCCCATGGCAGGGAATCCTCTCGCAATTCCGCGTGCCCTGTAAAGCCAAACCGAACGTGTCTCCGCGTGGAAGCGTGCCGCCCACCTTGACGACGCTGCAGCGACCGCCTAAACTGAATTCATTCCATTGCGCGCCTGTAGCTCAGCTGGATAGAGCGCTGGTCTCCGGAACCAGAGGTCGGAGGTTCGAACCCTCTCAGGCGCGCCATCATCGCAACCCAAAATCCAAGAAGACTGCCGAAGAGTGATCCTGGAAACGTAGGGGCGGGTTTACCCCACCCCTCTTTTTGTTACGCCTCGATGGGGAGTAAGGGCGGCATAAAGCCGCCCCTACGTTTGCAACCCCTCGATGGAATGCGAGAGTGGCATCCTCGCACCGTGCCGTTGCGTCAAGAAAAAAATCGCCCCCGGGCCATCAGGCTTGTAGCGATGCTGGCCTTCCTACTCTTGACGGTTGGTCTTGCGCAAACTGTCTCCTCAAGAGGAGCGTAAACGTGCGCCCTGAGCCTTTGGACGCAGAACACGCCCGTCGCGAAGCTCATACCAAAGGCAGCGCAAATGACGGGCTGAGCTAAGAGGCGGGTGGCTCACTCGCAACGCCGGGACATAAAGCCAAAGCCTGAGCCACCCGCCTGTTTCTGCGGATCAAGAAATACGGTAGGGGCAAAACCACAGGCCTGGCCGACCAGCAGGATGCGCAACAGGAGTTCAGGATCGATTGCCTGCCGGTCTCGCCATAGAAGTCTTTCAACTACTCATGCACGAAGTCGAACATGATGTGCTAATCGATGAGCTGTCGAAGATGATTTTCGAGAACATGGTCTTCGAGGCGGAAGTAGTAGAACAGCGACTCTGAACGGGAGTGTTGTCCCATCATGACCAGCAAGCCTCCGTGGATGGCGATTAAGATAAACATGCGCAGGGAACTCTCGTTTGTATATGGGTTCCTGTGCTCGCTTCAGTTCGTCTTCACGCGCTAATCACGAAGACTTTTTCAACCGCCACGGCCGCTATCGACAGTAATCGTCAGTTCCCCGTCTGGCCTAGCCCTGAATGCCCGGAGGCGCGAAACAGGTCGCGCCTCCGAACACTTCTCAGGTTAGTCGCGGTCCTTAGTTACGGTCCTTGTCCTTATCCTTATCCTTATCCTTGTTCTTATCCTTATCCTTGTCCTTGTCCTTGTCACGATCATCGTTGTCATTGTGGCAGCCGTCGTGGTCATGGCCACCGCCACCAACCGAAGTGCACCCCGCAACTGTGATGTTGTTGGTATCCAGTGTCACTGCACCACCTAGCGCAAAAACTCTGCCCGCTACGCTAACGCCGGTAGTCACGGTGTCACTGGTGAAGGCGAGAATGCTTCCTGCAAAAACAGTGTTCGTGCCGAGGGTGGCAGAGCTGCCGACCTGCCAGAACACATTGCCACACAGGGCGCCGTTCTCCAGGAAAACAGAGGAATTGCTCGCTGTCGTAAGCGTGCTCCCTATCTGGAAAACATAGACACCGTTGCCGTTCAGTGTGAGTTGTCCTGTCAACTGAGCCGATGTATTGAAACAATAGACGCCCGGCACAAGAGTTTGCCCACCCAGATCCTGGCCAGACAAGTTGGTGTTGCAGGTCTCGGCTAGAAGAGCAGCGTATGCTTTGATGGCGTCAGCATGAGCCAGAAGTGCGACCGCATCCCCCACATGTATGGTTCCGGTCACGATCCCCAACCCACCGGTCACGCCTGTCGCAGGGGGTGGCCCCACGACGATCCGGTTCGCCCCTGGTACCAGCGAAAAGCCAGTGACTGAAACACCTGGGGGGCTGAGACCCAGATCTCCGGTGATGGTGGTGAAAGCCGGGGGTCCCGGGGGTGTAGTCGCATTAGTCACCGTTGTGGTGCCCAGGACTGCGAAGCCTGCCGCCGAGCCCAGTGGCGGTGCCGACTGCGCCCAGGCCAGGCTGCCCATACTCAACATGCAAATAACCAACAAAAGTTTTTTCATTTCAAATCTCCTTGGCTGGATTTCTCTTCATCGTCGCTGACAGTGCTGGGCTAGAATTGTCGGGTCGACCTCGAGTCCCCAAACCGGCGCGGATGTTAACAGTCAGTGCAAACCGGCATCTATCCACTTTTGCACACTCTCGAAACAAACTGGTCGCAGGTGGTCTGCCAGTACCAGTACCTTCAGTACGTCAATTCATTTTTAAGCTTCCAATCCGCAAGCCGCGGTAAATTCAGGGGCTTACGCTGGTCGCCTACGCAATGATGAGTATCTTCGAACGGGACAAAACGTCTTCACAACCGATTGTCTGGACCACGACTTTGTTTATGGCTGCTTTTCACGTCGGCGCTATTGCAGCGCTCTTTTTCTTCACATGGAAAGTACTAGCCCTAATATTTTCGGGCGAACGCCCTTTATCCGCTCATCAGCCATGGGCGGCGACCCAATAGCGAGGTCGGAGGTTCGAACCCTCTCAGGCGCGCCACCATCGAAACCCAAAATCCAAGAAGACTGCCGAAGAGTGATCCTGGAAACGTAGGGGCGCCCGCCCAGGCGGACCGCCCCTTTTTTTGTTACGCCTCGATGGGAGTAAGGGCGGCATAAAGCCGCCCCTACGTTTGCAACCGCTCGATGGAATGCGAGAGTGGTATCCTCGCACCGTGCCGTTGCGTCAAGAAAAAAATCGCCTACGGGCCACCCGTCAGGTATTCTTGGGGAAAGAGCGTGGAGCCAAATAGGCTCCGATGGAAAGGAGAAGTACGATGCCGGCGAAAAAGTCGAAGAAGTCAGCCGCTAAGCACAAGAAGTTGCGGGGAAAGTCTCTCCGCGCGGTGAAGACCCTGAAGTCCGCTCCTCCACCGTTCCCCACTCCCGCCCCCCCCGGCCCCATCCCCATCCCTTATCCTATTTCCTGAGGGAGCTTCCACCCGTCAAAGATTTTCGGGTCAGTGGTCGAACCGCGCGCGCAATTCCGCTGGAAGGATGGGGCACACATCCGCCGGGCGGGCAAATAAGCGGTAGCGGATCCGCGCCACCCCATCATATGCGGCATCCCGCAGGGGCGCGGGAATCAGCGCCACCATCCCGGCCAGCAAGCGCCAGAATCCCCCCACTCTCCGGAGTATATGAATCACAGCGGCGGAGCGAGTGAGCAATGCGCCGGCCCCGCTGCGCACCACCAGGCTATCAGGCAGCGCTTCGCGCTCCGCGGCCGAGACGCTCGCCTGGAACTGCTCACCCTGCAGCGGCGCAAAGCGGAAGGCATCGCCGGCAAGGTCTTCCGCCAGCACAAATCGCACGGCGCGGTGACACAATCCGCAGTGGCCGTCATAATAAAGCCACTCGGTGTCGTGCGCGCGCGCCGGCGCGATCCATCCGGGATCAAATGTGAACAGGTGCAGCATGACCATGCCCGCCGTCAGGTCCGCAAATCGAATCACGAGAAACAGGCCGAGGTGCATGGCCATCATCGCCGTCCAAACCCACGGCCGGAGCCTCCGGAAGAGCGCCAGTGGCGCAAAGCTTATTTCCAGTGCCAGCGCGCCCCAGGTGGCCAGACGCAGAAGACCAGCCGGCAGCGCGAGCAGCAGATCCCTGGCTGTGCCCGGCCGTGCCAAAGGGTTTTCCAGGACGCGCGCAAGTGCGCTGCCATCCACCCACGATGGGCTGCCCAGCTTCACGAACCCGCTATAGGTATATCCCGCGGCCATCAGGATCCAGGCCACAAGAAAAATGGGTGGGAGCATCTTCCACGAACCGCGCGGGTCGGCTCGGCCGCGGGCCGCCCACGAGCCATACGGCGCCGCGGGAAGTGCCGCGTGGGCCAGCAGCAGCCAGCCAACATACGGCAGGGAAGGATTCGCAATCAGCGGATTCCATCCAAAAAAGCTGGTCCACAAGCACCAGAGCAGCAGCGCCGCAGTGCGATCGCGCCAGCCCGTCGCAAAAAGCAGACTGAGTCCCGCAGCCAGGAGAAGAAGCCCCTGCACAACAATCGGAGAATCCGCCAGCGCAAGAATGTTTGGAAAAAGATGCAGCAGCGGGCTGGCGGAGCCATCGGGCAGAACCCCGCGGTTCGAGAAAAGCTCGGGCCCCCAGGGCACCAGCCCCGCAAAATGCACGAACAGATAGCTTCCGAAGATGGCGCGAAACAGGCTGTACTGCCCACCGGTCCAGCCGTTCTTGATGCCGATGGTCTTAGCGTAGTTCAGGAGGCTGCTCATTGGCAGGGAGGCTCGAGCAGCATGGAATATATTCCTCCTAGCTCTGACCCAAGCCCACGGCCCTTCGTCAGGCTCCCGTTGCTTCAGTCCTTCGACGCTCCTCAGGGTGAACAGAATCATACCACCCGTATGTCCGCGGCCTGGTGAAGGCTAAGATATGATCTGTTCATTGCCACCATGACTGACAATCGCAATCCTGAAGCCGCCCGTACTTATCACGACGCCACCAAGCACTCCTATGAGAGTGTCCGCGCCAACTCCCATTCTTTGGACTGGGCCAATCAGCCCCTGCCGTTCAAGATTTATCCGACGCTCCCGCCCTTGCGCTTGCCCGGCGAAATGCGCCAAACCGGGGTCGCGGCCCTTTCTGCCATCGCTGAGAGCGTCCCCGCCGACACAATCGCGGCGCCGGACCTCGAGGCGCTGGGTCAACTCCTCTACCTCTCCGCGGGCATCACCCGCACGAGGAGCCATTCGGGCGGTGAGATTTACCTTCGCGCTGCGGCCTGCACCGGAGCGCTCTACGAGGTCGAGCTTTATCTGGTATGTGGCGACCTGGCAAACCTCGAGGCCGGCGTCTATCACTTTGCTGCCGCCGAGTTCGGCCTGCGCAGACTGCGCAGCGGGGATTACCGGCGCGTGCTGCTCGAAGCGGCCGGCGATGAATCCGCCATCGGCCACGCGCCTTTGACCATCATCTGTACCTGCACCTACTGGCGCAATGCATGGAAGTATCAGTCCCGCACCTACCGCCATTTCGGCTGGGACAACGGCACTCTGCTCGCCAACTTGCTGGCCGCCGCCACCGCCCTGGGACTGCCAGCCAAAGTGGTGTGCGGCTTCATGGACGCCGACGTCAACCGCCTGCTTGATGTCGATCCCCAGCGTGAGGTGGCCTTCTCCCTGGTGGCACTCGGCCACGCCGCGGATCTTCCGCCGCAATCCCCCGCAGAATGCTCGCCTCTCGGTTTGGAAACCGTCCCGCTCTCCCGGCGCGAGGTTGATTATCCACTCATGCGCGAAATGCACGCGTCGTCGTCGCTGCACTCGGCCGAGGAAGTGGGGAAATGGCGCGGCGGCGCGCCGATGACCAACTTTCCGCCGCCCGCCGGACCACTCGTTCAACTCCAGCCCTGGTCAGATGCGGAGATGCCGCGCGACCCCGTCGAGCAAGTCATCCTGCGGCGAGGTTCCAGCCGGCAGTTTTCGCGTGCCCCGATCAGTCTGGCGCAGCTTTCCACCTTGCTGGACCGAGCTACCCGCGGCGTGCCGGCAGATTTCCTTGATCCGCACGGAGCGCAGCTCAATGACCTCTACCTGATCGTCCACGCAGTGGAAGGGCTTGATCCCGGAGCCTACGTCTTTCACCGTGAGCGCGGCGCGCTGGAGTGTCTGAAGCAGGGAGATTTCCGCGCCGAGGCCGGTTACCTTGGGTTGGAACAGCAGTTGCCCGCCGATGCCGCCGTGGACATC
>JBGPJC010000005.1:0-57428 GCA_041485165.1 Terriglobia bacterium | reverse complement strand
CGCGTATCCCCGCCGCCAGCCAGGGGACCATGAATAACTTCACATTCGGCGGCGCCGACCCGCGGCACGGCGGCGCGCCGTTCGCCTACTACGAAACCATCGCCGGGGGCATGGGCGCGCGGCCCAATCTCGATGGCATCAGCGGCGTCCACACGCACATGACCAATTCGCTCAATACCCCGGTCGAGATTCTCGAACATGTTTGCCCGGTGCGCGTCCGCCGCTACGCACTCCGCCGCGGGTCGGGAGGCGCGGGGCGCTGGCGCGGCGGTGATGGCATCATCCGCGAGATCGAATTCCTGGCCGATGCGCAAGTGGCCCTGCTCTCCGACCGCAGGACAATCCCGCCCTACGGACTGTCTGGCGGCGCGCCGGGCCGGACAGGGAAAAGCACGGTCATTCTGCGTGGGAAATCCAAGCGGCTGCCATCTAAATGCTCTTTCCGCGTCGCACCCGGCACAGTGGTGCGGATTGAAACTCCTGGTGGCGGAGGCTGGGGAACCAGCCGCAAGTAGGGGGTCGCGGCTGTAGCCGCGACATCCGAAGAAGATGACAGGGGCCTTCTAAAAAGAGTCTTAAGAAATCTCTAGTCCGCGAAACGTTCTGCGGCCGGCGGCAATTGCAGGTGCGCCTTGGCCAGCGCCTTGGAGATGCTGTCTTCCGCAATCTGCTCGGAAGCGTTGCGCGCGGTAGCCAGTTCGCTGATCAGCAGGTGGCGGGCGCGCTCCAGCATTTTCTTTTCACGGAAGGAAAGGGGCTTTTCGCGGCTGAGGGAGACCAGGCTTTTCAGGACGGTAGCTACTTCGTAGAGAGAGCCGGTGCGCATTCGTTCGGAATTTTCTTTGAAGCGATGTTTCCAGTCGTGGTGGCAGCCGCACTTGCTGGTGGTAAGGTATTCCAACACCTTGCAGGCTTCTCCCGAACGGATCACGCGGCGCAGACCGACCGCCTCTATATTCGAGTGCGGCACCATTACCCGCAGGCCGCTCGCCGCGACCTTGAGCATGTAATATCTTTCGCTGCGGCCTTCCAGTACGCCGTAGTTGATCTGTTCGATGATGCCAACGCCATGGTTCGGATAGACGACCTTATCCCCAAGCTTGAATTCCATGAGAGGCTGTCCCCCTGTGGCACCTGTCTACTAGTAGTCTAAGCAGCCGTTGGCAGGGCGTCAAGGGCCGCGGTTGGAGCGGCGATTTCATCTGGGCGAAGACAGGGCGAAGACGGGCGATAACCGGCATTCCGGTGGTATGGTTGTGGACCGCGCTCCCGGCGATCGCGCCACTCCGCCCGCGGAGGGATTCCCGGCCCCTGGATTGTGCACGAATGCCCGGCGCGGTCATCTAAGAGTCTACTGATGCCCCCAACTTCCGCCAGCGCGCCCACCGCCAAAAAGATTTCCCCACTCCGCTTCTGGAAGCAATTGCCGGACGTCTGGGCGCTGCTGCGGCCGCGCAAAGGGTTGCTGGCGATTGGCTTCGCGATCATGGTGGTCAACCGGCTGGCAGGCTTGGTTCTCCCCGCTTCGACCAAATACCTGGTGGACGACGTCCTGGGGAAGCGTCGCATCGAGCTTCTCGCTCCGCTGGTGCTGGCGGTCCTGGCGGCGACCTTGGTGCAGGGCGCTTCTTCTTTCGCGCTGACGCAATTGCTCTCCAAGGCGGCGCAGCGGCTGATCGCCGAGCTACGGCGCAAGGTGCAGGCGCACATCGGGCGGCTCTCCGTGTCGTATTATGACGCCAATAAGACCGGCGCACTGGTCTCGCGCATCATGAGCGACGTCGAAGGCGTGCGCAATCTGCTGGGCACCGGGCTGATCGACTTCTGCGGCGGCGTGTTGACGGCATGCCTCGCCCTGGTGATCCTGCTGCGCATCAATGCCGCGCTCACCGCCATCGCCACCGCTTTCCTGATCGTGCTGGGCTTTGCCCTCAGCAAAGCCTTTTCTACTATCCGTCCCATGTACCGCGCGCGCCCCAAGATCAACGCAGAAGTTATCGGACGGCTGACCGAATCTCTTGGCGGAGTGCGCGTGGTCAAGGGCTACCACGCCGAGGAGCGCGAGGCTGGAGTCTTCTCCGGTGGCGTGCAACGCTTGCTGGACAACGTCCTCAAGACCCTCACCGCAGTATCCCTGATGGGCCTGTGCTCAGCCGTGCTGATGGGAATCGTCAGCGCGACAGTGATGTACGTGGGAGCGCGCCAGATCCTTTCCGGCGCGATGACCCTCGGCACTTTCCTGACCTACACCATTTTTCTTGGGCTGCTGGTCGCGCCGGTGGCGCAAATCGTCGGCATCGGCACGCAGATCACGGAAGCGCTGGCAGGTCTCGAGCGCACCCGCGAAGTCCTGGCGGAGCGGCCGGAGGGGGACGATCCGCGGCGCAAGAAGCTGCTCAGCGCAATCCGCGGGGAAGTGGTCTTCGACAATGTCGGCTTTGCTTACGAAGGGGGGAAAGAAGTTTTGCACGGCGTCAGCTTCACCTCCGCGCCGGGCACGGTGACCGCGCTGGTAGGTCCCTCCGGGGCAGGGAAGTCCACCATCATCGGCCTCATTGCCGCGTTCCATGTTCCCAGTTCCGGAACCGTGCGCGTGGACGATGTGGACCTGGCCACGGTGCGCCTGGATTCCTACCGCACGCGCCTCGGCGTCGTCCTGCAGGAGACTTTTCTTTTCGACGGAACGATTCGGCAGAATGTGGCCTTCTCCCGGCCGGAGGCCACGGAAGAGCAGATCCTCGCCGCCTGCCGCATTGCCCGCGTGGATGAATTTGCCGAGGCATTCGAGAACGCGTATGACACCGTGGTCGGCGAGCGCGGTATAAAACTTTCCGGGGGCCAACGCCAGCGGGTCTCCATCGCCCGCGCGATCCTGGCCGATCCGCGGATTCTGATTCTCGATGAAGCCACCTCGAGCCTTGATTCCGAGTCCGAAGCGCTGATCCAGGAAGGCCTGGCTTACCTGATGCGCGGGCGTACCACGTTTGTGATCGCACATCGCCTCTCTACCATTCGCCGGGCCGACCAGATCCTGGTGGTGGAAGCCGGGCGAATTGCGGAGCGCGGGACTCACGCTTCTCTTTACGCCGCGGGCGGCCGCTACTTCGAGCTCTACACCAAGCAGCACGGCGTCGAGACCGACCTCTTCCTCGCGCCCGGGGAAGGCCCAGGCGCTGCCGAGCTTGCCGCCGGCGGACAGCGCGACGCTACAGAAAACGGCCGCGACGATTCCGGCCCCGATGCTGTGCGCCTGATCCGCGGCCACGACGCGTGAGTTGGATCCCAACTTTTGGCAAGGTTCTTGTGCGCTTGCAGGAAGAATTAAAGACCTGCGGCGGGCGGGGCAAGCCCCGCCCATACAAGGATATGTTCTCATCCGGTCTGCCTCGGCGTCACCGGGCTTGCTCTCGCCGTAGGGGCGAGGCTTGCCTCGCCCTCTTTGGTTCCTCCACGGTTCGCGGGCGGGGCAAGCCCCGCCCCTACTAGGAATTAACGCAGAGAGCGCAGAGAACACGGAGGATACGCAACGACCGGCACGAGTAATCTCACCGTGAACTTCTCTAAGCCCCTCGCTGGCGGGTTACAATGCTGGCCGTGCTCGTTTTGGCCATCGACACGACTTCGCCCTCGGGCAGCGTGGCCCTGCTGCGCGACGCCCAGTTGCTTGGAGTGGTCTATGCCGCGGCTGAAGAGCCCTATTCCTCGCGACTTTTCCGCCAGCTGGATTTTCTTCTCGCCGAGCTATCCATCAAGATGCCGGATGTGGATCTCTATTCCGTTGCCGCGGGGCCAGGCTCATTTACGGGAGCTCGCATCAGTTTGACCGCGGTAAAGGGTTGGGCCGAGGTCTACCGCAAGCCGGCGGTAGCGGTCAGTGCTTTGGAGGCTCTCGCCGAACAGGCGCCGGCTTCGGCCACGCTGGTGGCTGCGGTCGGCGACGCGCGCCGCGGCCAGCTCTATGCCGGCCTCTACGAGCGCAGCGGTGGCGTGTTCCAGCGGCGAGGCGAAGATGTAGTCATGTCTCCGGCGGAGTGCTTCGCCTACCTCGTCGCGCGCCAGCGTGAACTTGAGTCTTGCGGTGCGGAGGCGAATGCGGAAATGCTTTTCGTTACGGCGCAGCCCGATTGGTTTTTGAAGCTGATCAAGGACTCGCCCTACAGCGGCGTGCGCACTCAGGCCGTCTCCCCGGTCCTGGCGCCCGCTGTCGGGCGTCTGGGCTTTGCTCGCGCGCTGCGGGGTGAAGTGTCCGACGCCGCGAGTCTCGACGCCCATTACGTCCGGCGGTCCGATGCCGAGATGCTCTGGAAGGATCAGTGACTGCTCCAGCCTCGCCTCTTCTGGTGCGATCAATCGAGCCGGGTGATGTGGACTCCGTGATGTCCATCCAGCAAGCCTGCAAGGACTCCGTGGCCGAATGGCCGCCTGGGGCATACCGTGGGGAGGGAGGGTACGAAACCCTGGTGGCGGTAGAAGCGAGCCAGGTGGCGGGTTTTTTGCTCTTCCGCGGCGTTGCGGATGAAATGGAGATTTTGAACCTGGCAGTAAGTCCTCGGCGCCGGCGTGCAGGCATCGGTTCAGCTCTCTTGGTTGCGGCGCTTGCTGGCGCAGCGGGGCGTGGCGCGAGAAGTGTATTTCTGGAAGTACGCGAATCGAATTCCGTTGCCACAGCATTCTATGAGCGCTTGGGCTTTGCCCAATGTGGCCGGCGTCCGCGGTATTACTCCTCGCCGGAGGAGGATGGCGTGGTGCTCAGCCGGCCGGTGGGAACAGACGGCGGGCGGAAGAGCGAAGGATCGGAATAACGCAGAGAGCACAGAGAACACAGAGAAGAACAGGGTCGCCGAGAGCATGTCCGTCCCTTCTCTGGGTTAGCCTTGTTTCTTAGCCCTCCTCTCTTCCCCCCCCAGGTTTTCCTGCACCACGAAAATATTGCCCGCATGTTTCGGTTGTGTTACGCTTCCGTTGTGATGTAGATCCCGCTCCCAACGGGAGGAAAAAGCATGTCCATCTCGCCCCAGGCGGTTCGCGAGTACCTGCTGGCCCGCGACGCTGAGTTTCAGAAGTTAGCCAGCGAGCACAACCAGTACGAAATGCAACTCGACCAGATCACCACTCAACCCTACCTGAACTCGGAAGACCTGCTCCTCGAAATCGAACTCAAGAAACGAAAACTTCGCGTGAAAGACGAGATGGAGATGCTAATCTCGCAACAGCGCCGCGAAGCCAGTCGCCGATAATCCGGGCCGCCGCGCGCCTTCTGACGTACAATACGCTTGAGGTGTGGGGCAAATCGCCTTTTACGTTGCATGGTCGCCGAAGGCTACAAGTTTGCAGCGGCTCCGCTGGCCCTGGGTTTGCTCGTCCTGGCGGGGAGCAAGTATCTGTCCGCCGGACCTTGGCCACTCTGGGTGGCCGGAGTGCTCATCTTTCTGGGCCTGTTCATCCTCTACTTTTTCCGCGATCCGGAGCGCACCGCCCCAGACGATCCAGCAGCGGTGGTCTCGCCGGCCGACGGCCGCATCGTGGAAGTCCTGGACGAGCCCTTGGACGGCGTCGCCGGCAGCCGTATCAGCATCTTTCTCTCCGTGTGGGACGTCCACGTAAACCGCGCTCCCGTCGCCGGCACCATCCTCGCGGTGGACTATCGCCCCGGCCGCTTCCACGGTGCGCTGTTCGCGCGCGCCTCGACGGAAAATGAGATGAACGTTATCCGCATGGCCACGCCGCGCGGGGAAATGGTCTTCAAGCAGATCGCCGGATGGATCGCCCGGCGCGTGATGTGCTGGAAGTCGCCGGGTGACAGTGTCCGCGCCGGAGAGCGCATCGGGATGATACGATTTGGCTCGCGCGTGGACGTCTGGCTCCCGCGCGAGGCGGCGGTAACGGTGCGCCGCGGCGACAAGGTGCGGGGAGGCAGTTCCGTGCTGGCACAATGGAAATGAACGGGGTCGAGACATCCCGGCGGAAGCTTCAGCTTCGACGCGGCGTTTATCTGTTGCCCACCATGTTCACCGTGGGCAACCTGCTGTGCGGCTACTACGCCATCCTGGCTTCGTACAAGGGCAGTTTCAGCGATCTCGATCAGGCCTCGAAGGCCATCGGCTTGGCCATCCTCTTCGATTCGCTGGACGGGCGCGTGGCGCGGATGACCGGCAGCAATTCCGAGTTGGGCAAGCAGCTGGATTCCCTCGCCGATGTCATCAGCTTCGGCGTTGCGCCCGCCTTCCTGGCCTTCGTGTGGGGCCTGCGGGAGATCAATGAGACCTCAGCAGCCTCGCGGCATTTGCTGCAGATGGGCTGGCTGGTGACTCTGGCATTCGTGGTCTGCTGTGCCTGGCGCCTGGCGCGCTTCAACATCCAGGGAATGCTTCCCGGCTCGAGTAACCGGTTTTTTGTGGGCATGCCCGCCCCGGCAGCCGCGGGGATGGTCGCCGCCACCGTTCACGGCGTGAAGTTTCCCATTGACGACTGGCGGCTTTCGCTGGCCTGGCTGCTGCTGGTAGGGGCGCTGGCGACGTTGATGGTCAGCACGCTGCGTTTCTACAGTTTCAAAGACATTGGCTGGCAGGGGCGGCATCCTTCGCTGATCGTGGTATTCCTCGCCCTGCTGATCTGGTCCATCGTCCTTTACTCGGAAGAAGTGCTGCTCCTGATCGGAACGCTCTACACCATCTCCGGCCCCACCTACTGGCTGGCGCGGACCCTGCGGCATCGTCTGGCTTCGCGTCCGGCCTGAGCGCATGCCCACCTCCCCGGACCGCCGCCAGCGCCTCGCCGTCGTCGGCGCCTCCACCTTGCGCGGAAAAGAGATTGTGCAACTTCTTGAGGACGGCCCGTTCGCCGCGGCTGGTGTGCATCTCTTCGACGACGTGCGCCTCGCCGGGACGCTCACCGCAGCGGGGGGCGAGCCGGCCTTCCTTCAGCCGCTCGAGGCAGACAGCCTTGCGGGAACCAACTTCGTATTCTTTTCCTGCGAGCGGGATTTTGCGATCAAACACCTGGCCGTGGCCGAGAGTGCCGGCGCAAACGTGATTGACCTCTCCGGCGCGCTGGCCGCGGCTCGCGCAGCTCTGCCCTGGATCCCTCCGCTCGACGCCATACTTCCACCGCCGCGGCCGCCCTCCAGCCGGCAGTTTTACTCGCCCAGCGCGGCGGCAATTGTGAGCTGCACCTTTGCTGCTGCACTCAGAGCCTTTGCCGTGCGCCGCATAGTGATCGTTTTCTTTCAGCCGGTCTCCGAGCGCGGGCCGGAAGGCATCGCCGAGCTCGAGAGCCAGACGGTGAAGCTTCTCTCATTCCAGCCGCTTGACCAGGCGGTGTTCGACTCCCAGGTGGCCTTCAACCTCCTTGACGATTACGGGGAAGAGAGCCGCGTGCGCCTGGAGGATTCCCGCGCCGCCGTGCGTGCGGAGGTGGCTATGTATCTGGGGGGCCGCGTGCCCGTCCCCGCAGTGCAAATCATCCACGCGCCGGTGTTTCACTCGATGGCGTTCAGCGTTTTTCTCGAGATGGCTGCGCCGTGCGAGCTGCCGGAACTGGACCGCGCGTTGGCCGCGGTGGGGATTAAGGCGGCAGCAGCAGGCGAAGCGGCGCCATCCAACGTAAGCGTGGCGGGAAACTCCGACATCTGCATCGCGGCGATTCGCCGCGATGCCAGCATCCCCACGGGTTTCTGGCTGTGGGGCGCGGTGGACAACGTGCGCCTGGCCGCACATAATGCCGTGCGGATTGCGGAGAAAATTCTTGCCTCGTCGTAAAAGCAGCAGGATCCCTGGCCGCGCCGCGGTGGCGGCTCTTTCAGCATTGTTTGCGGCGGTGTTGCTGGCCGTGGCCCTTTCCAGTTGTGGTTACCACGTTGCCGGACGCGGCAACTCGCTGCCCGCGGCGTGGAGGACGATTGCCGTCCCCGCGCTGCGCAATCGCACTACCTCGTACCGCATCGAGCAGAGGATGACGCAGGCGGTGGTGCGTGAAATGCTGGCGCGCACGCACTATCGTATCGTCCCCGAGGAAAAGGACGCCGACGCGGTACTCCGTGGTGAGATTACTTCGATCGAGACCACCGCGCTGCTCTTCGATACCGTCACCAACCGCGCCACCGCTATGCTGGTCACCGTGCGCATGCAGGTGCAGCTCGTCGACCGCGTCTCCGGGAAGATCACCTACCAGAACAACGACTTTCTTTTCCGCGAGGAATACGAGATCTCTACCGACATCCCCAGCTTTTTCGAAGAGCAGGGCCCCGCGCTGGGGCGGCTGGCCCAGGATTTTGCTGCCACACTGGTCTCTGCGCTGCTGGAGAATTTCTGATGCCGGAGCTCTCTCTCGACCGTCTGCTGGCCCAGCTCGCCGGGGGCGCCGGTAAGGCCAAGCCACTGCATTGCGTCGTTCTCCTGGGAGAAGACGTTTACCTGCGCGACCAGGCGCACCGGCATCTGCTCGACGCCTTCGTGCCTTTGGCGGTGAGGGATTGGGCGGTTTCCCGGATTTCGCTGGCCGATTCCGGACTCGATAGCGTCCTGCAACAAGCCCAGAGCCTGCCCATGCTCTCGCCCCAGCAAGTGATCTTTGCCGGCGACGCGCAGGCCCTGGAATCGCTGGAGGACAAAGCGGGCGAGAAAACGCTGGAAGCCCTTGCTGCCTATTTGGACGACCCTGCTCCGTTCACAACTCTGGTCTTCGAAGCGCCCGCCCTGGACCAACGGAAAAAACTCGCCAAACTTTTTCTCCAGAAGGCCGTGGTGGTCTCCGTTTCGTTTGACATCAGCGACGAAAGACAACGAACAGCACTCTCGGCGCCGCTGGCCATGAGTATGGCGCGCGATGCCGGAGTCGAAATGGACAGCGAAGCTGCCGAGCAACTGGCCGACTGTCTCGACGGCAATCTAGGCAGGATGCGGTCAGAAGTGGAAAAGCTGGCGGCCTACGCCGGCGACCGCGGGAGAATCACCACCGCGGACATCGCCGCCGTGGTGGTCTCCGGAAAGAAATATTCGGTATGGCAGCTTTCCGAAATACTGGCCAGCCGCGAACGCGCCCGCGCCATGACTTTTCTCGATAGCGTCCTGCGCGAAGGCGAGGACCCCACGGCGGTGGTCGGCGCGATGGCCTGGATGTACCGCAAGCTGATTGAAGCGCAGGAGCTTCCGGCCTATACCAACAAATTCCAGGCGGCGGGAAAGCTGAAAATGCGCCCGGACACGGCCGAGCTGGCCATGCGCCAATCGAAGGCTATCCCGCGCGAGCGCTTGCTGGAGGGCATCATCGCCCTGGCCGAAGCCGATGACCGCCTGAAATCCGGCGGCAAGAATCCGCGCGCGGTGATGGAATTCCTGATTTCCTGCCTGACTGCCGCCACCGCGGAATGGTCCGCGGGCGCGCGTTCACGCCTGGCGCGTTCTTCCTGAATCAATCCTGTCCAGGTTAGTGGCAGTTGAGAATGCGGAGCCGCGAGGGATTACGTCTTGGTTTGTGCTGGCAGGCCGTGGATGGCCAGCGTGAGCCGCGACTTATAGCGGTCGCCGGTATTCTGCTTGAGCGCGCCCAGGCGGATGGCCAGATCAATCGCCGACATGGTGGGCGAGAGCAGCGCCTGGCAGGCAGCAGCGTCGCCCGCGGTGATCGCCGTGCGCATCTTCTTGATCGCCGTGCGCACGCGCGAGCGGTTCGCGCGATTCACTTCCGTGCGCCGCCGGGTCTGGCGGATGCGCTTCAAAACCGACTTTTTGCGCTTCTTCTGCTTCCGAGCTGCTGCCTGAGCCATTCAGTGATCCTCCGTGATGTCCAGCAAAACAAGCAGATTAACAGACCGCTACGGGGAAAGCAATGCGCCCGGCCGCGGGAAGCTGTCCTAATTTGAATTCTAAAGGAGTTAGCTCCGATGCCCTCCGCCATTATTAAACCGCTGATGCACCTTCCCAATAGGCCGGGGAAGCCGTATATTCGCCTTGTTCCGAAGTCTCGGCCAAAAGAGCGACCAATGACCATAGGCATTGCTGCTATCTGTGATAGGGGAAAAAGCATCGTGGCGATTTCCGACCACAAAGTGACCGCTACAACTTGGTCGGCAGAAAGCCAAGCACATAAGATGACGATACTCGCAAAGCACTGGTGGGTAGTGTGGTCGGCGGAGGATATGCTAAAGATTCCTCCTCTTCTTGCCTATCTAAAACGCAGACTCTTCCCAAGTGAACATTCGGCAGAAGAAGTTTCGGACGCTCTTTCGGGCGCTTATCAACAACAAATCAAGACCGAAGCTGAGAATCTATATCTGAAACGTTTTGGCCTTACGATGGAAACATTTCTCGAAAAGGGCAAAGAACTGTTAACACCTGAGTCTTTCAATTCATTTAGAGAAAAAATCGACCAGATAACAATTGGCTGCGAGTTGATGGCTTTTGGTTTTGACGAAGAACAAATGCCGCACATAATCGTGATCCGCGATCCCGGCACTCTTGAATTCTGCGATCCTCGCGCCTTCAGTTTCCGGGCAATAGGAACGGGGGCTTATAGCGCCGAGAGTATTTTGTATTTCCACGAAGTAAACTGGACGATGCCCCTAGAAAAAGGTATTTACCATGTCTGTGAAGCTAAATTCATGGCCGAGTCCGCTATCGGAGTAGGCGGAACCTCAACTGGGGCTATATTGCAAGCAAACGGCGGTTTCACTCTTCTCGAAGACTACAACATAAACAAAGTGCGAGACCTTTGGGAAGCAAAGGGCAAACCATGCCTGCCCACCGACACCCAAACAGTTGTTTCAGAAGTCCTCCGCATTGCAATCAACGATACGAAGAAGTATCTCGAATATGCCAAGGAAGAAATGCCTAACCCTTCTTCGCCTTAGCCCACCTAGCGGTAACAGCCTTCCGCGCCGATTCGCTTCGCTGTTCTGCCGTCATAGCTGCGGCTCTGGCGGGACCGCCTTTCTTCCCGCCTTTCTTACCCAATTTCGCTAGGTATTCTCTTAGCTCTGGTGGTAGTTTAGCCATACCAGAAGGATATACGAGAACGGCTCAGGAAAGCAACGTGAAAGTTTACAAAGCAAAGACGATCATTTTACTGGTGTCTCTTGCGTTCTGTGCGTGTTCCGAGACTCCTAAGAAATCCGAAGCAACCACGCCCTTGCCTGCCCACCTTACCGATACGGACGGAACCCCAGTTCCCGGCGCTCCAGAACCAGAAGTAGTCCAGCTAAAAAGCACAGAAATGATCGAAGGGATGATGCACGTCACGGCGGGCAACGTCGCTGGAGACTACGTATTGGTTTGTAATCCAAGCGCAAACAAGGAGTCTGGAGTTCAGAGTTGCCTTGCTCCGCGCCCACAAAGAAATTATCTGCTGTTTCGAAAATATACAAAATGGCTTGTTAAGGGAGCGAAAGAGCCGCTAACCTTAGAAGCGATGCAAGACTTCACAGTAACTTACACCAATAAAGAGAACATCATGTTGTATCCCGCAAAGAACTCAGAGGATGAATACCCTCGAATGTTCTGGCTTTTATCTTGGACAGCAAAGCGACCAGCCCAGTAACTACAGAATTCAAAAAGGGAGACAAACAATGTCAAAAGTAGCCCCGTTTCACTCGAAAAACAGGGACGTATATCACAACAACAATAAGTGCGGTGCGGGAGCGGAGATACCGTCTTATGACCGAATTAGAGGCACGGGTGGCCTGCGCCAATGCAAAAACTGTAAGAAAATGTCCTAGAGACTAAACGTCATCTCCCAGTCCGGGCCTACGGGTTCACCGTCTAAAATGTTCCAGAATCTCCGTAGGTAGAGCACCTTTAGGCCGTTTGCGAGGGCTACTGAAAGTGCTCGATAGCCCTCTGATTGCTCCCCGTAAAACCGGACAGTAGGCTCCGAAAAGGCATGGCCCTTTCCTCCCTCGCAGGACTCAAACGTATTTACGTCGTTGTCATGCAGAATACGCACAATCCGCCTAATTCCAGGGTCTAAGTCTCTGTAGGGCGGTAGGCAGGTGCGCGGCCTATTCTTACTTCGGTCCACTTTTCTCTTGACATACGTGAGCAGCTCACGTACAATCCTCCCATCATGAATACACTACTTATCGAAAAACAACGTACCGCAATCCAAGCCTTAATCGAAGGCAACAGCATCCGCAGTACGGAGCGCATGACTGGAATTCATCGGGATACCATCATGCGCTTGCTACTGCGGGTAGGCGAAGGCTGCGCCCGCGATGGCCTCGAATCTGACAGACCACCTGTGGACGCTAGAGGAGCTACTTAGGACGATTTGATACATACGGCTCTTTTTTGAATAAGTGCTTTACGTATCTCTCAAACTTAGGGTCTTGGAATCTTTCTTGATACTCATTCGCGCACATTTTACGAATCTCTCGCCGTGTCGGTCTAAACCGCCCGTACAGGTAGTCTCGACAATAGAGGTCGCCTATGAGAACTACCCCGACGACTAGCATTACTAAAGCCGCGCAGTTGCTTTTCAATAGGAAGGCTATAGCTCCCGCTATCAACAAAGCCCCAATCCCGAACTGTTCCGATCTTCGCAACAGCGCATTATGGCTTACCTCCCCTATCGGTGCAATTTCATTACCAAACGCCCGTTTTGAAGTTACTTTATACGTGCGCGGCTCACGCACATTAGGACACTACCGGCCGCGGCTGGTGACTCAGTTTGCTTTGACCGGAGATGGCCGGCAAAACCATGCTAGAATTCTGAGTATGAAGCCAGACTCTAAAAAGCTTGGAACTTCGCCCATCGGATGGTCACTGGTTTGGGCATTGGCCATCATGGCCACGGCTTTTTTATTCAAAGGCAATCCAGCTTACGATTGGATTGAAGCAGGCCTCGTTGGATTGGCACTCACCTTTGTGGTGCTGAAGCCCCAGCGACCTGTCTGCCTCCGCTAGATAGATTCCAATATTGCAATTCGCTGCTTTAACTTCTTCCGGATACACCAAAGGCTAGGCATTCCCCCGGGAATGGCGCTTGGCGTGACCGACCATGTGGTCAGCGGTACGCGGCAGCCTGGATGCGGTACAGCTCCGAGTACTGACCGCTCTTGGCCATCAGCTCTTCGTGCGTGCCGACCTCAACGAGTCGGGCCCCATCGAGCACGACGATGAGGTTGGCCATGCGGACTGTCGAGAAGCGGTGGGAGACGAGGATGGTGATGCGGCCGCTGTCGCTCTCGCCGGTGCCGCGTGTCGCTGCGGCGTAGCGCTCGAACAGCGCGTGTTCAGTCTCCGCGTCCAGCGCGGCGGTCGGTTCGTCGAGGACCAGCAGCAAGGGCTGATCGCGCATGAAGCCACGCGCCAGCGCGAGCTTTTGCCACTGGCCGAACGATAGCTCGACTCCGCACGGCCACGTCGGACCGAGCTGTGTGTCGAGGCCTGACGTCAGACGGGCGATGACGTCGCCGGCGCCGGCGCGGTCAACAGCCGCGACCACGGCAGGCTCGTCGTCCAGCCGGGGAACGTCGCCCAAACCGACCGTGTGCCTCGCGCGGAATTCGAAACGGAAAAAATCCTGGAACGCGCCGGCGAGACGCGCCCGCCATTCGCCGGCCGGCACGCGCGCCAGCGGCGTGTCGTCCAGCAGAATCGAACCAGATGACGGCTCGTACATCTTCGCCAGGAGCTTGACCAGCGTCGTCTTGCCGGCGCCGTTCTCGCCGACGATGGCGATGACCGCGCCCGCGGGCAACGTCACCGACACATCGTCCAGCACAACGCGTGACGTCCCGGGGTAGGCGAACGACACGTGGTCGAGTCGGACGCCGCGGCGCAACACGGCGGGAACCGGCAGATCGCCCAACGCCGCGACGGAGGCGGCGTAGTCCTCCAGCCACGCGAGGCGCTGCGAGCCATCCATCCAGAATCCGCGCAGGAATCCGATTTCACCGACGGTGGCGCCGATGTACGCCGACAGTCGCGCACCTGCGGCGAGCACCAGCAGCACCTGGCCGGCTGTCGCGCCGAGGCCGGACGACACGAACACGACCGCGCCGACATAGGCCAAGCCGAATATCGCCCACGCCAGCGCGTGCCACATCGCCGAGCCCCACCGCGCGGCCGCCACCGGTCCGTACCAGCGCTCCCACGCGGCCCGGCGCTCGGTAACCAGGCGCTCTCCGATGCCGGTGACCCGCACTTCCTTCCCGGGCGGCGCGGTCGTGGCGATGGTGAACAGGTGACGCGCCAGCCGATTGGTTTGTGCCCCACGCTCCTGCGCGGATCTCTCGACCTCCGGGCGCCACGTGGACGTCAATACGGTCGGGACCGCGAACACCACGAGCAGGATGAGCGCCGGGTGAATGGACACCAGCAGCGCCATGGTCACGCCCAGCCGCAGGATCCACCCCAGCGTGGAAAACAGCGACATGTACATGTGGTCGAGCACGAACATCTGATTGCGGAGCACGGATAGCCGATCGAGATACTCGGGGCGTTCCTGATGCGCGATCGTCGCGACCGATGCTTGCAGTTGCGCGACGTGTGACTCGAGCGCGATGGTCACCTTGTCGCGGAAGCGGCGCTGCACTCGCGTGCTGACCGTGCGCAGAAACCACGTCGCGGCGGTCGACACGGCGAGGCCAATCGCCGCGCCTTGCACCATGCCGGGGCGGTGCTCGAGGACGCCTTTGCCCAGCAGCATCAGCCACAACGCGAGGAGCGCATCGGGCAGCGCGGCCAGCTGCGACAGCCCGAACGCCGCGACCATCAAGCGCGGCTCGTGGCGATACCCCAGCTTGCACAACCGCCACATCGACGACAGCGCGGGAGGCAGCGGCTCGATCGCGCGATCTCGATCAGGAGAGGACGTCATACGATTTTCCCACCTCGTCGTCCGGGACGTTGAAGCGCTGCGCCTGCAGATCGAACATGGTGCGATAGCGCCCGGCGAGCGCCATCAGCTCGTCGTGCGTGCCGAGCTCGATGACCCGGCCGTGCTCCAGCACGCAGATACGATCGGCATGGCGGACCGTGGAAAAGCGATGCGAGATCAGGATGGTCGTGCAATGCCGCGTCGCGGCGAGCAGGCGGTCGAAGATCTCCTCTTCCCCGCGTACGTCGAGCTGCGCGGTCGGCTCGTCGAGCAGCACGACGCCGGCGCCGAGCGTGACGGCTGCTAGTGCTCGGGCCAGCGCGATGCGCTGCCATTGGCCGCCCGAAAGGTCCGTGCCGCCGGCGTACCCGCGGGCCAGCACCGTGTCCAGTGCGGCCAGGTTCGCCGCTCCTGCCGACTCCAGCGCGGCGCGCACGACATCGTCTGGCGCGCCTGCCGGCGCCACGTTGTCGCGCAGCGGCAGCTCCAGGCGGATGAAGTCCTGGAACACTGCCGCGACGCGCGAGCGCCACGAAGCGAGATCGAGTTCGCGAATGTCGACGCCGTCTATCTCGATCGCACCTGATTGCGGATCGTACAACCGGCACAGCAGCTTTGCGATCGTCGTCTTGCCGGCGCCATTCTGCCCAACGATGGCCAGCGACGAGCCGGCAGGAATCGTAAGATCGAAGTGCTCCAACACCGGCGCGCCGGCGCTGGGAGGATTCGAGCCGCCAGCGGGGTACGCAAACGTGACATCACGGAGACGAATCTCACGCGCAGGTGTCGCGTTCGCGGGGCGATTGCCCGAGCGCAGCCCGCCGGCGGGACGCATCGCCGGCTCGAGTCGCAGCACCGCGGCGACGGGGGCAGCCGCCCCGTCGAGCGCCCAACTGAATCCGCCGAACGCGATCATCGACACGCCGACGGCACTCTGCACGTAGACGACGACTTCCCCGAGACTGATGCGGCCCTCGGCGGCAGCGCTCGCCAGCAACCAGAACACCCCGACGTTCGCAGAGACCACCAGGAGCATGCTCCAGATGACCGGACGCTCGCGCAGACGTGTGGCGGCGTACTGCAGCTCGTGCAAGCGAGTGCGTCTGGCCTTGAAACGGTCGATCGTCCAGCCGGCCAGGCCGAACAGCCGCAGCTCCTTGCTCGCGGGCGGGTCCACCGCCAGCCGGTAGGCATAGTCGGCATCCCGCTGCGCGCCGCGCACCTCCTCGGTGTTGCGGTCGCGCCAGATCGCGCTCTCGCGTAGAAGCCAGTGCGTCGCCAGCCACGCGCCCGCGAGCACGATCGGCGCCCACCACGCGTATCTGGCGAGGATCAGCGCGCACGCTACACCGCCGATCATCTCGACCATGCCGGTGGCGATGAAATCCATGGAGATCGACAGCGGCGGCCCAGTCATCCCCAGGTCGAAGTCGCGCGCGACGGTGAGGTCGCTGGTGAGCGCCGGATCCTCGAGGTGCCCCATACCCGGCGGGCGCACGCAGGCCTCGGTGAGCCGGTCGTAGAGCCATGCGGCAGTGCGGTCGCCGAGGTTGGCGCTGACCGCCAGATGAATCGGGTTCAGCACCTGAAGCGCCACGAAAATCGCGCCGGCAAACGCCAGCGGACCGGCGAGAGGATCGCCGCGTTGCACGGCACCGACCAGCACGCCCATGGCGATCGCGAACGCCGCCGGCAGGATCCCTCTCAGCAGGAGGGCCGTCCACCAAGCGGCCGCGAGGCCAGGGTCCGCCTTCGTTAGGGCGCCGAAGAATTTCCATTCCTTACGCGCGGTCAGTGCTTGGAGCACGACCGCATTCTGTCACAGAACCGGCGCGCGCACATTCTCCGCCGCCACGCGCAGCCGAGCGACTGCGGGTCTGCCTGGGTTACAATGTCTTCGTGCCCGCTCCAGCGGCGCCATTGACCTGATGCGCCTCTCCTGTCCCGCTGATCGTCCTTCGCTCCCGCTCGTGCGGGTGGCTTTGTTGTTCTCCCTGGGCATGGCTCTGGCTTTCGCGCCGCCTGTGCGTGCGGAGAGGCCCGAGAAACTTTCACCCCGCGGCTATGTCAACGATTTCGCCGGGGTGCTTGATTCCGCGACCACGCAACGCCTGACCGAGCTTTGCACGAGCGTTGACCAGAAGGCCCAGGCGCAAATCGCCATCGTCACCATCCAGACGCTTGAGGGGGTCGAGGCTCAGGAATTTGGCAACCGCCTATTCAAGCAATGGAAGGTGGGTTACAAGGGCAACGACCGTGGAGTATTGATTCTGATCGCTGTGCGTGACCACCGCTACTGGATCGAAGTTGGCTACGGGCTTGAACCTATTCTTCCCGACGGCAAAGTCGGAGGATTTGGGCGCGCGATGGTCCCTCTGCTTAAGCAGGGCGACACTGGCGGGGCGTTTCTGCAAGTGACCGCACAAATCGCCGATGTGATCTTTCGGGATCGCGGGATCAGCTCAGACGCACCTCCTGTATCTCCTTCTCGCTCCGACTCGCCCCCGCTCAGGCAGATATTGCGGATTGCTTTTCCAATCCTGTTCCTCATTGTCCTGGCGTTGGTGAATGTTTTTCGCTCTGTGATGATGCGCTTGGGTGGCCCGGCAGCGCGCCGCCGTTACCGCGGTGGCCCTGGTTGGGGCGGATGGTATGGCGGCGGATTTGGAGGTGGTAGTTTTGGCGGCGGTTTTGGCGGCGGAGGTGGTTCGGGCGGCGGGTTTGGCGGTTTCGGTGGCGGATCCTCCGGTGGCGGTGGCGCTGGAGGTGGGTGGTAGTATCGAGGAGCAAAGAAGGATTGTCGAGCCTGATGGACAAAGACCTCAATGAACTGGTCGAACGGCTGAAAGCCGCGGCGGGGACAAATCTGAAATCGGTGGTTCTCTACGGCTCCGCGGCCGGAGGGGATTACCACGCCAAACATTCCGACTTGAACGTCATCGGAGTGGTGGAGACGCTCGACGCGGCGGCGTTGGATGGTTTGCGCGAGGCGTGCATTTGGTGGGCGAAGAAGGGCCACCCGGCCCCGCTCTGGTTTACCCACAATGAGCTTCACCGCGCCGCCGACGTTTTCGCCATCGAGTTCCTGGACATCCGCGAGCGCCGCCGCGTGCTTTTCGGCGAAGACGTTTTCGCCCAACTCGATGTTCCCATGCGGCTGCACCGCGATCAGGTGGAACGCGAGTTACGCGCCCGGTTGCTGGCCCTGCGCCAGAGTTATCTGCTGGCGTCACAGAAGCAGAAGGCGCTGGCCGGATTGATGACCGGCTCGTTCTCCACTTTCGCGACGCTTTTCCGGCACGCCCTCCTGGCGCTGGGCGAACAGCCGCCTCGAGGCGTGCGGGAAGTGGTGTCTCGTCTGGGAGCAATTCTGGGCTTTGAACCCGCGCCGTTCCACGCCATCCTCGACGTGAGGGAAGGGAAGCGCGAGGCGAGCAGTCTCGGGGCCGAGGCCATCTTCCGGTCCTACCTCGCGGGTGTGGAGCACGTTGTGGACCAAGTGGACCGCCGGTTCAACGGCGGGCATTAGGATTTTCCGCCGGGACGCCGGCGAGAGACAATCATCAGAGGCAGGAGGAGACAAAGGGTATGAAAAAAGTCCTGGCAGTGGTTGCGCTGCTGCTGGTCGTGGCGCTCGCGTTGGGCAGCACTTACATTGGGCGCCGCAACGAGATGGTGCGAAAGAGCGAGGATGTGAAGCTGGCCTGGTCGCAGGTAGACGTGGTTCTCCAGCGGCGCGCCGACCTGATCCCCAACCTGGTGGAGACGGTCAAGGGCTTCGCCGCCCAGGAACAGACGGTGATCGGCGACATTGCCAAGGCCCGCGCGGCCCTGCTCGGCGCAAAAACCCCTACCGATCGCATGGCCGCGAATGGACAGCTCGACGGCGCGCTGGGCCGCCTGCTCGTGGTGGTGGAAAACTATCCCAATCTTAAATCCAACGAAAACTTTCTTCGCCTCCAGGACGAGCTGGCCGGCACGGAAAATCGCATCGCCGTTGAGCGCCGCCGTTACAATGAAGTGGTGCGCGACTACAACGTGTACATCACCACGTTCCCCAACAGCATCTTCGCCGGATGGGGAGGATATACGCGGAAGGACACTTTCGAAGCCTCGCCTGCGTCCCGCGAAGCACCCAAGGTGCAATTCCCGGGCGCGAAGCCCTAGCAGGCTGCTTATTCTCGGAACTTCGTAGGGGCGGCCCGCCGCGGCGGGCCGCCCGGTGGCAGGGTAAACCTGCCGCTACGATTTCTCACCAGCTTGACCCCACCGCCCGCCTGAGCTAGTGTGATTTCGATGATTCCCAGATCGCCGGGCTTTCCGGTCTTGCCATTCGCTGACTAGATGAGACGCGCCATACCACTGGCTGGGGGAGTCGAGCAGCTTTTCGGCACCCTGGATGAGAACTTGAAGTTGTTCGAAGCCGCGCTCGGCGTCACTACCCTTCTGAAGGACAATTCCCTGGAAGTCGAGGGGGATCCTGAACAGGTAGACCGCGCCGCGCGCCTTCTTGACGACTACAACGCGCTGATCAGCGAGGGGCGCGTTTTTTCGAACGGGGAAGTCAAGACGCTGATCCGCGCCGCCACCCTCGAACCCGATCTTTCGCTTCGCCAGGTGGCCACCCCCAGCCGCCATCGCGTCTTCGGGAAAAAGAATGTCCAGCCCAAGACTCCCAACCAACGCCGCTACATGGAGTGCATTGAAAAGTTCGACATGGTGTTTGCCATCGGCCCCGGCGGAACGGGCAAGACCTATCTCGCCGTGGCCATGGCCGTCTCCGAGTTGCTCACCAAGAGCGTCTCGCGAATTATCCTGGCGCGCCCAGCGGTCGAGGCCGGCGAACGCCTGGGCTTCTTGCCCGGCACCCTGCAGCAGAAAATTGATCCCTATATGCGTCCGTTGTACGACGCGTTGTACGACATGCTCGATGCCGACAAACTCGAGCGCTATCTCGAAAAAGGCATCATCGAGGTGGCCCCGCTGGCTTTCATGCGCGGGCGCACGCTCAATGATTCTTTTGTAATCCTCGATGAGGCCCAGAACACGACCAGCGAACAGATGAAGATGTTCCTCACCCGCCTGGGCTTCAACTCCAAGGCCGTGATCACCGGGGACATCACCCAGATTGACCTCCCTGTGGAGCGCCGTTCCGGTTTGGTGGAGGCCTTGGAAGTGTGCGGCAAGATTCCGGGCATCGCCTTCGTGCGTTTTGACGAGCGCGACGTCGTGCGTCACAACCTGGTCCAGCAGATCATCAAAGCTTACGAAACTTTTGCAATCGCCGCCCCGGGCCGGCCTGGTTCCCCGCCGCCGAGGGGCAACGACCGCCATGAAACCTCGAAGTAGCCCGCGCGGGGGGGCGGCCTCCACCTCCCGCTTGTCATCGCCCGTCGTTCGACCCAGGCCGGGGGCGCCGTCGCTCCTCAACTGCCAGCGCCGCGTGCGCATTTCGCCGGTTCGGTTGGGCCGTTTTCTCGGACGCGTCAGCCGCACTGTGGGTGCGCGCCCGGATGCCTTTGCCGTCTGTCTGCTGAGCGATGTCGCCATGGCGCGTTTGAACTTGCGGTACCGTGGCAAGCGCGGACCGACGGATGTGCTGTCGTTCCCGGCAATTCGGGTGGAAAGGAGGGAGAAGAAGGATAGGAAGGAGAGGAGGGAGAGGATTCAGAAGAATCAGCGCCAATTGCGCGCCTCCTCCTCTTCGTCCTTTACTTCCTCTCCCTCCTCTATTTCCTTTCCCTCCGCTCGTCACTTCCTTGGCGACATCGCCATATCCCCGGAAACCGCGCTGCGCCAGGCGCGGCGCGATGGCCGCCCGCTCGAACAGGAATTGCGCGTCCTGATTCTCCACGGGGTGCTGCATCTGCTCGGTTTCGACCACGAGACCGATGACGGGGAAATGGAGCGTTTCGAGAGCCGCCTCCGCCATCGCCTGGGATTGGACTGAACCATGCTCCTGCTGACCTATCTGCTGGGTGTCTTCGGCCTGTGCATCGGGCTGGCTGTGATCGCCTACGTAGACCGCATTTACCTCGAGCTCACCCGCGTGACCAGCCGCCGGGTGCATGCACACCTGGAGATCTTCGAAGCAGAGATTGAGCCGGGCCTGCGGATCGAGCGCGGCGCCGCCAGGCTCACCTTTCGCCTGCTCTCAAATCTGGGGCTGGTGGTGGTAGCCGCGGCCACGATCATAGGGGTTACCCGTTTTTCCGAGACGCTGTGGGAAGTGGGTTTGCAGGGGACCCTGCTGCTGGTCGCCGAAGTGGTCTTCTTCATGCACTTGATCCCGTACCTCCTGCTCACCCGCAACTCCGGGCGATGGCTGCAACCCTTCGTGCCCATTCTCCGCCTTATGGGACAGCTGGTCTTTCCGTTGCGCGCCTTGCTCGAGGTTGGCGTGACCGTGGCCCACCTGCACGAGGAGAAGCCTGCGCCCGGCCAGGGCGAGCAGGAAGGGCTCGAAGCGCTGGTGGAGGCCGCCGAGGACCAGGGCATCCTGGAGCCCGACGATACCGCGCTGATCGAGCAGGTGATTGAGTTCGGCGACAAGCGCGTGCGCGAGGTGATGACCCCCCGGCCCGACGTGGTGGCCATCTCCGCGACCGCATCGATCGAAGAGCTGCGCACGCTGTTTATCGCCAGGAAGTACTCGCGCGTGCCGGTCTACGAGGCCTCGCTCGATGAGCCCATCGGCATCGCTTACGCGCGCGACGTCCTGGCCATTCCCGAGCGGGATGCTGCGCGGCGCGTCGTCCGCGAGTTGGTCCGCCCCATCATTTTCGTCCCGGAGACCAAGCTGGTCTCCGAGCTCTTGCGCGAGATGCAGCAGAAGAAACAGCAAATGGCCATCGCCATCGATGAGTACGGCAACGTCGCCGGCGTGGTCACCGCGGAAGACCTGGTGGAGGAGATTGTCGGCGAAATCGGTGAAGAAGACCGTACGCCCGCTCCCGATGCCGTCCGCGAGGCCGATGGCAGCTTCGTCCTGCGCGGCAGCTTGCCGGTGGAGAAGCTGGAGGACCTTTTCGGCGTCCCTGTGGGGCGGGAGCAGGCTGCGGTGGCCACCACGGTTGCCGGCCTGTTGAACGAAGTCGCCGGTCACGTGCCGGTTCAGGGCGAGGTGGTGGAGCTCGGCGGGATGCGCTTTCAGGTCCTGGACGCCAACCAAAGAAAAGTCCTTCGCCTGCGCGCGCGACTGTTGCTCCCTGCGCCCGGCGAAAAGTCCGCTTCTGCCGCGCCGTAAGAATTAAAACAGTGCCGCACTTCGCGTTCGTAAGTGACAACACGGTTTTCACGTAATTGTCACTTCAGTCTAACGCTCTCTTCAAACAAAGACCGGAATGTGCCCGCCAGATGGGGGACTTGAGTCACCCCGTTCCTCCGGGATTCTTCTAAAAACCGATAACTCCCATAGGTGCAACAGAGTCAATAATTTAGGAATGCCAGAAATTCCTAGATTTGCTGAATTGTGCGCCACACGAACATAAAACTTTCACAAAATGGGGAAGGCGTGCGGCCACTAACCAAGGGGTTCTCCAGTCACAACTTCGAATGATTCCTGCTTCCACTGAACGCGCGCGCCAATCAATTCAATCTCGCTGTTGGCTTCAAGCGGGCCAAGTATGTTGCGGTATGGGCCGATATCGAAACCCACAGCGGAAGAAATCTCCGCTGGGGTCAACGACCTGTCCGACCTACGTAGAGCTATCCGCACGGCATCTGTGGCTTGTGAATGGGTCAGCTTCATACCTGTAACTAGATTCCCGCGCGAACGCTCCCGTCAAACTTTTTCTGTCAGAACTTGCATGTGTATTCGCGTAGCTGGTCCGTGTTCACTTCCCGTGCCCGAATCTTAATCTGCCGTGCGCCATCCGGGCGCGCTGGATAGACGTTGTTCCCGATGCTGTACAGGCTTACGCCGCATTGGTAGTTGACCCCTTGCGATTGAAAATTGTCGCGGGACTCCAACACCCCGGTACCTACAGTCATTGAACCGAATGGGGTCGGCCTACGACTGGCGGTTCTCACTGTGAGCGCCAATGGGGATTCTTCCTGCCGTTCCACGGAACGCGCTTTCAGGTTGTAGCTTTGCCCGGATGAAAGAAAGAAATAGGGCTCTCCGTCGTGGCTCCTCCCATCGTGAATTGCCACTTGGCCTCCCACAGCGAAGAATGAATCGCCATGCACAATGATGGCCGCGTCTTGGTCAAGGCCGATGCCAAGCAATTCAGGATGTGCGGCGATAACCGGGTCAAGGTCACGTTCGCGCCCGCGCACATTTACGTGCTGGTCAATCGCTGAATTCTCTAGCAAACCGAAGCCTGCTTCGTGGCCGGGCGAAATCATTATCGTGTTGTCCTCGCTTGGAGCGCCGCGAACAAGAAACGAGCCCTGAATCGTGGCCCCTGCGGAACTGCCGCATACAACACCGCCGCGTGCCAACAGCGCCTTGATTTCACGTTCTACGGCGGTACCAAGGTACGCATCAGCAAGCCTGTACTGTCGCCCGCCATCAATCCACACGCCGGATGCGTGCCGCAATGGTTCAACAAATCCTTCAGAGTTCGCGCGAACGCGGTCTTTCGTGTGGAGCACAGTTACTCGCCTCACGTCGAACCGCTTCATTTGCTGAACTCGGTACTTGTCCAAATTAAACGGGCCGTCGCCCAATGCCGTTGGGATGACCACGAAGTTAGCATCATGTCCGCCCGCCAATGCCACAAAACGTTCCTTGGTTTCGTTGGTCAATTGGCCGCCGCCGTGAATCAAGAGCCATCCTTTTGCCGGTCCAACGGTTGGTGTTTTGTCGTAATCCGCAGCCAGTACCGAAACGGAAAACATGGTGAACAAAGCTAAGAATGTGTGTTGCACGGCGGCCAACATTCTAGCACGCATCGGAAACTTTCAAGTAGCGCTGCCTCTCAAGGCAGCAGCTGTTTGCCGACCCACATGCGCGCCTGAAGGCGCGCGCTACATATCCCGCCTGAAATCCTCGTGCGTCGAAGCCCTCACCCGGCTACTATCGTCCCTGCGCATGAGCTTCAAATCTGGATTCGTAGCCATTGTGGGCCGGCCAAACGCCGGCAAATCCACGTTGCTGAACGCTCTGGTGGGGCACAAGGTCGCCATCGTTTCACCCGTTGCCCAGACCACGCGCAACCGCATTCGAGGTTATCTCCACCGTGACGACGCGCAAATCGTGCTGATTGATACTCCCGGGTTTATCCGCCGCCAGTCCGCGCTGGGGCGCTACATGATGGACGAACTCCAGCAGGCGCTGGACGGTATAGACATCCTGGCGCTGATCGTGGACGCCTCGCGGCCCTTCGGCCCCGGTGACATCGCTGCCCTGGACCGCGCCTCAGCCTTTCACGGAAAACGTTTTCTCCTGCTCAACAAAATCGACGCGATTGCCAAGGAGAAGCTGCTGCCGTTGATGCAGGCCTATGGTGAGCGGCTGGAGTTCGCCGAGATCATCCCCATCTCCGCGCGCGACGCCGACGGGCTTCCGCTCCTGGTCAACAAGATGGTCGAGTATCTGCCCGAGGGGCCGCCCTATTTCCCGGCCGACGAATATACCGACCAGCCCGAGCGTGTGCTGGCGGCGGAGATTGTCCGCGAAAAGGTGCTGCACCACACTCGCGAAGAAGTCCCGCACGGCGTGGCCGTGCTGGTGGACAACTTCGAGGAAGGCGAAAAGCTGGTGCGCATCCTTGCCACGGTCATGGTTGAGCGCGAGGGGCACAAAGGAATTGTGATCGGCAAGGGCGGAGCAGTGCTGAAGGCCATCGGCACGGAAGCGCGGCGGGAGCTGGAAAAGCTGCTTGGGGTGAAGATTTTTCTCGAGCTGCACGTCAAGGTGCAGCACAACTGGCGCGAGAATCCGGCCCTGGTCCGCGAACTCGACTGGCGCCGCCAATTCGAACAGCAAACCGAAGAGTAGGATCTCTCCACCAAATGCGTCGGGGCGGGACCTGAGCCACAAGCCGGGGCATCAGTCATCGCCGGATTCTGCCGGCTCCCCAGGAGAAATCCCCAGCGATTTCATCTTGCGATAAAGGTGGCTGCGCTCCAGGCCCAGCGCCGCGGCGGTGCGGGTCATATTCCACTGGTTTTCTTCCAGCTTGCGCAGAACGATTTCCCGCTCGTAAGCGTGGCGAGCCTCGGCCAGCGTGGCGAAGGATTGCTGCGGGCTGTGCGCGGCGCCGCGGAACAGCTCGGGCGGCAAATGCTGCGGCTGGATGCGCGATTCTGGGCAGACGATCACCAGCCGCTCGATCACATTGCGCAGCTCGCGCACATTGCCCGGCCAGGGATATTGCTCCATCACCGCCAGGGCGGCATCACTCAGTTCGCTTGCCGGGCGGGCGTAGGCGGCGCTGAACTCGGCCAGGAAGTGTCGCGCCAGGATGGGGATATCCTGGATGCGTTCGCGGAGCGCGGGAAGGTAGAGTGGCACCACGTTGAGGCGATAGAAGAGATCTTCACGGAAGGAACCCTTGCCCATTTCCTCATCGAGTTTCTTGTTTGTCGCCGCCAGGACGCGCACGTCCACCGCCACCGATTTGCGCGAGCCGACCGGCTCGAAGCTCTGCTCTTCGAGGACGCGCAGCACCTTGGCCTGAGTCTTAAGACTCATGTCACCCACTTCGTCAAGAAAGAGCGTGCCGCCGTCGGCCTTCTGGAATTTGCCGATTTTGTCTTCGCTGGCGCCGGTAAAGCTTCCCTTGACGTGGCCAAAGAGCTCGGATTCGATCAGCTCCTCGGGGATGGCGGCGCAGTTCATTTCTACAAAAGGCATGTCCGCGCGCTGGCTCTGCGCGTGGAGGGCGCGCGCCACCAACTCCTTGCCGGTCCCGCTCTCGCCATAGATGAGCACGCGGCCGTTGGTCGGCGCGGTGAGGGCGATCAGCTGGCGCAGCGACTTCATGGGCACGCTCTCGCCGAGCAACTGCTGGCGCTCGCCCAGCTCGGAGCGCAGCCGGCGGTTTTCCTGCTCCAGACGGACGTGCTCGAGGGCGTTACGCACTGCCACCAGAGTTTTGGGGAGCGAGAGCGGCTTTTCTACGAAGTCAAATGCTCCCAGCTTGGTCGAGCGCACCGCGGTCTCGATGTTGCCGTGCCCGGAGATCATCACCACCGTCGGCGGCTGGGGAGACTCGCGCAGGCGGCGCAGAGTTTCCAGACCATCCATCCCCGGCAGCCAGACATCCAGCAGGACCAGATGGAACGGGTTCTTCTCCGCTTCTGCGAGACATTTCTCCCCGGACTCCACCGCCTGCACACCGTAGCCTTCTTCGCGCAGAATGGCGGAAAGCGATTGGCGGATGCCCGCCTCGTCGTCAACGATAAGAATGTTGAAGGTCATCCCGCGCTAACCTTGCGCTCCGGCTTGCGCAGCGCCGGCGGGCACTTCGGCCAGCGGCAGACGGATGACGAAGCGCGAGCCCTGCGGCTGGTTGTCTTCCACGCGGATGGTGCCGTGGTGCTCGGTGATGATGCGGTCGGCGATGGCCAGGCCCAGGCCGGTGCCGCGCTCGCGCGTCGAGAAGTGCGGCAGGAAGAGACGGTCCTTGTCCTCCGGCGCGATGCCATGGCCGGTGTCGGAGACGGCAATCTCTACGGTCTCGCCGTTCGCGCCCAGCCGCGTGGCGATGCTGAGATCTTTTCTGGTCGACGCCTCCATGGCCTCGGCGGCGTTATCAATCAAGTTGACCAACACACGCCGCAGGAGTTCCGGGTCCGCCTTGATCGCAGGCAGGCCGCCGGCCAGGTCCACGCGGACGTTGACGCCCTCCAGCCGGCCGGAGAAAACCTCAAGCGCGCTGGTGAGCACGGCGTTCAAGTCCAGGGAGACCGGCTTGGCTTCGGGGAAGCGCGCGAACCGCGAGAATTCGTCCACCAGCGCCTCGAGGGTGGCCACCTCGCGCTCGATCAGTCCGGCGCACTCCGCCACCAGAGGCTCGATATCCGGCAAGGCAAGGCCTCCGGCTTGTGATTCGGCCCGGCGCTCGATTGCCCGGCTGAGCCGCTGCGCGGAAAGCTGGATCGGCGTCAGCGGGTTTTTGATTTCGTGGGCGATGCGCTGTGCCACTTCCTGCCAGGCCGCCGACTTCTGCGCGTGCAGCAATTCGGAGAGATCGTCAATGACCACCACGTATCCGGGGTTGGCGCGCCGCGGCCCCAGCGAGCTGACCGTCACCGCCGCGCGCAGCAGATGTCCGGGGAGGCTGATCTCCAGTTCTTTTGACGCCGTCCCCATACGCAGCGAGCGGCGCATCAAGCTGTCGGCTCCCCGCGCGGCCTCGGGGCCCAGCAGGGCCTCGAGCGTACGCGCTTCGCGCGCCGGCTCGCCAAACATGCGTACCACCGCCGGGTTGATCCGGCTGACCTTTCCGTCGGCTTCGAGGGAGAGCACGCCGGTGGGGATATTCTCCAGGATGGTCTCCATCAGGCGGCGGCGGTGCTCGATTTCGGTCACAGCTTTTTGCAGGTTGCGGTTGAACTCCTGAATCTGCCCGCGGCTTTCTTCCAGCTGCGCGGTCATGGAATTGAAGGAATGCACCAGAGCGCCGAGCTCATCCTGAGCCTGGACTTCGACGCGATAGTCGAGGTTGCCGCGCGAAATCTCCCGCGTGGCTTCGGCCAGGGCGGTGATCGGCACAGTGACCTGCTTGGAGAGATAGAGCGCCACCCAGGTGACGGAGAAGAGCAGCAGCAAAGTGAAAAGCAGAAGAGTGAGCAACATCTGCTTTTTCAGCGAACGCAGGAGTTGTCCCTGCTTTTTGTAGATTTCCGTCTGGATTTCAATCTCCGTGTAGCGCTTGAGGAAATTGTCGGGGATGCGCCGGGCGACGACCAGGCTTCCGCCTTCCCACGGCGCGCGGCCGGCAATGAAGAGGGCCCCGCCACGATCCCATATCTCCAAGCCGCTGGGAAGCGACCGGACGAGGCGGGGCTCGGCCGCAACCGAGGGGGAACCGGGAGGAGGAGGAAAGGCGTTGCCGGCGAATTTGTTGGCTGCGTCGAGAGTCCAGAGGGCGTCGGCGCCGGCATCCACCCGGTGGAAAGCCTTTTCGAGGCCGGAAGGCTCGGATTTGGCGGCGCGCAAAGTGTCCACGGCGATGCCGGCCAGTTTGGCCATACGATCGTGCTGGGTCTGGCCGAACTCGAGCAAGAGGTTTCGGCTCTCCTGGGTGGCGATTTCCAGCGGACGGGGAAACCATTTGCCCAGGGTGCGGTTCAGCAAGGCGTAACTGACGAAGAAAAGAAAAATAATCGGCAGCAGGGAAATGCTCATGGCGCCCAGAACCATCTTGGTCTTGAAGCGTGCGCCGGGCTGGCTGGCGTGACGTTCGGTCCACAACCGCAACAGGGTGCGCGTCAGGATCAGCCCAAAGACCAGCAGGGCGACGACAATGAAGGTAGAGAGAGCCCATAGCGTGACGGCGTCGGCAGGCTGGCGGGGCTCGAAGGGCAGATTGAGCGAGCCGAAAGTGAAGACGGCGCCGAGCAAGGCTGCGACGCCGATCGCGGCGAACACCAGGCCGACGCTACGCGTCTTCGATGAGGGAGTCATGAGCGAGCGTCCTGCGCGGGGAGAAAAGGAGCAAGGGGGCAAGTCTCGCACCGCGGGGCCGCGGGCCGGCACCAGTTCTTACCGACTTGAACGATTAAGGCATGATACTCGCTGAATAGAGCAGGGTCGCGGGGCAGGCGATTCTCAAAGAATTCGCGGATCTCCTCGTAGCCGGCTTTCTCACTCATCAGGTCGTGCCGGGAGAGAATGCGTCTGGTGTAAGCATCCACCACAAATACTGGATGCTTTCCGGAGTAGAGAAGGATGGAATCGGCAGTCTCTGGTCCGACGCCATGAACACGCAGCAGGCGCTCGCGCAGTTGGACGGTCGGGGTGCGAAACATCCGCGCCAGCGAGCCACCATATTCCACACGCAGGAAACGCACGAACGCCTTGAGTTTCTTTGCCTTCTGGCGGAAGTAGCCGGAGGAGCGGATCAGCCGGGCCAGCCGCTGGGCGGGGATGCGCTCGATGGCGCGGGGAGTGAGCAGCCGATGGTGCCGCAAGTTGGCGATGGCGCGTTCGACATTCACCCAGGCAGTGTTCTGGGTCAGGATGGCCCCAAGGATCACTTCAAACTTGGTGCGTGCCGGCCACCAATGCTGGGGTCCCAAGGCAGTGGACAGGGCTCTGAAATACCGTTCAGGCTCGTTGCCCATGGCTGTTGCGGGCTCAATGATTGCCGGTTGATTCAGCATGGTGGATACATTATGGCCAAGGCACAATCGGGGTGGCACCGGTTATCCACGCAGTCCGCCCCAAGAGCTGTGCACAGGGCACGATAGCGGGGCCGCTCGCGCCAAGTCAAGGAAAGCTCACCCGACAGCCCCCAGCCTCCCGGCTCCCACACCGCGGGTCCCGCGTGTTTTCAGCGGTTTCGGCCGTGGGAGCCGCCTTGACAGGGTATTGCCCGTTTCACTACGATGAGGGCACATTATGAAAGTGCGATGTTTCCCTTTTCCAGCGGCGTGCTAACCTACACTTCCTGAGAGAAGGGGAAACGTCTCTCGTATGGCAGGAGCCTGCGGATGTCGGCCCGATTGGGCGAACTTCTGGTCAAAGAAAAGCTGATCTCGCAGGACCAGTTGAAACAGGCCCTGGATCACCAGAAGTCCCATGGGGGCCGTCTGGGAACGGCGCTGGTCAAGCTAGGCCTGGTCACCGACGATGAGGTGACTGCGGTCCTTTCCCGCCAGTACGGCGTGCCCTCCATCAACCTGAAGTTCTACGAAGTGGACCCCTCGGTGGTGAAGCTGATCCCGCAGGAAACCGCGGTCCGCTATCAAATTGTTCCGCTCTCCCGCGTCGGTTCCACGCTCACCATTGCGATGACCGATCCCACCAACGTCTTCGCGATGGACGACATCAAGTTTATGACCGGCTTCAACGTCGAGCCGGTGGTGGCATCAGAGTCCGCGATTGCCGAAGCCATCACCAAGTTCTACGGAGAGACCGCCAGCGTCCAGGAACTCGACAAGGTCATCAGGGACCTGGCCGGTGAAGAAGCCGACCTCGAGTTGGCCGCTGAAGAACAGGAAATGGACCTCGTGGCGCTGGAAAGGGCCGCCGAGGAAGCTCCCATCATCAAGCTGGTCAACCTGATCCTTACCGACGCGGTGCGCCGCGGCGCCAGCGACATCCACGTCGAGACTTACGAGAAAGAATACCGCGTGCGCTTCCGCATTGACGGCATCCTGCAGAATGTGATGGCGCCGCCAATGAAGTTAAAGGATGCCATCACCAGCCGCATGAAGATCATGGCCAAGCTGGACATCAGCGAGAAGCGGCTGCCGCAGGACGGCCGCATCATGATCAAGTTTACGAAAGACGGGAAGAAGAAGGAGCTGGACTTCCGCGTCTCCACCGTGCCGACCTTGTTCGGCGAAAAGATAGTTCTGCGGCTTCTGGACAAGGAAAACCTGCGGCTGGACATGACCAAGCTGGGATTCGAGCCCGAATCGCTGGTCAAGTTCGAGCGCAACATCCTGCGGCCGTACGGGATGGTGTTGGTTACCGGCCCCACCGGCTCGGGCAAGACCAATACGCTCTATTCTTCGGTGGCCCGGCTCAACCAGCCGGAGACCAACATCATGACCGCCGAGGACCCGGTCGAGTTCCAGCTCGGCGGTATCAACCAGGTGCAGATGAAGGAGCAGATCGGGCTGAACTTCGCCTCCGCACTGCGCGCCTTTCTCCGCCAGGACCCCAACATCATTCTGGTGGGAGAGATTCGCGACTTTGAGACTGCGGAGATCGCCGTCAAGGCGGCGCTCACCGGGCACCTGGTGCTCTCGACGCTGCACACCAACGACGCGCCCTCAACCATCAGCCGCTTGATGAACATGGGCATTGAGCCCTTCCTCGTGGCTACGTCGGTGAACCTGATCTGCGCGCAGCGCCTGGTCCGCCGCATCTGCACGTATTGCAAGGAGCAGTTGCCCCTACCCGAGCAGGCCATGCTTGACGCCGGCTTCACGCTCGAGGAAGCCAAGACCTGGAAGGTGTTCCAGGGCAAGGGCTGCAGCAACTGCAATAACAGCGGCTACAAAGGCCGCGTGGGTTTGTACGAAGTGATGGAAATCAACGACGAGATCCGCGAGCTGATTCTGGTGGGCGCCTCGGCGATGGAACTCAAGAAGAAGGCCATCGAGAACGGGATGATGACCCTGCGGCGAAGCGGCCTGACCAAAGCGGCCCTCGGGCAAGTCACGCTCGAGGAAGTTCTGCGCGAGACCGTGCTGTGATACGGGAGACGACATGCCGGCGATAACGCTCAGCGATTTGCTGAAGAAAATGATCGAGATGAGCGGGAGCGACCTGCACATCACCACCAATAGCGCTCCCCGCGTGCGGGTCCACGGAAAGCTGCGCCCGCTGGACATGCCGCCGCTGAACGCAGCGGATACCAAGGCGCTGGCTTACAGCGTGCTCACCGATGCGCAGAAACACCGCCTGGAAGAAAACCTGGAGATCGATTTTTCTTTCGGCATCAAGAACCTGGCGCGCTTCCGCGCAAACGTGTTCCACCAGCGCGGAGCGATCGGTTCGGCGTTCCGCATGATCCCCTGGGAAATCCGCACCTTCGACCAACTGGGGCTCCCGCCGGTGATCCGCACGCTTTGCGACAAGCCCCGCGGGTTGGTCCTGGTTACCGGCCCTACCGGGTCGGGCAAGTCCACCACCTTGGCGGCCATGCTCGACAAGATCAACTCCGAGCGTGAAGAGCACATCGTCACCATTGAAGACCCCATCGAGTTTTTGCATACCCACAAGCGCTGCCTGGTGAACCAGCGCGAGGTGCACTCGGATACCCATTCGTTCGCCAATTCGCTGCGCGCCGCCCTGCGCGAGGATCCCGACGTGGTGCTGATCGGCGAAATGCGCGACCTGGAGACCATTGAGAGCGCGCTGCGCATCGCCGAGACCGGCCACCTCACCTTCGCCACGCTGCACACCAACTCGGCCATTTCCACCATCAACCGCATTATTGACGTTTTTCCGGCGCACCAGCAGCCCCAGGTTCGCGCCCAGCTTTCGATGGTGTTGGAAGGTGTCCTTTGCCAGGCGCTGCTGCCGCGCGTGGACGGGCGGGGCCGCCTGATGGTGATGGAGATTCTGGTGCCCAATGCCGCGATCCGCAACCTGATCCGCGAGGACAAGATCCACCAGGTTTATTCGGCCATGCAGAGCGGCATGTCGCAGACCGGGATGCAGACCTTTAACCAGGCGCTGGCCAACGGCTACTTCACTAAGAGTATTACTCTGGAAACCGCGCTGGCGCGGTCATCGAACGCCGACGAATTGCAGGATATGATCAACCGTGGAGTGTCCACGGGGCCTCCGTCGCGGAGTGCAGCGCCGGTCCGGCGCTGAAGATTCAAGTTACGGCCCGCCTTCCCGGCCGGGCAGGGGAATAGGAGGTTACGCACATGGCTGTGTTTACCTATCGGGGCGTTAATCGCGCCGGAGCGACGGTAACCGGCGAACGCGCGGCCACCAGCAAGGCCGAGCTCCAGGCACTCTTGCGCCGCGAGCAGATTACCGTCAACAAGATGGCGGAGAAAGGCCGCGAGTTTGCCTTGCCAACCTTCGGCGGCGGAGTCAGTTCCAAAGAGCTGGCCATTTTCACGCGTCAGTTTTCGGTCATGATTGACGCCGGATTGCCCCTGGTACAATGTCTGGAAATCCTGGCCGGCCAGCAGGAGAACAAGACCTTTGAGAAGGTGCTGACCAGCGTGCGCGCGTCAGTGGAAGGCGGCTCGACGCTCTCTGCGGCCATGCGTCATCACGAGAAGGTTTTCGATGCGCTCTACGTCAACATGGTTGAGGCCGGGGAGACCGGCGGTATCCTGGACACCATTCTCCAGCGACTTTCCGGTTACATCGAGAAAAACGTCAAACTGAAGCGCGCCGTGCAGTCGGCGCTGATTTACCCTGTCGCCGTCATCAGCATCGCCGGGCTGGTCATCATCCTCCTGCTCTGGAAAGTGGTGCCGATCTTTGCCACCCTGTTCGCCGGGTTGCAAGTGGACCTGCCCTTGCCCACCAAGATCGTCATCGGGATGAGCAATTTCATCGGCAGCATTTGGGGCCTGTTGATCGTTGTGCTGTTCGTGGCCGTCTGCTTCGCGCTTGGTGCGTGGTATGGGACGCCCGGCGGGCGGTATTTCCTCGACTCCTTGCTTTTGAAGCTGCCCCTGATCGGCATCCTGCTGCGCAAGATCGGCGTGGCGCGTTTTACGCGCACGCTGGGCACCCTGATCTCCAGCGGCGTCCCCATCCTCGAGGGCCTGGACATCACCGCGCGCACTTCCGGCAATGCGGTGATCGAGCGCGCGCTGCAGAAAACGCGCAAGGCCGTCGAGGCTGGCCGCACGCTGGTCGACCCGCTCAAGGAGAGCAATGTTTTCCCCAGCATGGTGACGCAAATGATCGGAGTCGGCGAGCAGACCGGCGCCATGGATGCCATGCTCTCGAAGATCGCCGACTTTTACGAGGATGAGGTGGATGCCGCGGTCAAGGACTTGCTCACCGCTCTCGAACCGCTGATGATTTTGTTCCTCGGCGGCGTGGTCGGCGGCGTGGTCATTTCCATGTACCTGCCGCTGTTCACCCTGATCGGAAAGCTGAGCTCCGGCGGCTAGAAGGATTCCGCGCGGATGCGACCTCCCGCATCGGCCGCGGGAGCAGCCGCGGCCCTCCTGCTTCTCTCCGGCAGCTTGCGTTCTAAACGGGTCCGGATGGGGAGCCGGCCCTTGCGAGTTCCGTGTATATCGTAGCCCCAACGCAATCGCCGCAAACCTCTGCGACCTCGCCTTCTCCCGCGGACCTGCGCGAATGGCTTCTGTGGCTGGCGCGTGCGCGGTTTCTGGTCATCCTGCTGCTCATCGGGATCGTCCTGGCCCTGCGCAATCTCATCGGCCTTCCCGCCCCCACGCAATATTTCGCCCCGCTCATCATCCTGTGGGTCACCCTGGCGCTCTTTTTCGCCCTGTTGCTGCGCTCGGTACCGCCACCGTCGGCGGCCCTGGACCCCTTGCCCCGGTGGACGGCGCCGCTGCAGGTGATCTGCGACTTGCTGATGACCACCGGAATCGTGTTCGTCACTGGCGGGCATGAAAGTTATTTTATCCCGCTGTACATCCTGAACATCATCATCGCCGGCATACTGTTCGCGCGCCGCGGCGCCTTTCTGATCGCCGGCTTGAGCTTCGTCATGCTGGGAACCCTGGTCGAGCTGACTTACTACGACAGGATTCCGCGTACCGCGGTCGCCATTCCCACCGCTGCGGCATTGCAGACCTGGTTGGTCACCAACCTCTTTTATTTCGTCGCCGTCGCCTATCTCTCCAGCCTGCTGATGCAGACCCTGCGCCGCAAAGGCTTCGAGCTGGAAGCCCAGCGTGAAGAGCTGTTGGACTTGCGCGCCTTTAACGACGACATCATCGATTCCATGCGCGGCGGCCTGCTCACCACCGACGTCGAAGGCCGCATACTTCTTCTCAACCGTGCCGGGGAGGAGATCACTGGCTGCCGTTTTGCCAATATTTGCGGCCGCCGGGTCGAGGAAATCTTCCCAGGTTTTCCAGTGGAGGCTGGGCCCGCGCAAACTCCCGAGGCGGACTCCAAGACGTGGCTCGCCGGCAGCGCGCCCGGGCCGGTTTCCGCGGCCCGCAGCGACCTGCGCACGGAAGGACGCAAGGAGATTTCATTTCAGTCTCCTGACGGACGCGAGCGCTTCCTGGGTTTATCGGTTTCGCCGCTGCGTTCACCGCGGGGCGGGCAGCAGGAGGTCATCGGCTACGTTTACAACTTTCAGGACGTCACCGAGCTGAAGAGACTGGAACGCGAGGTGGCTGCGCGCGACCGCATGGCCGCGTTGGGGCGGCTCTCCGCGGCCATCGCCCACGAAATCCGCCAGCCGCTCACGGCTATGGCCGGCTCGGTGAGGGAGCTGGCCCGGCTGGTCCCGCTCGAGGAGGACGAACAGCGTCTGGTGCGCATCGTCAGCCAGGAATCAGAGCGGCTCAACCAGATCATCACCGACGTCTTGAATTACTCCGGCGAGAAAAGCTATTCTTTCGCGCCCGAAGACCCTGCCGCGCTGGTTGAGGAGACATTGTTGCTCCTCGAGCGCCATCCCGCCCGGACCCCCCAACACCGTATCGAAAGAAATTACGGAGACGAGCAAGTGCGTGTGCGCGTGGACCGCGACCGCATCAAGCAGGTGTTCTGGAACCTCTGTGAGAACGCGCTGCGCGCCACGCCCGGCGGGGGGACCTTGACCGTCAAGGTGGAAAACCGGCGCAACGGAGTGCGCATCAGCTTCCGCGATACCGGAGTGGGTCTGGAAGAAAGCGAAGCGGAGAAGATCTTCGAGCCCTACCATTCCACTTTTCCGGGCGGCACCGGACTGGGGCTGGCCATCGTTTACGAGATTGTGCAGGCCCACGGCGGGCGCATCCGCGTGGTATCGAAAAAGAACCATGGCGCGGAGTTTCAGGTAGAGTTGCCGCGCAGCGCATCGGAACCGCACCGCGCGGCCCCCGCGGCCCGGCCTCGTGCGGCCGTCTCTGCGGTGAAGAAGTAGCCGGAGCGGCAGGAAGTAACGGGCGTAAACGGGAGGCACATGGCCCATCTCCTGGTTGTCGATGACCAGAAAGCGATTGTCGAGCTGCTGGAGATCACCTTCCGCAAGGAAGGTCATCGCGTCGAAGTGGCCACCAGCGCCGATGCTGCCCGCCGCCGCATTGAATCGCAAATCTACGACATCATCATCTCCGACATCCGTCTGCCCGAAAGCAGCGGCGTTGAGCTGTTGCAATTCACCCGGGGGATTTCGCCTTCCACGGTCTTCATCCTGATCACCGGCGTCCCCACGCTCGAGACAGCCATTGATGCTGTCAATTTCGGAGCTGACCGCTACGTCATCAAGGGCGACAAACTGACTGACGAGCTGCGCCACGCCGTGCGGCAGTGCGCCGAGCACATCAAGCTCAAGAAAGAGGCCGGCGTCCTGCGGCGGGAGATCCGCCGGCTTACCGGGGTGGGAAAACTGGTGGGCCAGAGCGCAAAGATGCGGCCTATCTATGACCTTATCCAGACCGTGGCGCCACAGTCCAGCCGCGTAATGATCACCGGCGAGAGCGGGACGGGGAAGGAGCTGGTAGCTCGGGCCATCCACGAGCACAGCGCGCGGGCCTCCACGCCGTTCGTCAGCATCAATTGCGGCGCCTTTCCCGAGACTCTTCTCGAATCCGAACTCTTCGGCTACATGAAAGGAGCCTTCACCGGAGCCAACGAAAACCGCGCTGGACTCTTTCAGGCCGCTGACGGCGGCACCCTATTCATGGACGAAGTCGGCAACATGAGCGCGACGATGCAGGTCAAGCTGTACCGCGTCCTCCAGGAAGGGAAGGTCCGCCCGCTGGGAAGCAACGAGGAAATCGATGTGGACGTGCGGATTATTGCCGCCACTAACAAGGAACTGGAGAAAGAAATCGCCGAGGGGCGGTTCCGCGAAGATCTCTTTTATCGCCTTAGCGTCATACCCATCCACCTGCCTCCGCTTCGTGAGCGTCGCGAAGACATTCCTCTGCTCGCACGGCATTTTCTCGACCGATTTCGAAAGGCCATGGGCAAGGAAATCGAAGGCATTGATCCGGAAGCCTTGCGCCGCCTGGAGGCTTACGACTGGCCGGGAAACGTCCGCGAGCTCGAAAACACCCTGGAAAGAGCCGTGGCCTTGGAGACCGGGCGCTTGATCTCCGTCGGCGTCCTATCCGATAAAATCAGCCGTTATTATCAGGAAAAAATTCCGGTGCTTGCGGCCGGAAACGCGACGGTGGCCCTGGCGGCGGAAGGAGTGGATTTGCAGAAGCTGGTCAGTGATACGGAACGTGCTTACTTGCTTGCCGCCCTGGAATCCTCGGGCGGAGTTCGCGCGAAGGCTGCTGTGTTGCTGCGAATGACCTATCGCTCATTCCGGCACTACGCGAAGAAGTACGGAGTTTAAAGTCGCCGCCTTTGGTTCAGAGGCAGCCACGAAAACAGCTCCGATAACACTTTCTGACCGAAAGGGCGGACAAAAAATGTCGATAACAAGGCTTAAACACTCTCGTTTGAAACCGAATTCTTCGAATTAGTACGCCAGTTATATTCGTAAGTTGTTGTGCACGCTTCCCTTAGAGCGCTTCTGTGGGGAGATACGGGAAGACTTGAAATCTGGCATCTCAGTTGCCCTATCTCAGGTGCGTCCAAAAGTTTACTCTGCGGCACTTTGAGGAGAAAAAAAGAGATGCGCAACAAACAGAAGGGTTTTTCACTAATCGAACTATTGATCGTTGTGGCGATCATTTTGATCATCGCGGCGATCGCCATTCCCAACCTGCTCCGCTCGCGTATGGCGGCCAACGAGGCCTCTGCTGTGGGCTCGCTGCGCACCGTCAACACTGCTTGCATCACCTACTCAACCACCTACGGCACCGGCTTCCCGGCCGCCCTGGCCAACTTGGGGCCTGCCACCCCGGCCACGGCTGCCTTGGCTGACTTGCTCGACGCGGTCCTGGCTGCGGGCAGCAAGAGCGGCTATAACTTTGCCTATGCACAGCCCGGCCCGGTGGCTGGCGTGATCCAGCTCTACACGGTGAATGCGGACCCGATTACTCCTGGCACGACCGGCCAGCGCCACTTCTTCACCAACCAGTCTGGCGTGATCCGGTTCAACACGACAGTCGCAGCGACTGTGGCCGATCCTCCGATCCAATAGTTGGGTTAGGGCCAAATCGTTCGGATCTAAACTCTGAAATGCCTAGCAGGGGAGGAAGCCGCAACTTCCTCCCCTCTTCTCTTTTGTAAGCGCTTCTTGGGAGAACCCACCACCCTAGTCAGGCCCGACCGTCCTTTAAGCAGCGTCCCAGGCAATCTCTGGAATGGCTTCGGCCGCCGATAGTGCCGAGAAGAGCCAGGAACCGTTGAGATTGGCCGAAATCTCTCGTTCTCGGATTCTACCTCTGCGCCAACAGTCTATGCACGACCGGTTCGCCCATCATGTGTCTCTGTATCTGCGGCGCCAACGCTGTACCCAATTCTCAGGCTATAGCGCCCCCTCTGCCCGTTCCGGGACGCTTGAGTTTGCCCTTCCGCGGGATGACTCGGGGTTCTACCCCCGGTCCGGGTCTCCACGGCGAATTGCATGGAGTAAAGTGATCTGAGTTCCCTCTTGGGACACGGGAATTGACAGTGACAAAAATTGTCGTCAATTCATGTCCGTTTGGCGTCTCTTTCCAGTCTTGCGGAGTAGATCGGTGACCACGGGGAGACGGTTTAAGTCTCGCATATGCTTGAAAAGTAGGCCGTTAGCTCTCCCATTGGCATTTCCAGGGTGAGATCACGGTTATGGTGTCTCAGTTGCCCTATGTTCAGTGACTTTCAACTCGAGACTCGACCTCTTAGGAGAAGATGAATGCGCAACAAACAGAAGGGATTCTCACTTATCGAGCTTTTGATCGTTGTGGCGATCATTTTGATCATCGCGGCGATCGCCATTCCCAACCTGCTCCGCTCGCGTATGGCGGCCAACGAGGCCTCGGCTGTGGGCTCGCTGCGCACCGTCAACACTGCTTGCATCACCTACTCAACCACCTACGGCACCGGCTTCCCGGCCGCCCTGGCCAACTTGGGGCCTGCCACCCCGGCCACGGCTGCCCTGGCTGACTTGCTCGACGCGGTCCTGGCTGCGGGCAGCAAGAGCGGCTATAATTTTGCCTATGCGCAGCCCGGCCCGGTGGCTGGCGTGATCCAGCTCTACACGGTGAATGCGGACCCGATTACTCCTGGCACGACCGGCCAGCGCCACTTCTTCACCAACGAGTCTGGCGTGATCCGGTTCAACACGACAGTCGCAGCGACCGTGGCCGATCCTCCGATCCAATAGTTTAGGATAGGGCCAAATCGTTCGGAGAACTGCTCTGCAGTGGCAACGGGGGGAGGAAGCCGCAAATTCCTCCCCCCACTCTTTAGCGGGGAATAGGGAGAGGGGAAGAAGGGAGTGCGAGATGAGAAAAGGCCACAACAACGCGGAAAAGGACAAGCGTAAGGTTCTGCGGGGGGATGCTGGCTTCTCCCTGATCGAGCTGCTCATCGTTGTAGCCATCATTCTGATTATCGCCGCCATCGCCATCCCCAATTTCATGCGTTCCCGCATGGCCGCCAACGAGGCTTCCGCGGTGCAAAGCATGCGCGCCATCAACACCGCCGAAGTGAGTTACTTCACGACCTACGGGGTGGGATTCTCTGCAACCCTGGCTAATCTCGGACCCCCAATCGGAGGGGGACCGGCCACGATCAATACCGCCGGGTTGATTGAGGACGTCCTGGCCACCGGAATCAAGGCAGGCTACATTAACATCTACGTTTCCGCCCCTCCAGTCGGTGGTGTGTCCGCCAGCTACACGCTCAATGCGGATCCGCAGGTTCCAGGGAGCTCCGGCCAGCGCCACTTTTACACCGACCAAACGGGTGTGATTCACCAGAACACGGGCGCCCCTGCGGGTTCCAACGATCCTCCCATAGGCTAGGCGCGAGTTAGCGCGCAAGGTTTCTGTCCTCATCGGTGGTTCTTGCGCGCTGGGGTGATCGCTGGCTCGATGCCGGTCTCTCTTCTGCGCCGCTCCCCATCGCTTGCCCTGTTCCTTCATCTTCTCGCGTGAGAGAATTGTTACTACTGTGCGAGATGGACATCCTGTTGGGTCGTTATTCCTGCTGCGGCACCTGCGGGTAGAATTGCGCGCCAGAATGAAGCCGCCAATCCCCTTGCCCCGGCCATCCGCGGTTTGGCGAGCTGGTTTTCTCGTAATTATTGCCGCCTTTGTGGGACTAGCCTCCTCCGTCTCGCGACCACCCACTCCTCAAACAGCAGCGCGCGCAGACTTGAGCGCCATCATCCGAGGTCTTGAGGCCAGGTATCAAGCTGCCAAATCTCTGAAAGCCACCTTTCTCCAGCGGCGTTCGGAAGGGAAGCGGGTTCACGAGATCGAAGCCGGGACGGTCTATTTTGAGCGGCCCGGGCGGATGCGCTGGGAGTACGAATCTCCGGAGATCAAGCTGTTCGTGTCGGACGGCAAATGGGTGTGGTTCTACGTTCCTGCGGATCGCAGCGTCACCCGCGCCAAGGTCAAAGAGACGGACGACGCGCGCGTCCCGCTGGCGTTTCTCACCGGCAAAGCCCGCCTGGGACGCTTCTGCCGTCGTGTCGAGCTCGCTGATGTCCACGTCCTTGCGCCGCAGGATGTCGCTTTGCGCTGCCTGCCAAAATCCTCCGGGGCTGGTTTCCAGGAGGCCATCGTAGAGGTGACTCCCGAGCACCTCCTGGCCAGGATTGTGGTGCGCCAGCCCGGAGACATTGAGACAGAATTCCGATTTGCCAACTGGGAGGAGAACGTACCCATCGGCGAGGCGCTCTTCCATTTTCAAGCTCCTCCGGGGGTCGCCATTGTGGATGGCGCCACGGTGGAAGCCCTGAACCCCTGACCCTTCCACAGGGCAAGTACCTTGCACCTCCGCTCTTCGGCCGGCCCTCCCAGGCAGGTGACCGGTAACCGACTAAGGCCAGGCACCTCGGGCTCGCTTTCTCCGCATCTTTACAGGTGTTACACTGCGATGGAGTTCATTCCCAGCGTGGGGGCAGGATGCCGGAGTTTGTCTGTAGGGTTGGCGACGCCGCGGGGCACATCTTCGAAGAGCGCGAGGCCGCCCAGTCTGAGCAGGAAGCGCGCCAGAAGCTCGGCGACCGTGGTCTGCTGGTCTATTCCGTGGAATCCCGCGGCGTGCTTGCCAGCGCTCTCGATGGCACCGGCCGGGGCAGGGCCAAGAGCTTTGGCGGCAGCGAGTTCCTGATCTTCAACCAACAGTTTGTCACTTTGATTGGCGCAGGGCTGCCGATCCTCAAGGCCCTGGACTTGCTCGCCGAACGCTCCGCGGCTCCCCGGCTGCGCCCCATCCTGCGCGAAGTCCGCGACTCCGTGAGCAAGGGCGCCCTGCTTTCTGAGGCCTTTGAGCAGCAGGGCATGTTCGACCGGGTCTATACCACCTCGCTTCTAGCCGGCGAGCGCAGCGGCAACCTGGGGGGAGTTCTGAAGTCCTATATCGCCTACCAGCGGGTGACTTCCGGATTGCGCAAGAAAATCGTGGCGGCACTGATCTACCCGGCCTTTCTGATTTCAGCCGCGATCATCATCCTTACGTACATCGCGACCTACGTGATCCCCCAGTTCGCCCGGCTCTATGAGGACTTGCATGCCGACCTGCCGTGGATCACGAAGGTGGTGACCGAGTTGGCCACGCGTTTCCGCTTCCACATCCTGGCGGGGGTGGTGTTGCTGGCGCTGTCGGGTTTCGCGGCAGCGGTGTGGTCGCGCACCGACCGCGGCGGCTATGCCATGGACAAATTAAAGCTTCGCCTCCCGGTTCTCGCCGACATCTGGCTGAAGTTCCAGGTGGGACAATTGTGCCGCACGCTTTCAACGCTCTTGACCGGGGGCATCCCGCTGGTCACGGCAATGGAAACTGCTGCCGGTTCGGTGCGCAGCCGGCTTTTCTCGGAGGCCTTGCGAAACGCCGCGGAACGAGTGCGCGAGGGCCAGTCGCTTTCGGCGGGATTGGCCGGGACGCATCTGGTGCCGGCTCTGGCTATCGACATGGTCCAGGTCGGCGAGGCCAGCGGCGCTCTTTCGCAGATGCTCGCCAGCGTGGCCGACTTCTTTGAGGAAGAGGTGGGCACGCGGCTTGCCACGCTGGTCGCGATCATCGAGCCGCTCATTTTAATCTTCATGGCGATTGTGGTATTTCTGATCTTACTGGCCCTGTACCTGCCAATTTTCAGTCTCTCGGCGGGCGGAGTGGGCGGATAGGTGAAATGACCAGCTCTGACCGAAATCCGGACACCCCGGCGGTTGTTGACGAACAGCAGGCCCGTGTGCGCACCCAGAGGCTGGCGGAGCGCTACCGCTGCCCATTCGTCGACCTGCTTGAACAGCGCATCGACGCCGAGCTTTTCCGCTCGATCCCTGCGGACCTGATGTTCCGCTACAATTTCGTGCCGCTGGAGAGCCACAACAATTCCCTGGTGGTGGCGGTAGCCGACCCCAGCCAGCTCTTGCAGACCGACGAGCTTTCACTCCTGCTGGGCCGCAAGCTGGTGATCAAGGTGGCCACGGCGCGGCAAATCAGCGATCTGCTGAAACGCACCGAGCAATCACAGCGCGTGCTGGAGCAGGCCACCGAGGGTTTCACGCTGCAGGTGGTCACCGATGAGGACGCCGACGAATCCATCGCCCTCGACCGCCTGGCCCGGGACTCCGAGATCAGCCCCATCGTTCGCCTGGTGGACACCATCATTTTCACCGCCCTGGAGCGCCGCGCCAGCGACATTCACATCGAGACTCGCGACGCCGAGGTTGCCGTCAAGTATCGCATTGACGGAATCCTGGTGTACGCCATGCGCTCCATCGCCAAGGAGTACCACTCCACGGTGATTTCCCGCATCAAGGTGATGAGCGAGCTGGACATCGCCGAGCGCCGCGTCCCGCAGGACGGGCGCTTCCGCGTGCGCTACAAGGGGCGTTACATCGATTTTCGCGTCTCCATCATGCCTTCCATCCACGGCGAAGACGCCGTCCTGCGCGTCCTGGACAAGGAAACGCTGAGCGAAAAGTTTCACAACCTGACGCTGGACGTGGTCGGCTTCGACGAGGACAACCTGAAGAATTTCCGGCGGTACATCCGCGAACCCTATGGGATGGTGCTGGTCACCGGACCGACCGGCTCGGGCAAGACCACTACGCTCTACGCCGCCATCAATGAAATCAAGACCGACGAGGACAAGTTCGTCACCATCGAGGACCCGGTCGAATACCAGATCCGCGGCATTACCCAGATCCCGGTGAACGAGAAAAAAGGCCTTACTTTCGCACGCGGGCTGCGCTCCATCCTCCGGCATGACCCGGACAAGATCATGGTCGGCGAAATTCGCGACAACGAAACGGCGCAGATTGCCATCCAGTCGGCGCTGACCGGGCACCTGGTGTTCACCACCGTGCACGCCAACAACGTCACCGACGTGATCGGCCGCTTCATCAACATGGGCGTCGAGCCCTACAATTTCGTCTCCGCGCTCAACTGCATTCTGGCGCAGCGGCTGGTCCGCCTGATCTGCACCAGTTGCCGCGAACAGGTCAAGTACACCCGCCAGGAACTCGAAAAGGCCGGCCTGAAGGAGAAAGATTGGGAAGGCACGGTGTTTTACCTGGGCAAGGGGTGTTTGGAGTGCTCCGGAACCGGATATCGCGGCCGGACGGCCATCCACGAGTTGCTCGACCTTTCCGATCGCATTCGGGAGATGATCATCGATCGCCGGCCGACCAGTGAGATCAAGCGCGCGGCCAGCGAGCAGGGCATGACCTTCCTGCGCGACAGCGGAGTAGCAAAAGTTCGCGCCGGGCTCACTACTCTGTCGGAGATCAACAAGGTGACCTTCATTGAGTAGAAATCCCGGCCTGCGATGACCAGTCCGATGATCAGCCGGGGTCCATCACCCCTCGCCGGCTCGCCGGCCACTTCTCGTTTGCTCGATTGGCTTGACCAGATGCCTCATCCGGGCGTGGCTATCGAAATTTCTGCGGGCGGTGTGGCTGGGGTGCGCGGTGCGCGGAGGAGGATGGCGCTGGAAGCCCACGCCTTCGAGCCGCTCCCGGCGGGTGCCGTGGCGCCATCGCCGGTCGAGCCAAACATCATCGACGCGGGCGCGGTGCGCGCGGCGGTGGGGCGCGTCCTCGAGCGCGTCGATGGCCACAGCACTGAATTGGCTGTAGTTGTCCCCGACCAGGTGGTGCGCGTTTTCCTTTTGCAGTTTGACGAATTCCCGCGCCGCTCTGAAGAAGCTATCGCGCTGCTCCGCTGGCGCTTGAAGAAAAGCGTGCCCTTCGACGTGGAAGAGACCGTGGTTTCCTACATGGTGCAGTCCGCCGGTCCTTCGAGCGCGCGCTCGGCGGAAGGGGCCGCCGGCGCCGGGGCCAAGGTTGTCGACGTGCTCGCCGCTGTGGCGCGCCAGCGCATCGTCAGGCAGTATGAGGAGTTGCTCGAGGCTGCGGGAAGGTCTCCGCGCGTGGTCCTGAGCTCAACGCTGGCTACATTGCCACTGGTCGAAGACAGCCGCCCGTCGCTGCTGGCTCGGCTTGCCGGACGTACCCTGACCACGGTAATCGTTCGGCGCGGCGTCCTCGCCGTATACCGGTGCTCGGAAATGTCCGCGGGGGCCGATGCCCTCGCTCCGCAGAGCGTGCTCGACGAGCTTTATCCCGCGTCCGCCTACTACCAGGACACCTGGGGCGAGGCGGTCCAGCAAGTGCGCATGGCCGGCTTTGCGGAACGCTATGAGGAGTTTCGCGAGGCGGTGGAGCGCGAGTTGGGCTGTTCGGTGTCGCCGCTCCTGGCCTCCGGCGCTTTGGAAGAGCGGCTGGCCGGTGATGCCCGCGCGTTGGTGGACCGTCAATTCGATGCCCTGGTGGGCTGGATGGCTCACCGTGCGGGCTGAGGGGATGGGGCAACTGAAAGACGCGCGACCATGAGACCTCGGCTCAATCTCTCCACCACCCCGCTCGAAAACCAGCGGCGCTTTCTCGCTGCGGCGCTGGCCACCGGCTTGCCCGCGCTGCTGCTCTTTATCTTCCTCGGTGCCCGCATGGCTTCCGATTGGCGGGCATCTCGCCATCGCCGCGCGGAAATCGCCCGCCTCGAGGCCGATATTCAGCGTTTCCGCAAAGAGCGAACTGAGCTGTCGAAATTTTTCGAAAGTCCGGAGACACGCCGGGTGATGGAGCGCGCCGCGTTTCTAAACGCCCTGATCGACCAACGGAGCTTCCCGTGGACGAAGATCTTTATCGACCTGGAGCGCGAGCTGCCCGTGGGCGTGCGCGTGGTCAGCCTGGCCCCGCACATGGTCTCCGGCCACGTCGAGCTCAAGATGGTGGTCGGAGCGCAGAACGATAAAGGGAAGCTCGAATTCCTCAAGACTCTGGAATCCTCGCCCGAATTCACCAAGCTGCTGGTGGTCTCCGAGCAGCGCCCGGCGCACTCCGAGGAGGGCGACCGGGTGCTGCTGGAGCTGGTGGCCCAGTACAAGGCGGAGGCGAAATGAAACCGCTCTCCGGGAGCAGGATGTGGGTGCGGCGCGCCCTCGCGATCTTGCTGGCGGCCGACGTCGTTCTTCTGGTGCTCGTCTGGCGTTCCGCCGGCCTGCACCCCGACAGCGAACTGCGCGACTTCGAGCGCCTGCGTGAACTCCACCGCGTGATGGGTCAGGACGTCGCCCGCGCGCAGGACATTCGCCTCCGGCTGCCCGACGTCGAGAAGCAGTGTGACAGCTTCTTCGCTGAGCGGCTGCTGCCCGCTCCGTCCGGCTATTCCGCGGTGGTCGCCGATCTGGGCAAGATCGCCAGCGACGCCGGACTCCCGGCAAGTAACATCGGATACAAGCAACGCGAGGTGGAGAGGCGCGGCATCGTCGAAGTGGAAGTCACTGCCACCGTCGAGGGCGATTATCCTTCGTTGGCCAAATTCATCAACGGCCTGGAGCGCTCCGATCGCCTCTACCTGCTCGATTCCTTCGCGCTGGTATCCGGCACGGAGAAAAAGATTAAACTGAATCTGGCCATGCGGACGTTTTTCCGGTCCTGAAAATGAAGCAGCGCACAAAAACTTACTGGCTGGCGGGATTGCTCGGCGTGCTGGGTCTGGTCCTGCTCTATGACTCGCGTAGCGGGGCAACCCTGGCGACCGGGCTTCTCCCCGACGACAAGTACGAGCCCCTGGCCGTGGCCGACCCCGTCCTGCGCATCGCCCGTCTGGAAGAGATCCACGTGACCGTGTACCCGGGGGTGCACCGCAACATCTTCAGCGCCGAACCGCCGCCTCCGCCGCGGCCGAAGCCGAGCGCCACGCCGCCGCAACCGATCATTAAGCAGCCCACCGGCCCGCCGCCGCTGGAATTACCGTTTAAGTTTTACGGCTACGCCGCCGATACGCATTCGGGCAAGCGCCGGGCTTTTTTCACCAATGGTGACGAGGTCTACATCGCTTCCGAAGGCGAAACCATTCTGACCCGTTTCCGTGTGCTGCGAATCGGCAACACCACCTCCGACCTGGAAGAGATCTCCACGGGCCGCCGGGCCACGCTTTCTCTCGATCAGCCGGCGGGCTCTCAGCCACCGCAGGGATGATGCGAATGCGATTCACCCCAATTCGCCGCCGGGCAACGTCGAGCCGCATCTCGCGCAGGCAGGAAGCGGGTTATGCGCTGCTGACGTTAGTGTTCTTCACCGCGATCATGATTCTGGGCGCCAGCGTGGCCGTCCCGCGCTTGCTGACCCAGGGACGCCGCGAAAAAGAGGAAGAAACGATCTGGCGCGGCGAGCAATACGTCCGCGGCATCCGCCTGTACTACCGCAAGTTCGGACGCTTCCCCAAATCGCTGGAGGATCTCAACAAGGGTCAGAACAACCTGCACTTCCTGCGTAAACCCTACAAGGACGTGATGAATCGCGAGGACGGCTCCTGGCGGATGATCTACGTGGGGCCCATGGGTCAATTGATTGGCAGCGTCACGCGCCTTACTGCCGGACTCAACCCACTTGGCGCCCAGAACATTCTGCCTGGGCCGGGGAAGCCGGCCCCCAACCCTCTTCCGCAGCCTCCACCTCGTCCGGTTCCGGATGCGCCTCCCGATCCGCAAGACTTGGCTTCTTCGCCCGATGATACTTCGCTGGCGGGCCAGCAGGGAGTCCCCGTGACTTCTCAGCCTCCCACGGCGCCTAACAAGGCCATCCAGGGCGCGGGCACGGTCCAGGGACAGGTGTTTGGCGGCAACTTGATTGGAGTCGGCAGCAAAGTGAATCGGAACTCTTTGAAGTTCTACAAGGGATTCGGGAAGTACAACGAGTGGGAATTTATCTGGGATCCCATGGCCGATGCCGGACCGGGTGGCGCTTCCAGCGTTCAGCCCAATCCATTCCCCGGCGGACAGAATCCCCCGCAGCCGGCGCCTATCTCGCAGCCGCCTCAGTAGTTCTTGGTCGCCTTCGTTCGAGGCGACGTTTCCGCCGGAACCATCCGATTTGATTTTTCCTTCTCTGCGTTGGCCTTGCGCCGGCGCCACTCGCGCAGAACCCGCGCCACGTAGTCACGAGTCTCGCGGATGGAAGGGATCCCCCGCTCGCGGTCCACTCGGCCGGGGCCGGCATTGTAGGCGGCCAGCGCCAGGGCGGTGTTTTGGCCGTAGCGGTCGAGCAACTCGCGCAGGTAGCGCGCGCCGCCGTCCAGGTTCTGGCGCGGGTCAAAGACATCCTTAACCTCGAGACGCGCCGACGTTCCCGGGACAAGTTGCATCAGGCCGCGCGCGTTTTTCTTCGAGACGGCACGAGGATTGAAGCCGGATTCCACGGAAATCACGCTGGCGACGAAGTCAGGATCCAGTTGGTTGCGCCCGGCCACGTCGCGGATCGATTCCTCGAGGGTAGGTTCCGGCAGGGGCTTCACTGCCGTGAAGATTTCCTCGGGCTCGATGGACACCACCTGCGAGGAGGGAACATCCACCGCGCCACCGTTCACCTGTAAACGCATGGTGTCGCCGCGGCGTTCGTACCCAGTGACGGCAAGGCGCTGGCCGTTGCGGAGGACGATGGTTTCGGCGCTTATTGCTGCCGGAGCGGCGAGGAAGAGGAGAGTCAGAAACATGCCGGGAGTACAAGATCGCGCGATGCTGTGTTTGGCGGTCAAGAGAGGGGCCTCCTGGCAGATTCGATTCTACAGGTAATTTGAGGGGGATGGGGTTGTGTTGGTTTCCTGGAGTGCGGCGGCTCGCCGCCGCGGGGTTTGCCCACCGATGCGAGGTCAACTACTGTCGTTCCAAAATCGCGGCGACGAGCCGCCGCACCCCAGGAAAACCTCGGTGACAATTTAGGGGGTGGGGAGGGCGTATTTTTCGATGGCGGTGGCGACGCCGGCTTCGTCGTTGGTGCCGGTGAGGAGCCAGCCGGAACGCTTCATTTCGGGGACGCTGTTGCCCATCACCACGGCCACGCCGGCAAACTCCAGCATCTCCAGGTCATTCAAGTTGTCCCCGATGGCCATTACTTCCTCGCGCCGGTAGCCGCGCATCTGCGCCCAAGTTTCCAGCGCGCGGCCCTTGGATGCGCGTGGGTGAAGGATATCCACCAGCGAGAAGTCCTTTTCCTGGTACTCGGTGACGAACACGGAAAAATCTTTCGCCGCTATTCCATCCCCGCCTTCAATTGTGCGCAGAAGCGTGGCGACGTCGCGCATGGCCTCAAAACCGCCGGTGAACATCACCTGGATGGGATCTTCAGTGAGACAGGATTCAAGCGGGCTGGCCTCGCCGATGTATTGCCGGTTGCGCTCCCAGTAATCGCGGCGAGAATTGTTGCTCAAGTCCAAAGACTCGAAGATTATCTGATTCTCCCGCGGGCGGTCGAAGACCACGGTGGTCCCCGGGCGGTAGTCGCGGGTGGCCGCGAGGACGCGCCTGGCCGCCTCGCGGTCCAGGAGTTGGCGATGGAACGTCTCGCCCGTTTTCGCCCGGATCACCGCGCCGTTGTTGACCATCATCGTCAGGGGAGAGGAAATCCGGCTGGCGATGGGCATGGCAAAGTCGTAGCGCCGTCCGGTGACCAGGGCGACCTCGATGCCGCGGTCTATGGCCGCGGAGATGGCGCGCTGGTTGGCTTCGGGAATCTGCCAGCTACTGTCCAGGAGCGTTCCGTCAATATCAATCCCAATCAGTCGGATGGCCACGTGCCATTCTACCGCAAGACCTGTTCTTGGCTTTCCTCTTGCGGAAAGCGGCCGCTGCGACTGCCATCACGCCCCGACTGCGGCCTGTGCCGCGTGTGCTAGACTCGGCGTTTATGCCCACGACGATCACGAACTTGGAGTGCTCCCAGTGTAAGACGAATTATCCCTGCAACCAGCTTCGAAACGTCTGTGACTGCGGCAAGACTCTCTTTGCGCGCTACGACCTGGCCACTGCGGCAAAGACCCTGACACTCGAATCCCTGCGCCAGCGGCCCGGCAACATGTGGCGCTACGAGGAAGTGTTGCCCGGAGGCGAGCGGGTCACACTCGGCGAGGGGATGACGCCGGTGCTGCGATGCGCGCGGCTGGGCGGTCGGCTGGGCCTCGAAAACCTCTACGTCAAGGACGAGGGGCTCAACCCCACCGGCTCATTTAAGGCGCGAGGTCTTGCCGCGGCGGTCACGCAGGCCAGGGCGCTGGGGGCAAAGACTCTGGCCATTCCGACCGCCGGAAACGCCGGCGGCGCGATGGCCGCATACGCCGCCTGCGCAGGTTTGCGTGCCGTGGTGGTCATGCCTACGGACACACCACTGGCCAATGTCCTGGAGTGCCAGGCATTCGGCGCAGACGTCCGCAAGCTCGACGGACTGATATCCGACTGCGGCAAATATGTGGCCGAACATAAGCAACCCGAGGGCTGGTTCGAAGTTTCGACCATGAAGGAGCCTTATCGCGTCGAGGGCAAGAAGACCATGGGCTACGAACTGTGGGAGCAATTCGGCGGAAAGCTGCCCGAGGTGATTGTTTATCCCACCGGCGGGGGCGTGGGGCTGATCGGCATGGTCAAAGCGTTTGAGGAAATGGAGGCTATGGGCTGGATCGGCGCGGGGCGGCCGCGCATGGTGGTGGTGCAGGCGTCCGGATGCGCCCCAGTGGTGCAGGCATTTGAGTCCAAGGCGCAAAACATCGAGTTCTGGGACGCCGCCGCGACCATTGCCTCCGGCTTGCGCGTGCCGAAACCGTTTGCCGACCGCGAGGTGCTGGCTGCGGTGCGCAACACGCGCGGGACGGCGCTTGCGGTGAGCGATGAGGAGATGCTGGCGGCGGGCAGGGAACTGGCCGAGGCGGAAGGCATCTTTGCCGCGCCCGAGGGGGCGGCAACGGTGGTTGCTGCGCGCAAGTTGCGGGCGAGAGGCTGGCTCAAACCGGAGGAAACTGTGGTGCTGTTCAACACCGGGACGGGCTATAAATACGTTGAGGCCTGGAAGGCTGCGTTGGGGTGAGATGGGGAAAGGAAGGAATTAACACAGAGAACGCAGAGAGCACAGAGAACACAGAGGGCGCAGAGAAAACCGTTTGTTCGATGGAGCGCGTACTCCGATCAATCCATGACGCGAAAATCGTGGGCGTCGGCAAACACCTTAGCGCTGGTTGCATCCAAGTAGAATTGCGGCAGAATGATTGCGGGTGGCGGTGATGGCGTGAAGGAAGAAGGACCGATCATGAAGCAAGTTCTTTTGGCCGCGCTGGTGACGATTCTTCTAACTGCGAGTGCGGTCGCTCAGTCCACCTCCCGGCCCCCGGCCAAATCGCCCGTAAAGGAAGGCACGGAACCTGTCCCCACGGCGGAGCAACTGCTCGATTCCGCCGTCAAGGCCCAGGGAGGCGCCGCGGCGATCCATAAACTCTCCAGCCGGGTGATGAAGGGGACCTTCGAACTGCCTGCGCTGGGGATCACCGGCACGGCAGAGGTTTACGCCGCTGCGCCAGACCACTTCTGCTCTCTGGTGCGCATCCCGGAAATCGGGGACTTCAAGCAGGGTTACGACGGCAAGACAGCATGGGCATTGGACCCCAACTTCGGCCTGCGGGAAATGGCCGGAGAAGAATTCCACCAGTTCGTCCGCCACAGCCAATTTTTCCACGATCTGCGTTTTCGCGAGCTGTATCCGCAGCGGCGTGTCACTGGCAAGGCCAAGGTTGGCGACCGGACCGCCTGGGTGCTCGAAGCCACGCCGGCAGGCGAATCGCCGGAGACCTTTTACTTCGACACGGAAACATTCCTATTGCTGCGCCACGACGGGGTGGAGCCGACGCCGGATGGAAAGCTGAATGTCGAGCAGTATTACGAAAGCTATTCCACTCTTGACGGTGTGCACATCCCCTCTCGGCTGCGCCACGTCGATCCAAAGGCCACCTGGACGGTGACGTTTACTGAAGTGAAGCACAATGTGGTCATCGATGCCGCGCAGTTCCAGAAGCCCGTCGCACCCTGACAGATTGCTGAAGGGAAAGCAGAGCAGGGCGGCTGGGTCTTACTTTTCCCAGAAGCTGCCGATGGAATCGAGCAGGGCGATCCCATAACTCCATCTTCCGTTGAGCTGGGCCACGCTGCGCCAGGCGATGCGGCAGGGCGCAGTGACGCCCGAGCCGTGATTGGTCACCTTGACACGGTCGTTCAATTGGAACTCCGCCGCCAGGGCGATCAGCGCGCCGGCATGATTGATCAGAAGTGTGGAGGTCTCTTCGGAAACCGGTTGGTGGTTGCGGTCCCGGCCTTCAACCAGAAGGCCGATCTTTGCAGGAACGCGCGGGCTGGCTCGTAAATCTGAGTGGTCTCGCATCAACCCTTCGTGGTGGAGAGTGTTCCGAACCGTCGTGCAACGAGCAGGCCGGACGCGGCGCCCTAACCTTAAGACGCCAAACGCGATGTTAACCCGATTCGCGCCAGGCAGCAAGGCGGGGGCGAAAACTCAATGCCGGCATTGGCCGGCGCACCGGGACGTTCTCTCGATGGCGGGAGGAAGACTGGTGGACCGCATGGCCCGCCTAGGCGGGGAACCCACGACCTTCCCGGTAGACTGGGACGCTCTCTCGTTTGCGGGGGAAAACTGGTGGACCGCATGGGATTCGAACCCACGACCTCCTCGTTGCGAACGAGGCGCTCTCCCAGCTGAGCTAGCGGCCCACGGATAATTTATTGTAGAGACTCGGCGAGATGGCTGCAAGCGCCGAAGCGGAGCAGGGAAGCGGAACCGTCAGCGGCCGGGCGTGCCGCTGGTCCGTTGGGCGATGACCTTGCGCGCGTTTTCGTACAGCGCGCGGGCCTGGGGGAGCTGTTCGATGGCTTTCTGCACCTGGACGTCGTTCTCCAGCTCGACCTTGAAGCCTTCTTCCAGGCCGAAGAGGGAGACAAACAGCTCGCGCTTGATCTTGCGCTTGATCCAGTCGAGATTCTCGCTGATGTCCGTTTCGGTGTACGCGACGTGCTGCTTTTCGAGATATCGCCGGAGATCGTTGATTACCGCGTCGTCAGCGACAAAATCCCGGGAGATCGCCGGCTTCTCCGCCAGGTAGTGCGTGGCAAAATCGCCGACGCCAATTTCATATGGCAGAAAGATGCGCTGGCGCAGCAGCGTTTCCTGGAAGCGGTTGAATTTCGGGGTGGCGACGACCACGTCCGGGGAGATGCCGCCGCCGCCATAGACCTGCCGCCCGCTGTCGGTTAGCTTGATCTCAGTGGGCTGGTCGGGTCCTTTGCGGTTGTAGTGGTAGTCCCACAGCGAAACAGTCTTGTAATCGCGCTGGATCAGCCGGCCGCTGGGGGTGTAGTAGCGCGCCGTGGTCAGGGCCAGACCGGAGTTCTCGCTGAGTTGGAAAACGGTTTGCACCAGCCCCTTGCCGAAGCTGTTTTCACCGACAATCAGGCCGCGGTCGTGGTCCTGGATGGCTCCGGCGACGATTTCCGACGCCGAGGCGCTGCTGCTGTTCATCAGCACTACCAGCGGCACAGTGGTCCCGCCATTGCCCCGCAGGGCGTGGTAGCGGCGTTCCGCGGAGGCGCGCCCGCGGTGCGAAACGATCAACTGGTTCTTGTCCAGGAACACATCAGCGACGGCCACGCCTTCGTTCAGCAGGCCCCCGGGGTTGCCGCGCAGGTCCAGGATCAGGCCGTGCAGCTCGGAGTAATTCAGGTCGCGCAATCCTGCGCGCAACTCGGTGTCGGTCACTTCATTGAACGCGGTCACGCGGATATAGCCGATGCCCGGCCGGATGATGACCGGGTTGTCCACGCCATGGCGCGGGATCTCGTCGCGGATGATGGTGAACTCGAGCGGCTCGGGAGTGCCCTCGCGGCCGATGGCAATGTGGACCACGGTCCCCTTCGGCCCTTTGAGCAGGTCGGCGACCTCCGAAGTGGTCAGGCCGTCGCACGGCTTGCCGTCCACCTTTACGATGATGTCGCCCGGGCGAATTCCGGCGCGGTAGGCGGGCGAGCCGACGAACGGGGCCATGACCACGGTGTGGTTGTCGCGCGGCGCCACCTGCATGCCCACGCCGTAGTACTTGCCGTGCTGGTCCTCGCGGATCAGGTTGAAGGCGCGGGCATCGAAGAAAGTCGAATGGGGGTCAAGCACGCGCAGCATGCCCGGTATGGCCCCGTTGTAGATGGCTTTGTCGGTGTCCACCGGCTCGGCGTAGTTCTGCTGCACGATGGCCAGGACGCGGGTAAAAGTGCGGATGGAGTCCTGGTAGTCGTTGACGTCGCCGGCGGTGGCGCGCACCGAGGAGGCATACATTCCGCCAAAGAGGGCGGAAAAGATGATGACTGCGCCAGCCAGGAGGAAGCCGCGGGAGCTTTTCTTGGTTTTCGTGGCCATTGAGCTAATCAATCTCCAGTATAGCACAGGCCTTGCTACGGCTCGCGCCGCTCAAGACAGGGCCGAATAACACAGAGAGCACAGAGAGCGCATAGGAAACAGAGTACAGAGTCTGCTCGATCTCTTTGCAGTATTCGCTGTGGTCACCGAGTCCTCTGAGGCAGTCCCTGCCGCCGTTCCTCCCCGCTGGTTTGACACTCCACTGCGCCGTTGACTATGATGCTCGACAGGGTGAGGTAGGTTTCAAATGTTTGGTATTTCCCATATCGTGATCGTCTTCATTGTGGCCCTGCTGGTCTTTGGCCCGGAGAAGCTCCCCGAGCTCGCCCGCCAGCTTGGCAAGGCGCTGTCTGATTTCCGCCGTGCTTCGATGGATTTTCGCCGGATGATGGAACAGGAGCTGCAGGACCTTGAGCGCCACACCCAGGAAAAGCAACGCCTAGCCGCCCTGCAAGCAGCCTCCACCGCGCAACTCCCCGAGCCCTCGGGGGCGATAGCCGTGGGGACTCTGCCGGCACCGGAAAGCTCTTTGCCGCCACCGGAGGACACCCATCCCGCCGAAGCCCTGGCGGTGACTCCATCCGAGCCCCCCACGGAAGCCGATGCCCGACACTCCTGATCCGACACCGCCACGCAGTCCGGAAGAAGACCTCACCGCACGGATGAGTTTTCTGGAGCATCTGATCGAGCTGCGCAAGCGCCTGCTGCATTCTCTGGCCTACATCGGCGTGGGGTTGGTGGTAGGACTGACTGTCTCCGACCGGGCTTTCGGTTTCCTGGCCGAGCCGATGCTCAAGGCGCTGCGCGACGCCCATGTGATCGACCGGCTGATCTACACCAGCCCTATTGGTCCAATAACCCTCTACATCACCGTGGGCCTTTACCTGGGCCTGGTGCTGGCCCTGCCGTTCGTTCTCTACCAAGTGTGGCTCTTCATCGCTCCGGGGCTATACCGGCACGAGCGCAGCGCCGTGGCGTGGTTCATTGGCTCGGCGATGGTCCTGTTCCTGTGCGGCACGGCGTTCGGCTACTACATCATGCTCCCGACCTCGCTGAAGTTCCTGCTGGGCATCAAGGGGCCGTTCACGCCGATGATCAGCATTAACGAATATTTTGACCTGTCGCTGATCATCCTGATCGGTCTGGGTCTGGTGTTCCAGCTTCCCATCCTGATCTTCTTCCTCAGTCTGTTCGGTGTGGTCACGCCGAAATTTTTATGGGTAAATGTGCGCTACGCCATCCTGATTATCGCCGTCGTCGCCGCCATCGCCACGCCAACTACCGACGCATTGACCATGTTGATTTTCATGGCTCCGATGATCGTGCTCTACTTTGTGGGGATCGGCGTATCCGCGCTGGTAGTGCGCAAGAAGAAAAATCGCTCCAAGGATGAGCTGGCGCGCGCCGCAGCTTCTCAGTAGCGCTCTCCACTGGTAATCTTCCGGGGCCGCGAGGGGTTCTTCCGTGGCGGCGTGTATGGATATGAGGCCGGCATCATCAATCCGCAGCACGAGCAAACCAGCCAGCAGGCCGTTGCGATACAGCGCGGTTTCCCTGTTTGCCCTGGGTGTGATTCTTGCGGGATGCTCCAGCGCTCCACCGGCACCCAAGGTGACCGCCGCGCAGGCGTCTACACCTCCTTCCCTCCCGGCATTTTCTTCCGCTGATGCGCCCCTGCCCCCGGAAAAAACCGGGGGATTCGACGCTGCCCGCGCCTATGCTCATGTTGCCAGGCTGGTGGAGATTGGCCCGCGCCCGTCGGCTTCGGAAGGCATTCGCCGCGCGCAGGCCTACATCCGCGGCGAGCTGCGCTCTTACGGGTGCGCGGTGGAGGAAGACGACTTCACCGCCTCGACGCCCATCGGCCAGGTGGCCATGAAGAACATCGTGGCCAAAGTACCGGGCAGCGGCCGCCGCGTGGTGTTGCTGCTGACCCATTACGACACTCTGCGGATGCCTGGCTTTGTGGGCGCGAATGACGGCGGGTCGTCCACCGGCGTGTTGCTGGAGCTGGCCCGGGTGCTGTGCAACGTGTCATCGCAAAAGACCGCGCGCGCGCTTTCCATCTGGATTGCTTTTCTCGACGGGGAAGAGGCTCAGGTGAGTTGGACGGATACCGACAGCGTCTACGGCAGCCGGGAACTCGCCGCGCGTCTGGCCAATTCCGGCGAGCTGGCGCGCGTCAAGGCTGTGTTGCTGGCCGACATCGTAGGCAACCGCGAGCTGAAAGTAATGCGCGAGAGCAATTCTACGCTGTGGCTCACGAATCTGGTCTGGAGAACCGCCGCGCGGCTGGGCTATTCAAAGATTTTTGTGAAAGAAGTTACTGCCATCGAAGACGACCACCTCCCGTTTATTCACCGCAAGGTCGCCGCTGTGGATTTGATCGCCGGCGATTACGTTGGTCATCCGCCGTGGCACACCACGGAAGATACACTGGACAAAATCAGCCCGCGCAGCTTGGGGGTTGTAGGACACGTCCTGCTGGAAACTCTGCCCGCGCTTGAAAAGAAATTTCGCCGATAATTCCTTGGCCCAATTCTACGACGTGCAGCCCGAAGGCCTTGGAGTGCGGCAGGAGGGCGCCGGCTCTATCGGCGCTTTCCTGCCGCCGTTACAGGCTAAAACTCGCCTTGCAACCTAACCGCACGCTGAGTCGCCTTGGCGCAAGCTTGGTCCGGGGAACGGCGCGACGGCGAGCCGCCGCACTCCAGGAAAACTGACCGGCTCAGCCTTTACGCGAAGCTGACTTTGCTCCCCCGCGACACCAGGGAGTGCTTCTGAAATTTCTCGTCGTCGCGGTAAGGAAAGTCGGTACGGTAGTGCCCCCCGCGACTTTCCTCCCGCGCCAACGCTGACCGGGCCATCAGCCGGGCGAGTGTCCAGATGTTATGAAGTTCGAGCGCGTGCCGCTCGGCCGGATCCGGCCGAGACACTTCGAGGGCAGCGAGTTGCTCGACGGCGTTCGCCAGGTCTCGGCCGTCGCGCATGATGCCGACCTCTTTCCACAAAATCGTTTGGATCTGGTGGAGTGCGCCTTCCGCGGGGGGATTCTCACCGGCCGGTGTGGGGCCGGGGTTTTCGCCAGATGGCGGCGTCGCCTTGCGCGCGGCCGACTTCTGAGCCTTTCCCGCAGGAGCTTCGGCGAGCATCGCCTTCCCCGTTCGCGCGCCGAACACCAGCCCTTCGAGCAGGGAATTGCTGGCCAGGCGATTGGCGCCATGTACGCCCGTGGCCGCGGTCTCCCCGGCGGCGTAGAGCCCGGTCAGAGTCGCGCGGCCATGCAGGTCGGTTTTCACTCCGCCCATGGCGTAATGCGCTGCCGGGCGCACCGGGATCAGGTCGCTGGTGATGTCCACGCCGTAGCTCTGGCAGGTGGAATAGATGCGCGGGAACCGCTGCTGGACGTAGTCCGCTTTCAGGTCGGTCATGTCCAGATAGACGAAGTTGGATTTCGTGCGGCCCATTTCTGCGACGATGGCCCGCGAGACCACGTCGCGAGGCGCTAGCTCGCCGGCTTCGTTGTACCTCTTCATGAAGCGATCCAGCTCGGAGTTGCGCAGGACGCCACCCTCGCCGCGCAAGGCCTCGGAGAGCAGGAAACGGGGCGCACCCTTCACGGCCAGCGCGGTGGGGTGAAACTGCACAAATTCGAGGTCGGAGAGCACGGCACCGGACTCGTAAGCGATGGCCATCCCGTCGCCGGTAGCCACCGGGGGATTGGTGGTCTCCGGATAAGCCTGGCCGAGGCCTCCGGTCGCCAGGGCCACGGCGCGGGCGTGCACCCGGCATACGGAGCGAGAGCTCTCATCCAGGAAGCGCAAGCCGGTAACGCGCCCGTCCTCCTGCAACAGGTCGGTGGTCACCGCGTGGGTGTGGAAGCGGATGCTGGGCAGCGTGCGCGCCCTGGCCAACAGCGCTCGCGCGATCTCGCGGCCGGTGGAATCGCCCTGGGCATGCAGGATGCGCGAACGGCTGTGCGCCCCCTCGCGCGTGAACGCCAGGCG